>CAITPB010000166.1 GCA_903894145.1 Candidatus Firestoneibacteriota bacterium | reverse complement strand
TCGGAGTTTACTATTCCATAAACGCTTTTCCGGCGAAGTACGCATTAAGGTTTATAACGTTATTAACGTTCTTAACGTTTGTAACGTAATGCGCATAAAGGGAAAAAGGTTTACTTTATTAACGTTCGTAACGTTTACAACGAAAAGAATGGAATAATGATTTGTACTTTGTCTTACGTTATGAACGTTAAGAACCTTGCAAACGTTACAAACGACCGTATTGGTCTTGGAGATTAGATGTCTTCTGAAATAAATCTTACCCCCATGATGAAACAGTACCGCGAGATCAAGGCGAAATATCCTGACGCGATACTCTTCTTTAGGCTCGGGGATTTTTACGAGATGTTTTTTGAGGACGCGAAACTCGCGTCCTCCATCCTCTCCATAGTCCTCACAAAAAGAGGCTCCAAAGGCCCTTCCGGAGCCGGGACGGAAGTCCCGATGTGCGGTATACCCTTCCATTCGGCTCTCAACTATATAACACGGCTTATTAAAAGAGGGCACAAGGTGGCAATCTGCGAGCAGGTTGAAGATCCGAAACTCGCGAAGGGCTTAGTCAGAAGGGAAGTCGTAAAGCTTATCACGCCCGGAACCGTCATAGAGGATGCCCTGCTGAACGGTAAGGCAAATAATTATCTTGCCGGACTTTTTGTGTCCGGCGGAAAGGCAGGGCTGGCGTTTGCGGACATTTCCACGGGCGAGTTCTATGTGACGGAACTTGACTGGACAGAGCCGCCTGAGGCGGCGCTGGAAGAGATTTCGAGGTTTCTGCCGTCCGAAGCGCTGCTTCCCTTATCGCTTGAAAAAACCTCCCCGGGATTCGTCCTTGCGCTTAAGGCGAGGGGCATGCTCCTAAATTTTACGGAGGATTATAACTTTGACCCGGAGCAGGCGGAGAGCCGCCTGAAGAAACATTTCAAGTGCGCTTCCCTGGAAGGCTACGGTATAAACCCGGAAAGTCCCGCGCTTCCTGCCGCCGGCGCGGTCCTTGAATACCTTCTCGAGAGCCAGAAGAACTCAATTTCGCACATAAACCGGCTCATACCTTACAGCGCGACAGGCCATATGGTAATTGATGATGCCACCAGAAGAAATCTGGAACTAACGGAAAAGATGACTGACGGCAGCAGTGAAGGAACGCTTTGCGGCGTTTTGGACAGGACCGTGACGGCAATGGGCGGCAGGCTGATGCGCAGGTGGATAATGGAACCGCTTCTTCTGGTTGACCCCATAAATGAAAGGCTTGACGCTGTCTCAAAACTCAGAGAAGACGGGATATTCCGGGGAGAGTTGAGAAAACTGCTGGCCGGTATAATAGACCTTGAACGCGCGGCGGGAAAGATAGGCTGCAGGTCAGTTAATCCGAAGGAACTTATAGCACTGAAGAATTCCCTGCGTAAACTCCCTGAACTTAAAGCAATGTTAAAGGACTCCGGCCCTGTATTGCTGGCGAAAACCGCTATGCATATTGACCCTCTTGAGGCTGTGTCCTCAGAGATAGCAAATAGCATAAACGACGAGCCTCCCGTTTCCGTCAAGGAGGGAGGCATCTTCAAGGACGGGGTTAATCCGGAACTTGACAAACTCCGTTTTGCGAGCCGCGGAGGAAAGGAATGGATACTAGCTTTTCAGGAAAAGGAGCGCAAGCGCACAGGCATCTCCACTCTCAAGGTCGGTTTTAACTCGGTATTCGGCTACTATATAGAGGTCAGCAAGGCCAATATTTCTCCCGTTCCGGCGGACTATGCCAGGAAGCAGACCCTCGCAAATGCCGAAAGGTATATTACTCCGGAATTGAAAGAATACGAGACTCTGGTGCTTTCCAGCGAAGAAAAGATAGGCGGGCTTGAGCTTGGCCTCTACAATGAGTTAAGGGAAAGAATTGCCGCTTTTATACCATCGCTCCAGAAGAACGCCGGAGCCGCGGCCGCGGCAGATACCCTGGCTGCGCTTGCAGAGGCAGCAGCGGCAAATAATTACAACCGCCCGGCAGTCGGCGAGTCGGGAAGTCTCTCGATAAAAGGCGGAAGACACCCTGTTGTTGAGCTGCTGGTCAAGGGTGATTTTATACCGAACGACACGGAACTTGATACGGAGACCCGCCAGTTGATAATCCTTACCGGTCCGAATATGGCCGGCAAGTCCACCTATCTCAGGCAGACCGCGCTAATCACCCTTATGGCTCAGATAGGCTCATTCGTACCCGCGGAGACGGCCGCCATTGGCATCGTCGACAGGATCTTTACGAGAGTCGGAGCTTCCGACAATATAGCGCTGGGCCATTCTACCTTCATGGTTGAGATGATTGAGACAGCGAACATCCTTAATAATGCCACGGCCAAGAGCCTGATTATTTTGGATGAGATAGGCAGGGGAACAGCAACCTTTGACGGCATAAGCATTGCCTGGGCAGTCGCTGAATATATCGCCACGGCAGGCAAGCTTGGGGCCAAAACCCTTTTTGCCACCCACTTTTACGAGCTAACTGAAATGGCATTGACAAGCCCGAGGGTTAAAAACTATAATATACTGGTTAAGGAAAAGAACGATGAAATAATATTCCTGAGAAAGATAGTTGAAGGGGCGGCAGACAGGAGTTACGGCATACAGGTGGCAAGGCTGGCGGGGCTTCCGGGTGAAGTCCTGGAACGCGCGAAAGAGATACTCTTAAACCTAGAAAAAGCCAATTACGACGAAGAAGGGCGATCAAGGATAGGCGCCACCGGAATTATCTCTGCCCAACTTTCCATGTTCACGGAAAGCCCCTCCGAGAAAAAACCGCAGAAGCCAGCAGAAACGCCGCAGGTGGTAAAGGATCTAAGAGCCCTTGATTTAGAAGGGATTACACCCATTCAAGCGTTAAACAAGCTTGATGAGCTGAAAAAGAAAGCTGACGAAAAGTAAGGGAACAAAAAGCCTGAAAACAGTGTCCATACAATGCGTTTTGAAAAAAATGTTTCAATTGAACAGGAGGAACCTTGATCAAAGTATCCAGGCTGACTAAGTATTACGGCCCGACCAGGGCGGTAGAGGATGTTACCTTTGAGGCGGAGAAAGGCGAGATCGTCGGCCTGCTCGGCCCAAACGGCGCGGGAAAAACCACGATTATGAGGATGCTGACCGGATATTTTGCGCCTACTTCCGGCACCGCAAAGATCGCAGGTTTTGATATTATTGAAGAACCCATGGAAGTAAAGAAAAGGCTCGGTTACCTTCCGGAAGTGCTGCCTCTCTATTACGAGATGGTAGTTTCAGATTACCTCGAATTCGTCTCTCAAATTAAGGGGATTACCTTCAAAGAAAGACGCGCGAAGGTCGCGAAAGCGCTGGGACTTGCCAGGATTGAAGATGTCAAGCACAGGATTATCGGCAGGCTTTCCCGCGGTTATAAGCAGAGAGTCGGAATCGCGCAGGCTTTGCTCAATGACCCGGAAGTTCTCATCCTTGACGAGCCTACCATCGGCTTGGACCCGAAACAGATTATTGAAATCAGAGAACTCATAAAGAGCCTCGGCGGTTCACGGACCGTGCTTTTAAGCAGCCACATACTGCCCGAGGTCAGCATGACTTGCGAGAAGATAATAATCATCAATAAAGGCAGGGTAGCCGCGGTGACGGATAAAGCGGCCATTGAAGGGAAGGACAGGATAATTGTCAAACTATTAGGCGAGCCGGCGAAAGCTGCCGCCGCGCTTTCCAAGGTGAAGTCGGTTGCGAATATAGAACAGTCGCTTGAGGGGCCTTTTACGGTTCTGACACTTGAAAGTTCCGGCAAAGAGGATATAAGGCAGGATGTCTTTAAGGCGGTTGTTGAATCCGGTCTGATACTTGTTGAAATGAGACAGGCCTCGCATACCCTGGAAGAGGTTTTCCTTAAATACACCGCTAAAGAGGAGGACGCCCGCTGATGAACGCCATCTGGTCTATCTCAAAAAGAGAACTCAGGAATTACTTCGTTTCCCCGATAGCCTACATAATACTGGCCGTCTTCTTCATAATCTGCGGCCTGTTCGGCTACATAGTATATGTGGCTAAGGCTCCGTATGCTCAGCTGGTTTATATAATGAGCCTGATGACAAGTATCTTCATGTTCTTAAGTCCGATGCTCACTATGCGCCTGCTTTCGGAAGAGAAAAAACAGGGTACGATGGAGATGCTTTACACCTCTCCAATAACAGTCGCTGAGATAGTGCTCGGAAAGTATCTCGGCGCGTTGCTCTTTTTTGGCGTTCTTTTCTTTATCTCTCTGGAGTTTCCGGTCTTTCTTATGATCTACGGCAAACCGGATTTGCCCGCGATGCTGGCTTCTATGCTCGGATTCCTCCTGGTGGGCGGTACGTTGATAGCGATGGGGCTTTTTGCTTCTTCCCTCGCGGAAAGCCAGATAGTCTCAGCGATAATTGGTTTCGCTCTTGTGATAGTCTTCTGGATCATGGAATTCTTTTCCAGCGCCGTCTCGGGGAGCGTGGGCAACTGGCTCGCGACCTTGTCTTTAAGCAAGCACCTGGAATCTTTCAATAAAGGGGTCCTTGACGGGGGGGATATATTCTTCTTCCTGGCAATGAGCTTTATGTTCGTCTTTCTTACAATCAGACGCCTAGACTGGAAACGCTGGTAGAAGGGGGCATACAAAAAGTGAAAAAAATAATGGACGCTTTAAAGAATATTATGCAAAACAGGAATGTCAGGTTCGGGGCTTCGGCGGTCTTGATGACGCTGGCCACTCTTTGTATCATCTGGTTTGCGCAAAAGATACTCAGCGACAGGCCTTTGCGCGTCGACCTGACCGAGAATAAAGTCTACAGCCTTTCGGACCAGACAAAGAAGGTTATAAAGGAACTCAAAACTGAGGTGAAAGCTACGGCGTTCGTCAGGAAACTTGGATCGGAAGCAAAATACATCGAGTATATGCTTACCGAGCTGGGGCGCTATTCCCCAAAGTTTAAATTCGAGATCATAGACATTGATGTCGACCAGGTTAAATGGCAGAAATATATGATTGGAGAGGCCAACACTGTTGTCTTTGAAACAGGTGAAAACCCTGCGGGCGCTTCAGCCGAACCGCAAAAAGAAAAGAAAGCGGCTGCCGCGAAAAGCTTGCCGTATAAGCGGAAAGATGTCAAGCAGCAGGATATCTTCCAGTCAGATCCTTATAATCCGCAAAAGATTGAACCAAAAGGCGAGCAGGCGTTTATAAATGCCGTTTACTCGTTGACCGAGGACAAGCAGCGGATAGTCTATTTTACGGAAGGGCACAGGGAGTTGAGCATTGGACAGGGAGACCGGAACGGACTGACCGAGCTTGCTAACTACCTGAAGACAGAGAACTACTACATTAAAACGGTTAAGATTTCCACAGAAGGCATGGTGCCGGAAGACTGCGACTTGCTGGTTGTTGCCGGGCCGTTAAATCCTTTCTTTGACAAGGAAGCTGAAGCCGTAAAAAATTATCTGAAGAACGGCGGCAAAGCTTTTTTCATGCTGAATCCCGATCTGCCCTGCGGGCTGGAAAAGACGCTGGAATACTGGAACATTAAACTCGAGAAGGGCGTTGTCCTGGATAAAAGATCATTCTTCCAGCCGATCCTGCCGATACCGTCCTACAAGATTCATCCTATTACAAGCCCTCTGGACAAAGATCAGGTGCCTTTGATACTCCCTTACTCCAGGGGTATATCTGACTTGAAAGCCAAGCTTGACCCGAGGGTTGTTTCCAGAGATGACCTGCTGATGACCTCGGAATCCGGCTGGGCTGCCGCCGAAATCAAAAACGGCGAGAAGCCGGTATTTAAAGAGGGCAGGGATGTGAAAGGCCCGCTTGCGCTCGCAGTCGCGGTTTCTGAATTCGTGAAAGCGGATCCCAAGAAAACCCCGGCTTCCGCGGAGTCCAAAGAAACGCAGTTTGTCCTTGTAGGTTCAAGCTTTTTCATTTCCAACCAGTGGTTAACCCAGTCAAGGGGAAACCTGGATTTCTTCATTAACTCGGTTAACTGGATGCTGAAGCAGGAGAATAAAATATCTATCAGACCCGCTTCCGACGATCTGAAACGTCTTGAAATAACGCCCCTGAGAGCCAATATCATGTTCCTTGTGTTGGTTGTGCTTGTCCCGCTGGCGGTTATAGGGTCAGGCATATTTGTATGGCTCAAGAGAAGGGCAAAGTAGGAACGCAACGGAGGAAAAGATGAGGCGCAAGAAGAAGAACAAGTTTCTCGGAACATATATAGTTGTCGGGGTAGCGGTGCTTCTCGGAATCTATGTTTACCAGTCGGAAAAAGGCGGCCACGTTGACAGCTCCGCCGTGCGAATTTTTGAAACGAACAAAGACGATATTTCAGCTATAGAGCTGACTGATAACGGGACCGGCAAAGTGATTGCCTTGCAGAAGAAGGGCAAAGACTGGAAAATGGTCAAACCCGGCGATTATGAACTCGACAAGGGTGAAGTTGAAGGCCTGGTGAACAATCTGGCAGACCTTCGCATTGAAAGGAAAGTCAGGGAGAACATTTCCGACCTTGCGCCCTACGGGCTTGACAAGCCGGCCTATAAAGCGGCTTTTACCGAGAAAGGAAAACAAAAAGCGTATATGATCGGCAAAAAGAATCCGACTCAGGTTTCATATTACGTCATGGATGAGTCAGGCAAAGACCTTTACACCGCTTTCAATTACAGCGTGGACAATCTCAAGAAGGACCTGAAAAGCCTCAGAAAAAAATACCTGGCGGATATTGATCCGGAGAAATTGACAGGCGTTACCATAAAACTGGATGCCCGAGAGATTTGCCTCGCGAAATCGGAGGACAAGTGGTCAATCAGCCCGTATAACTTTGAATGCGATAAAAACGCGGTGAGCGATCTTTTAGAGCGGGTTAAAAACCTAAAAGCCGTTGATTTTATTGATGACGAGCCGAAATCGCTGATCAAATACGGCTTGGAGTCGCCGCGGGTGATTATCAGCGCGGATTCCGGAAACTCCAGGGTTTCGATTCTTGTAGGCAAGAAGGTCACCGACAAGGAAGAGGACTACGTGAAAGTTGAAGGACGCGCTACTGTTTACTCGGTTGACAGGTATTTTACGAAGAGTTTTGACAAAAACTACAATGATTTCAGGAGCAAAAACATATTCTCGTTCAAGCCTGCCGATATATCCGCAGTTGATCTGGATAAGGGCGGGAAGAAGATTCCGGTTTTAAGGGATAAGTCCGGCAAGTTCAAACTAGACAAACCCTTCAATAAACCGGCCGACCTTCAGGTCATGGATCTTGTGAGCTTTCTTGGAACTTTGCAGGCGCAGAGATTTGTAGATGATTCCGGAAAGAGATTTGAAAAATACGGATTTAAAACCCCCGCTGCAGCCGTTGCTCTTTTCACGCAGTCCGGAAACGAAAAAAAGCTGAAAGCCAGGCTGCTGATAGGTTCAGCCGAAAAGGCAGAAGTGTTTGTCAGGGTGGAAGGACAGGACCCGGTTTTTGCCGTCCAGAAGGCGTTGCTTGATAAGCTCACAGCCCTGGAAAGTTTCGCGGTAGCCAAGTAAAAGCATAAATAAAAAACTTACCTGCCAACACGCCGGGTTTTCGCGGTATTTACGGCGCGAAATATATGCCCTTTATTTAGAAGGGAGGAGAACAAATGGCCAGATATTTCACTCTTTTTCTTTGTTTTGCGGTGCTTTTTGGATGCGCCGCGCAAAAGGCAATAGTAAAAGATGACAAAGCGGCTGCTGAAGCCTCTGCCGCAATTGGCCTGGCAAAACAGGACATCGCTGCTGCCAGGGAAGCGGGAGCTGCCGGTTTTGCCGCCGAACTTCTTTCCTCCGCGGAAGCAAAACTTGCCGTTGCAGAAGACGCGGTTGTGAAAGAGGACTACCAGATTGCCGTTTCATTCGCAAATAAGGCCGATGCTGATGCGGTAAAGGCCAGAGAAATGGCGCTTGCCGCGAAAGCGATAGACGCCGCCTCAGGCGCTGTGC
Organism: Candidatus Firestoneibacteriota bacterium; assembly: GCA_903894145.1. Taxonomy (GTDB): domain Bacteria; phylum Oederibacteriota; class D2-FULL-39-29; order D2-FULL-39-29; family CAIOVX01; genus CAIOVX01. Next base: position 12,490 of record CAITPB010000166.1, on the reverse strand, counting down.
AAGCCGCAAAAGAAGCAGGTGCGGGGAAATCCTCCCCCGAGCTTTTGAAGGCCGCTGAAGATTTACTCTCGAACGCGAAAACGAGTTTTTCAGCCGGAGAATTCAAGAAAGCGGCTGATTTCGCCTCAAGGGCTTTTGATAAAGCGGGAGAGGCAATGAGGCTTCTCGAGTTAAGAAATAAAGCTGCGGCTCTTCTGAAGGAAGCCGAAACCGCAATAGCCGAGGCAAAGAAAGCCGGCGCGGAGAAAAAGGCGGCGGAACTTCTGGGGGCGGCTTCTGAAAAATACAACGGCGCGTCGAAAGCTTTTACGGAAAGCAATTATATGGACACTATCACTCTTGCTTCAAAGGCGATTGACGACGCCAAAGCCGCTATTGCGGCCTGCGCGGCGGTTAAAACGCCTGAATACGTTGTCAGAAAAGGCGACTGTCTCTGGCGGATTTCCGCGAAGAAAGAGGTCTACAACGACCCTTTTCTATGGCCTATGATATTCAAAGCAAACTCGGACAAGATTTCCAATCCCGATCTGATTTACCCCGAGCAGGATTTTGTTCTTCCTGCGCCGTCGGGACAAGAAGACAAAAATTCCGCCAAAAAGGACGCGCTGAAGCATATTAGCGAAAAAAAGAAAAGTAATTAGCCGGGCGGCTGCCGGGCAAGGAAGAAAAATGGATAAAGGGTCTTTGTTGCTCAAGAATTGCAGGGTTTTCAACCCGCAGGAAGTTAAAGGGCGAAGCGATATTCTGATGGTAGACGGAAAGATAAGGCAGATAGGCCGCCGCATCAGGGCCAGGGCAGGAATTCCCGTGCTTGACTGTAAGGGGAGAATAGCCGCGCCGGGTTTTATTGACCTGCATATTCACGGAGCCGGCGGGGCAGACGACCTGGTTGACACGACCGCGGCTCTGCAGACCATGTCGTTGACCATTGCCAGAACAGGCGTGACTTCGTTCCTTGCGACGGCTATAGCGGCCCCCATAAAGGAGAATAAATATTTAAGGGAGATAGCCGAAGCGGTAAAGACAGGTCTTCCCGGCGCCCAGGTGCTGGGGACGCATATCGAGGGGCCTTTCATAAATGTGACTAAGAGAGGCATGATCAGAGCGGACACAATTCAACGCGCGTCAAAACGACTGCTCAAACAACTCATCGAGGAAGCTGGAGGCACGATCAGGATGCTGACAGTAGCGCCTGAGATTCCTGGAAACATAGAACTTATAAGATACATGAAGAAGCATAAAATAGTGGCCTCTCTGGGGCACACAATTGCTTCCTATGACCAGGCTATGCTGGGAATCAAGGCCGGAATAACCCAGGCAACGCATATTTTCAATGCCATGACCAGCCTAAACCACAGAGAACCCGGCGCTCCCGGCGCAATATTCGACAGCGAAACTGTCTCCGCGCAGCTTATCTGCGACGGGAAGCATATAAGCCCGACTGTAATACGCATGATCTATAAGATCCTTCCTCCGGAGCGCATCTGCATAATAACCGACAGCATGCCTGATCAGGGGCTAAAAGACGGCCATTACAAATTCTACGGAACCGAGTATGACAGCGTGGACGGCACCTGTTACTACAAGGACGGCACGCTTGTCGGAACAGCGGTTCCCTTGAATGAGATGGGGAGAAGATTTATGAAGTTTACCGGAGCGCCGCTCTCTGAAGTGTTTACGACGCTCTCTTATTCGTCTGCAAAATCGCTGGGCCTAAAGAAAGGCAGGATCGTTGCGGGCTACGACGCGGATATCGTTATAACGGATGAAAAATTGAAAATCTTTGGCACGGTAGTTAAGGGGCGGCTGGTGGTCTGAGTGCCGCCGTCAATCAGGATTCTAAAATATCCATTCAGGACGGTTGACGGCAAAGATCCCGTTATTCCGCTGCTTGCAGGCCTGCTTTCCGGAAAGATCAATGTATGTTACTTAGCGCCTTCCGAAAGACGGGCTGATTTTATTAAGTCTCTTTTCCCCGGAGAGAAACTATTTACCCGGAGCCCGGACTCTCTCTCCGCCGAGCTTCTGGGAACGTCCGGCCTTAAGCTTTTCACCGAAGAACACCGCACTCTCTTTCTGGTAAATCTGCTCAATTCAGACACGGTCCTCTCCGGCCTGTTCGGTAATACTCCGGGAACTCTTTCCATATTGCTTGATTTGATTAATGATCTTAAACTCGGGCTGCATCACAGGGATATAGAACGATTGAGAGGAATTATCAGCAGGAGTATTTCAGGTTCTGACCGGGTAAGGGAGAGATCTCTTGCCGCGGCGGATATACTGAATGCCTACTGCAGAGAACTTGCCGCCGCCGGGGCCGCCGACAAAGCGGATCTGCCGCTTCTCGCGGCCGCAAGAATTAACCTGAAGGGATTCCCTTATCCCGGGGTCGTTATTGACGGGTTCTACGATCTTCCCGCCGCGCAGAAGGAACTTTTCGCGGGCATAGTAAATCACGCTGAAAGCGCGTATGCGGTTATAAGGGAAAACGACGGAATTCAAGGGTTGTCGGGCGAAGAAAATGAGTTTTACAGCTTCATTAAAACTTTTCAGGCAGCGGCCGAGGAAAAGCCGGAATCAGGGGCGGCTCAAAGATTCCCATCAGGTATTATTGTCGCGAAGGCGCTGTCGCGGGAAGACGAAGTAAGGTGGCAGGGAGAGGAGATTCTCCGGCTTACAGCCGAAGGCGTGGAACCAGAGAAGATAATAGTTACCTACCCATCCATGTACGGATATTATCCTTATGTAAAAAGAATATTCGGAAGGCTCGGTATAGAGTTCAATACTTCCTACGAGCAGGATCTTTCCGCCGTTTCCAGGGTGATTGGGCCTGTAAACCTGTTGCAATGCGTTTTAGAAAACTATCCCAGGCGCAGGCTTGTTGAAACATTTACTTCACCGCTTTTCACGGCTTTTTCTCCGCAGGCCGGGGCCCTGCTTCCTTCTGCCTCGAGGGACGCGGGAATAATAGCGGGGGAAGATGAATGGAAGGGACTTGCAGAGCGGCTTTCAGGTGAAACCCGCAGAGATGGTTTCTATTTCGGGAAAAAAGAGGAGCTGGAAGCGGTCTGCCGTGAAGTTTCTCTTTTCATCAGCCGTTCGAAACCGGCAGAATTGATGAACTTTGAGGAGTTTGCCGTTTTTGTGAGCGGTCTTCTCGTTCTTGCCGGCTATAAACCTGATTCTGGCGGGGTTTCTAACGCGTTTGATGGTCTTCTCTCGGCTATAAAATCCTATCGCGGTTCCGGGTCAGGAATGAAACACAGGTTCAAAGACCTCTGCAAGATGTTTCTTGATATGCTCGCAAAATCCAAGTACGGGGAGAGGGGGCTTACCGGCGGAGTAAAAGTCCTGGGGATACTTGAGACCAGGGGGGTTGAGGCCAGGCACATTTTCTTTGGAGGTTTAAACGACGGGGAATTTCCTCTCAGGCCGAAGCAGGAGATGGTGCTACCAGACAGGCTGAGGAAAGAACTTGGGCTTACTTCTTTTGACAGGAGGATCGCGCTGCAACGGTTCCATTTCCACAGGCTGCTTGAAACGCCGCTTGACGGTATACATCTGTCTTATCCCGCGCAGGACAGCGACAGGCTTCTTTTCCAGAGCAATTTTCTGCCGGCTGATCTGCAAAGTTTCAATACGGCAAAGAACGGCGGTTTGACGGCAAGCCCGGCAGCCGCTGTCCCAAAAGGCGCGGTTAAGAATCTATTGAATAACCGGATAACGCTTTCTGAAACGGCTTTGAAGGTTTTCGGGCCTGACATGTTCATAAACATAACTGCTTTTGACGCATATATTAAATGTCCCTATTCTTTTTACCTGGAGCGGATATTAAAGCTTAGACCTTTTGAAGAGCCGGATTATGAAGTGGACGGCGCTTCCTACGGCACCATAATGCATGCGGCCATGCAGGCAGCTGTAAAACCGGGCGTAAAGCCCCGCGGAGTGGAAAGGGAACGTCTGGAAACAGCATTAAATGAAAGCCTGAAAAAAGAAAGGCTTGTCAGGTTTTGGAAAGATTTTGTCAGAAAGAGGGCTATGTCTGCGGCCGCCGCAATTGAGAAGGTCGAACTCAAACTTGCCGCGGAGTATCCGGAAGTGTTTTCGGTTGAGAAAAAACTCTCAGGGGAGCTCGTGCCGGGATTGCTTAAAGTAAAAGGCCGGGTGGACCGCATTGATATTGACGGCAGAGACTTTCTTGTAATAGATTACAAAACCGGAAAAAGTGCCGGAAGCGTCGCAGGGCTCACGGCGCGGCTGGAAAGCCTGCAGCTGCCTCTCTATGCGGCGCTGCTGGAAAAAGAGTTCCCGGCATTCAAGACGCGTGAGCTGGCGGTTTTTGACCTTACGGAAGGCAGGCTTGTCAGGGTAAAGACCGAAGACTCTGGACGGCTAATGGAAGCTGCAGTGTTAAAGGCGCAGGAGATTATCAAGGCAGTCAGGAGCGGAGATTTCCCGAGGCTAAAAAGCGCGAAATGCCGGTTCTGCGGGTACGCCGGTTCCTGCAGAGGAACAGATTCTTATTGAAGAGTAAAATAGCCTGATGTATAATTTAAAATGATTTGTTTCTAAAAGGAGGAAATAATGAAAAAGTTCTGTTTTTCTGCAATAGCAGGTATTTTGATGTTCCTTGCGGCAGGCGCCGCGGCGAAAAGCACCATGATTCTTAACGTAAATAAGGGCGAACTTCCTGATGATTCCAACGAGTGTAATGTTTCTCTGACCGAAGAGAATGTCGCGAAAGAAGGCGAGTTCAGTATGAAAGTCGAATTCAACAAGATTGGCTGGGTCGGAATGTTTAAGCCTAAAAAAGGCTCTTGGTCAGGATTCAAGAAGCTAAAATTCATAATAGTAAATCCCTCTGAAGCCGTCATCAAGGATGTTGGTTTTTGCGTTAAAGGCGCCAAGATGACCAACACTCCGGAAAACAGGAAGGATTTCAAATTTGAAATACCGGCCGGGAAGAAGGAATTCACCATTAATCTGGTGGGAGAGGTTTGTAACGACGGCAAGAGCCAGCTTGATATCAGCCAGGTGTATATCTGGAATTTCGTCAATTTTACCGACCAAAAGGTTTCCTTCTATGTCCAGAAGGTGTGGCTGGAAGATTAATCAACATCCAGAGAGAATAACGCGAAGAAAAAAAGAAGGTCTCGGAAGAGGCCTTCTTTTTTAAAGTTTATAAGGTTTATAAAGTTTGTAAGGTCATAAGGTGTTATTAATAACAAGAGCCTCCCTGTTCTGGAGGCTCTTGTTTTGGTTTTTGCTTTCGGTTTTACCTTACAAACCTTATAACTTTACAAACTTTATAAACTTTATTTATCCAACACATACTTCTTTAACTTTTCAAACTTATCGAATGGTTTCTTGTCGGTTGAAACCCGTCCAAAGTTCCTGTAAATAAGGTCTTCTTCCGGAGTAGGCTCAAGAAGGTAACTCGTCGGCGTAAACTGTTCGAAAACATGCCCTTTCTTTCTCATTGCCTTCAGGCTTTTCAGTATCCTCTCATATGAAATCGGCGTGTTTGACGCCATCCGGTAGGTCCAGCCCATCGCGAAGCAGGGCATATCAACTCTGGCCGTGAAAATGTTGCGGAATACCGATTTAACGGTCTTGAATATAGTGGCAAAGGATTCCGGGAAGAGGACAAAATTATCCGTGTGGATGGAAAGAATTCCCCCCTTATTCATCCTTTTTTCGCAGATTTTATAGAATTCATTAGTGTAAAGCATTTTTGAAGGTCCGTGCGGTTCGGTTAGGTCTATGACCATCACATCGAACTTTTCTGCGGTGTTCTCAAGGTAAGCGCGGGCATCCTGATAAATTATCTCTATTCTCTTGTCCTTAACGACCTTTTGTATCTCGGGGTAGTATTTAATACAAAAATCCACAACTCCCTTGTCTATTTCCACCATCAGTATTCTTTTAAGCGAGCCCCACTTTACGGCTTCTTCAAGCGCGTAGCAGTCACCGCCGCCGACTATACAGATACTTTCGGGTTTTTTATGTGCCAGCAGAGGCGCGTCAACCAGGTACTGGTGGTATTTGTTTTCGTCGCGCTCTGAAATCTGTATCTTCCCGTCAAGGAAAAGCAGTGTTCCGAAAGTTTCATTCTTGAAAAGTTCCATGGTCTGGAATTTAGTCTTGCCGTGATAGAGTCTTTTCCCGCCGTAGATATGCCCGAACTGGTCCGTTGTCCATTCAGTTTTTCTCTGCATTTGTCCCTCCCTTTTGGAAATGTATTCTATACGGAAACCGGACAAACTTCAATATTTTTTCAGGGAAAATGACGCAAATAAGTGCTATCATTAAATACCTTAAGGAAATATCCCCGGGGGGAAGCATGTTTATTATGCCGCTGCAGGCAGTTACGGCTGCCATTATATTCCTCTATATAGGGATATCTTATTATGCCAATTATCCCCGCACCGGCAGAGGGTCCTCTTTCCTGATGATTTCTATCTGCCTTGCCTGGTGGGCTTTCTGTGTTTCCTATAGATACACCGCCCCGGACCTGCAAACGGCTGATTTCTGGTTCCTTTTGGGGGGCGTCGGTTTTATATTCTTCCCGGCTTTCGGATTCAGGCATTTTTCCTGCCGTTCGAAGCAAAGCAGTTTCCTTACCGGCCCCGCAGGTTATCTGTTCTTTTTGCCTCCGGTGCTGCTGTATGCCTGGCTGCTCCGCATTGTCCCTGGACAAATAACATTTGTGCTGACCCCTCTCGGCTGGAAGAAGGTCATTGAGGGCTGGAACCCGTTCATTGTTGTTTATACCGCTTATTATGCGATCTATTTAGGCGCGGGTTTGATCGTTTACATGAACGGTGATACCATGGGCGACAGGCTTTATGGTTCAAGTTGGAAGCTGAAACTTATTCTTTTCGGGTTTTGCGCCGTTATCGGGGCGACTTTTGTTCTTAACAATTTTCCTTTGAGGGCGTTTAACAATTTACCGAACATATTGCCTGTCGTTTCCGCGGTTTGCGCTCTGCTTATCTGGACAATTTCACTAAGCAGGAATATCCCCGTGCTTTCGTCCCCTGAGGTTGCGGCTGAAATTCTTGAAAATATGAATGACGCCCTGCTCGCGGTTAGAGAAGATGGCTGCATCATATACTCCAATGAAAAAGCGCGCGGGCTTACGGGTTTTGACCGGGACTCGCTGACTGCCATGAAACTTTCAGACCTTTTCGCGGCACCCAAACCGGATCTTGCCCTTAACGGAAAGGCCGCGGGCTCGCTGAATGAGGCAAGCTACAGGCTAACCTTGCTGGATAAACATGCGAAAAGAATACCGGTGACACTCTCAATGAGTATTCTTGGCGGATTTTGGGGCGGCATAAGAGGGGCGATAGGTATCATCAGAGATATAAGGGCCGAGCTTGAGTACAAAACAAAACAGGATCAACAGCACTGGAAACTTGCGGCTGCCCTTTCTGATATTACTGCGAAGAGAGACCTTCTGGCTGCGGTAAACGAGGAAGTTGTTGAGCGTGAATTGAGAATGATAGAAATAAAAAAAGAAATTAACGAAATGCTCCAGGCTGCCGGAGAAAAACCAAAGTATAAAGTGAGGGACAGGCTGACATGAACATCCTTTCACTCGTTTCATACGTGTTTTGCGCTGGGTCATTGCTGCTGGGAGCAAGAATACTCATATTAGACCGCAGGAACCGCATAAATATCGCTTTGTTCCATATGGGAGTGGCTTCCGGTTTTTCGACTTTCTGCATGACATTGTTCTATTCGGCTGCCTTTACACGCCAGGCCTACATCTGGCACAGATTAGCGCTGATCGGTCTTATGTTTTTTCCGGTAATTCTTCTGCGGCTTCTAATACTTCTGGCGCCATTCAATTTACTAAAAATAACGCGTTTTGCCGCGTTAATGTACCTTACTGCCTTATTCTTCGGATGCGCCCTGCTAATCTTCGTACCGTCAACAAGCGTTTATGTGCGGCAAGGCTTCTGGCAGGTGCAGGTGGGTGACAGGGCGCTAAGTTATTGCTATATGATTTACTATGCAATGTATATGGCTGCGGGGATTCTGCTGTGTATCTCCTGGCGCAAACGGGCAGGATCAAGCGAAGGGAAAAAAAGGGCAGAAGGTTTCCTGTTCCTGCTGCTATTTTTCATGCTGCTGTTAGCGGCAACATCTTCCCTGCTCTTCATTACAGGGCTTGGGAATATGGCGCATATTATATTCCTTGTGCAGGCCGTATGGTTTTTCAGCCTTTTGTTCATCGTTTCCAGGAACCGCGTAGTTAGTGTCTTCCGCGTCATCGATGCCGGTTCAATAGTGAATTCCATGGGAGATTTTATCCTAGCTGTCAACTTGTCCGGAAAGATAGTTGAAGCTAACGAGTCTGCCAGGCGGCTGCTTGGGCTGCAAGAACCTGTACAGTTCGGAATTACTATAGCCGAAGTGTTCTGCCCGAAGGACGGCAGAGCTGTCGAGAAAATTCTGGAAAACAGGGAATCCTTTACGTATAATTGTGAATACAGAAGTGCCTCCGGATTGGTTGTGCCTGCTTCCGGGATTGTAATACCCGTGCGGGACAAGCGCGGTTCTATCGTCGGGAAGATAATCATCGGCAGGGATGACAGCCGGGCGGCCGAGATTCACCGCACTGAAAGCATTGAAACAGAGAGGATAGAAAAGAGTTTAACGGAAATAACGGCGCAAAACGAGCGCCTTGAGAGGTTTATGAAGATGACAGAGGGAAGGGACATCGAGTATAACCGGCTTAAAACGGAAGCAAATAAGCTGTTTGAGAGATTCAACAAGACAAAAAGATACACGGCGGGTTGATGAGGTTTCTATCAATAATAGCCCTGCTTTCGTGCTCCATGGCGATGTACATGGGCTTTTATGTCTTTTTGCAGGACAGGAAATCCAGGGCAAATGTCCTGTTTCTCATGCTTTGCGCGTCAATAGCGTTCTGGAATTTTTGCTATAGTTTCGTGTATTCGGCGTCCGGGCCGGCTGAAGCTGTATTCTGGGTCAGGCTCTCGTCGATAGGCTGGATTCCGTTCCCGCTCATTTTGTTCTATTTTTTCCTCGCGCTCACCGCGAATTATCAGGCTTTTAAGAATATTCTCTTACTGCTCCTGCTTGTTGTGCCGCTCACCATATTCTCCTATGAATATTTCGACAGTTATCCCAAGACTTCGTCCTTTGTGCTGACCCGTTTCGGCTACGCCGAGCTTATTTCCTATTCCGATTGGTGGAGAGTCGGGTTTTATTCGTACGCTTTCATGGTAGGCGCCAGTTGCGTTATTATGGGCTATTCCCGGGCGCTAATGATACGCGACCGGCTGCAAAAAAGACAGCTCCTGATAATCTCTTCGGGATCGCTTCTTTCTCTGCTGCTGTTTGTGACGGTTGTTGTCGGCCTGCCGCATTTCGGCGTAGCCGTTTTCCCGGACGTTATACCGTTATGTCTTATCTTCGCGCTGCTCGCGTTATGGTATGTGGTAATCAGGTACAAGTTTATTGTTTTGACTCCCGAGTCTATTGCCAATGAGATACTCGGTGTTATGAGCGACGCTCTCCTGTTTGTGAACACAAACTGGACTATTTCCATTGCGAACAAAGCCGCTGAAAAATTGCTCAGGTATTCAGTCCAGGAGCTTACGGGGAAGGATTTTAACTCGCTCTGTTCCGGGAAAGGCATATTCAACAAAGCCTTTATAGAATCGCTATTAAGCAGGAAACAGGACATAAAGGATGAGCGGGCCGTCCTGCGCGATAAAACAGGCTTGAACATACACGTGGAGTTTTCTCTGTCTGTGTTGAGCGACAGCAGAGGAAACGCGATAGGTATTGTGGTTTTGCTCAAGGATATCAGGCAGAGATTGGAGCTGGAAAGCAAAGAAGAAAAAAAGTCCGGGGAACTTGAGAAAGCCTATAACGAGCTTGAAAAAACCCAGCTGGCGTCGCTTAACGTAACGGACGACCTCGAGAGAAAGAGCGCGGAACTCACGGAGGCTCTTGAGGAGTTGAGGAGCGCCCAGGCCCAGCTGCTCCAGACCGAGAAGATGGCGGCGGTCGGCAAACTCGCCGGAGGGATTGCTCACGAGATAAACAACCCTATGACCGTAATTCTTGGTTATTCTCAAAGCCTAGCGGGTAAAATAAAGCCGGGCGAAGAATTTTACGCTCCGGTCAAAGCGATAGAAACAGAAGCTCTTAGGTGCAAGAGACTGGTCAATGACCTCCTCACTTTTTCCAGATCCGGAACCACCAGGTTAGAGGCAGTGGATTTCAGGAAGATGCTGGAAAGCGCGATGTCTCTGGTTTCTGTCCGGGCAAAGGTAAGGGATATAAAGATAAAGACAGAAATCGCGGCCGGCGTCGGGAGCCTTGAGGCAAACTTAAATCAGATAGAGCAGGTTGTTATAAATCTCTGCAATAACGGGATAGATGCCATGCTGCCCGGTGGGACGCTTTCCGTTTCGGCCAAAAATAAAGAGGGACTGTTAATTCTGGAGGTCGCGGACAACGGAAGCGGAATAAACAAATCCGAGCTTGGCAGGATCTTTGAACCGTTCTTTACCACAAAAGACGCCGGCAAGGGAACCGGCCTTGGACTTTCTATTTGCTACGAGATAGTAAAGAAACATCACGGCAGGATTTATGTGGAAAGCGAAGTGGGGAAAGGGACTGTCTTCACGGTAAACCTTCCGCTCAAACAGTCCGCAAGCATGGAAGCGCAGGTCTAAATCTCAAAAGATTTAAATAACCTTTGAAAGGAAGCAGTGGAAATGCTACATTTAATCATATTTTAACTCTTGGAGGAAAAATGCCTGTAGAAATTAAAGTTGTAAAAAGCGAGCAGGAGCTGAATGAATTCGTTAATCTTGCCTGGCAGATCTACAAGGGCAACAAGTACTGGATTCCAAATCTAAAGGCAGAGTACCGGAAGATGCTTACGCCCGGCAAGTATCCGTTCTGGGATCACGCGGAGCGGGAACTCTATATTGCCTATAAGGACGGTAAACCAGCCGGGCGGGTTGCTGCCATCCGGGACGATAATCACGACAAAGAACATAATGAAAAGGCCGGTTTTTTTGGCTTTTATGAATGCATTGACGATGTAGAGGTTTCAAAGAAACTTCTGGAAACCGCAGCGCGCTGGCTTAAAGCCAAGAACTGCGTCTATATGCGCGGGCCGGCTTCACCCAGCGTTAACGACGAATACGGCTGGTTGCTGGAAGGTTTTGACATGGAACCTGCGGTTATGATGCCCTACAATCCCAGGTATTATCTGAAACAGGCGGAAGCGTTCGGGATGAAGAAAGTTAAGGATCTTTACGCTTTCCACAAATGCTCTCTGACCGGCATCCCGGAGAGAATTGAAAGAATGATGAAGAGGATAAAGAGGTCGTCGCTGTTCAACATCAGGACGCTTGATATGAAAAATCTTGACAGGGATGTCGCTATAATTAAAGATGTTTACAATAAAGCCTGGGAGAATAACTGGGGCGCGGTAGCGATGACCAAGAAAGAGATGGATCTTGCCGCCGAAGGCATGCAGCAGTTTTTCGATCCAAAACTTATTGTAATCGCTGAGACTAAAGACGGCAACAAACCGGCAGGCATTGCTATTACACTCCCCAACCTCAACGAAGTCCTTAAACATGTGAGCGGCTGCGACGGGGTTATGGGGCTGGGAATCCTCGGCCTGCTGAAGTTTATGTGGTACAAACCGAAAATAAAAGGCTGCAGGGCTCTTATCGGCGGGTGCTTGAAAGAATACAGGCAGACCGGGCTAATTGCCGAAATATTTTATGAGAGCGCGAAGAACGGCATTGAAAGGTATGACTGGTGTGAACTCTCCTGGAATCTTGAGGATAACAGGATGGTAAATGATTTCGACGCGGAACTCGGTTCGGTGCTTTATAAAAAATACAGACTGTATCAGTTGCCTCTTTAGAAACTGTTTGAAGAAAAAATCTATTCAGGGCGCCATGGGGCGCCCTTTTTTTCTGCAGGCTTTGCGCCGCATGTTTTTAAAATTATGAGTGTTGTCATTGAACAAGAAATAATTAAAAAATTCAAATTAACACTTGTCAGTTGAGCAAATTTGTTCTATTATGTATGTGTGAGAACAAATCTTAGCCTATCCAGGTTTCACCCGCGGACTCAAACTACGCTTTGTTACCGGAATTATATCTAGATTGATTTGAGGCCGAAAGGCTGAAGTTAGAGGTTAGTTGCCGGTTTATGCGGGAATATTCTTCTCCGCTGTTGTGACCGGCAGAGGAGGTACTTGTGGCTAAGAAAATTGCAAAGAAGGCGAAGAAAACAGCAAAAAAGAAAAAGAAATAGGATATGTCTGCTTAAAGCAGGTTACGTGAAAGGAAAAGGGGTTGCGGCTTGTCCGGAACCCCGTTTTCTTATCTTTTAAAAGTTTATAAAGTTTGTAAAGTTAATAAGGTTTATAAGGTAAGGGCAGGAACAAAGTCCTAGTCATAATATCAACCTG
>CAITPB010000165.1 GCA_903894145.1 Candidatus Firestoneibacteriota bacterium | reverse complement strand
TCCAGGTAACGGTGCTCTAAATCAGCGTAAAACTTCCCATCACTGCCCTTTAAGTTTCTATTATAATTTAAATCCGGAGCAGCAAAAGAAATTCCCGCGTATACCGGCTTCAGGCTCTTCTGGGCTTCTTTAACCGCATTGACAGCGCCGTCTATTATTAATTGAGTAAACACCTTGGAGGCATAAGGCGCGCCGGCATTGTGATTATGAGTCGCGCTCATATAAACATTCTCTTCATTTACGCCGATTGCTTTGCTGCAGGCTTCGGCAATTTTCTGCTTTTCAGGAAAGTATAAAGTATCCAAAACGAGCATTGCAATTTCCCTATTACCGCTCTTTATGAGTATCGCGCGAATAAATAAATCATCCAGTATGCCCTCTGCTTTCCGTCCCTCGCTCATGGACGTTCCAACCGGGGGAGTAACCTTTATTTTAGCCGCGCCGGCTTCGAGAGACGGCTTTTCGCCTTTATTCGGGATATTAATCTTCTTAAAATCACCGGCAATATCTATGGAAGCCAATTTCTCAAACCCCCATAAGGGGATTTGTTTGCGGATATCCGTCAAATCTGCCGTTAATTCCCCTTCACCCTCAAGGCGTATATTATCGAGATAATATTTTTGCTCGCCTTCCGAATCCGCCAATTCCCATCCGATTTGCTGTACAAATTCCCAATTAAATTCTTTTCCCGGATTTTCTTTGGGCTTCATCGCGCTTAATTTAAACCTGATAGAATTAGCCCCCGGCTTTAATTGAACCTGCTCTTCCAGGCCGGCGCTATTTCCGTATCCTTTAATCCAACTATCCTTGATTGTAAAGTTTAACAGCGCATTCTTATCACCGGGAAGCCAAACATCAAAAGCAATATTATTAAAATTCCTCCAATCGTGCTGCACCATCCCCCAGACATCCAACCGCCTGCCTTTCGGCACTTTGCAAAGATAGCTTTTATTCCCGTTTGTCGCGTGCTCGCCGGAAATTGTTACCCATTTCTTCGAGTAACTGAATTTTAAATCAGCGCCCATAAGATCTTCAGCATCAAGGAGTATCAGCGCGCCTCTTGGCAACTGAGCATCCTGCTTTTCTTTCAGTAAGAACGCATTTACTAATGCGACGGTGCAAGGATTTTTATCTATGCTCCAAAACGCCACTGACTTAATATAGCGGAGCATTAAACCTTGCAGATAATAACCGGAAAGTGGCAAGGTTATGTCGCCGCCTCCCTTTAATACCTTTATTTTGGATAGCCCCACTGTCCCATAAATGTCTTTTAGCGCAACTACAAGGGTTGAATCCTCTACGGAAGAGAATCTTAATACGATTAAACTAAAATCACTCAGGTCTTTTGTCTTTAAGTGTGAGTTCCAGACGGGCTGCAGGGCTTTGTTGAATGTGATCTCTTTGATTAGATCATCGCCTGATGGTTTTATTCCTACCCTTGAAGAATCCTGAGCAAACCAGGAAGTCTTTTCCTGTTTTCGGTCAAACAATTCCATATCTTCGGCAGCGAGCGCTTGAGCTCCGACAGCAGCAATAAACAATAATATGATACAACCTGTCTTTATTTTCAAACAGTCTCCTGGCCTTATCATTAAACCGCCCGGAAATACTACTGAAAAACCTTCTCCCAGGTTTCATAGACGGCCCTGACATTCTCAGGTTTCGCGCCGGCTCCAAATTCGCACTGGGCAATGCAGCCGCCTTTCTTCCAAAGGTTCGCGTGCAGGTTAATTACGGCCTCCCGCACTTCCTCCGGCTTGGCGAAAGCCAGAAGGCGCTGGCGGTCAATCTCACCCCAGAAGGTTATCTTTCCTGAAAACTGCTTCAGCTTGTCAAAACCCATGCAAAAGACCTGCGAATTTACGGCATCCACGCCTATCTCAATAAGGTCTGGATAGATTGCCAGGATATTCCCGTCGGAGTGCATAAAGACCTTCTTGCCCCTGGCTTTTGCTATCTCGCAATACTCTTTATACATCGGTTTGAAATACCTGCGCCACATCGCGGGGTCTATAAGGAGATTGTTCTGCGAGCCCCAATCATCCGAAAAGAAAATCGCGTCAACATCGGTCTCTGCCCACACGGCGATAATTTTCGCAAAAAGGTCCTGCATCTTTTTAATGAATTCCAGCATTTGCCGCGGAGGATCCGCCAGGTCCATATAGACATTTTCAGTGCCGCGCAGAAACTGAAGGCGCTCAAAAGGGTTCACAAGCCAGTTCGGGCCGTATACGAAGCCGCTCTGCGCGCCTGCCTGCCTGTTTATCTTATCCCTGTCGGAGGTAAGATATTCCACCGGGAAATGCACGCTGCTTGTATCAGACCAGTCCTTAATAATTGGGTCTTTTACTTCGCCAACCACACCCCACTGAATGTTCACACGGGTGCAGTTCCAGGCATCCGTGAACTCGCCGATCTCCCGTTTATCACCTTTAGTCTTAGGCAGGATTTTAAGATTATCATCGACCCCGCCGAAATCGGAAGGGAACCTTTCCCTCATTTCTTTGAGCTCTTTTGGATAATTCTTTCCGGCCAGGTCTCCCGCCCAGAAATCTACCGGCGCCCTCGGCGGGTCTTTGAATTCCAGCGCGCGATATACCAACTCTCTTGAAGTCAATGCCACAAATCCTCCTATTTTTGCAGGTCAGCAAATTTTGATCGCTGCCCGGAACTGCATTTTTTTCTTACAGCAATTTCATAGAATGGGGTTATACCAGAAACCCTTACGGCATTTAAAGGGAAACAAACCGGGCCTCAGACTAAGCTTCGTTTAAGACTTCGGAGAGAGTCGAGAAGAGCCTATCAATACCGTAAGGCTTGCTCAAATAATGATAACCGCTGCCCTGCACTTTGTCTATCCCTGCTTTGTCATCAATATACCCGCTGCTGATAATTACCTTTATTTTCGGGTTTAGTCCCTTGAGCTTTCCGGCAAGTTCTAAGCCGCTCATTCCCGGCATCACAGAGTCGCTCAAAAGCAGGTCAATTTTGCCCTGCTCTTTGTTGAACAACTTGAGAGCTTCAGCCGCATTTGCGGCCTTAAACACAATGTGTTTTTCCTTTTCAAGCAGGGAAGTTATCATATCCAGGATGGCTTTTTCGTCTTCCACCAGCAATATTTTTTTCCCGGCGGCCACGCGTTTTCTACCGGGAAGCTTCTCCTCTGCGTCTTTCTGCTCCTGCTTTTCTTCGGCTGCAGGCAAATAAATCCTGAATTCCGCGCCTTCGCCGGGGCTGCTGCTGACATTTACCCAGCCTTCCAGGTTCCTGACTATTCCGTAAACCACGGAAAGGCCCAGCCCGGATCCGCTCCCAAACGGTTTTGTTGTGTAAAAAGGCTCAAACAGGTGTTCCATAATATCCGGGTCAATCCCGACTCCGGTATCTTTCACGGAAAGACAGATGAATTCGCCCGCTCTTGCCTCCGCCATTCCCGAGTAAGCGGAATCCTTTATTACAACATTTTTCGTGCTTATCGTCAGCTTTCCTCCCATTGGCATGGCTTGTTTTGAATTATTCACGAGGTTAATTATTACCTGGTCGAGCCGGCCTTTATCGGCGCTTATGTTGCGGAGGCCGTCAGACAGTTCCAGCGAAAGTTCTATATTCTCGCTTATAATCCGCCGGAGCATCTTCTCCAACTCGTGCAGATGTTCATTCAGAGAGATAATTTTCCTGATTAAAGGCTGCTTGCGGCTGAAGGCAAGAAGCTGGGCGGTAAGCGCGGCTGCCTTTTCCGCGGCTTTTCGTATTTCTTTTATATTTTCTACCGCTCCATTTTCTTTCTGCTCATAGTAAAGAGCCAGGTCGGAGTAGCCTATAATTACTGACAGCATATTATTGAAATCATGCGCTATACCTGCCGTCAGATTGCCGAGGGCGTCCATTTTTCTTGACTGGGAAAGCTGCTCTTCAAGTTGTTTGTGCTCGGTTATATCCTGCACTATCCCATAGACCTTTATGATCTTTCCGGAGGAGTCCATCACCGGGGAAATAACGCTCCTGGCCCTCGCTTTACCGCCCCCCCGAAGAAGTATTGTGAACTCGGATTCGTACTCGCGCCCGGTCTTTAAAGCTGCATCCGCAAGCTCTTTCAGCCTGGCGCTCTCCTCCGCCGAATAGTAGGCGGATTCTTCCTCCATCGACGGAACCCCCAGCGCCTTGTCCCTGCCGTAGATCTTATATACTTCCTCGGACCAATATATGTTTTTTGTTCCGGGATCAAATTCCCAGCTTCCGGACCTTCCTATTGCTTCGGCTTTTTTCAACCTTGCTTCGCTCCGCGCCAGTTCCTCCTCTGCCCGTTTTCTGGTCAACCAGACGCCAAGTACCGTGCAAAGCCTCTCCAGGTCTTCTATCACTTCGGTCATAAAACGGTTTTTTCTGCGGTCAAGAAGCTGCAACAGGCCTATTGTTTTATCCCTGTCTTTTATCGGCACCAGCGCGAAGGACATATAAACTTCGGGTTCAAACCCGGGCCCGGGCTTAAATTCCGGAAGGTCCGGGGTCGTTAATTTATTTTCTGTCCAGGCGGTTCCGTATTCCGTAAAAAAACTTTTCGAGGGATCGGTATTTCCGGAGAGCACGCTGGCGCAAAGCGCTTCCATTCTAACGCTTAAATTCTCTTTGGCAGGTGGGACATCAGGAATGCCTTTTCTTGCGTAATACGGGAAACTGCCGTCTTTTTCAACACGGATGCTTATGGAGTGCATATCAAGTTCCCTGTCTATGCAGTCCAGAATCTTCAAGACCGCGTCATCAACCGGAATCGGCCTGTTTATGATGCTGAATATTTCCGCCAGCAGCCTCTGGCGAAGCGCCGCGTCGTGCCTCTTGTTAATGTCTATTATGGTCCCGGTCATGCGGACCGGTTTGCCGTCCTTATCCCAGCTGTTGACATTCCCCTTAATCAGCAGCCACACCCAGTAGTCATTTTTGTGCTTGGCCCTTATTTCGCATTCATAAGAATTGGACTCTTTGGAAAAACACTTGCGCATCAGTTCGTCGGACTTTTTAACGTCTTCGGGGTTGCATATTCCGAGAAATTTCTTGAAATCACCGAACACCGGCTCATCACCGGAGTATCCGAGAAAGCCGGAAACCATCCTGTTGAATATCACCGCGCCTGTTTGAACCCTGAAATCCCAGAGGCCAATCCCGGAGCCCGAGACTGCGAGAGCAAGCTGCTCCTTCGCCTCGAGAAACATTCTCTCCTTTTCTTTTGCTTCCGTAATATCTCGGACTATCGTCAGAAAATGTTTCTTCCCCTGAAAATCAATGAAACGGGCGGACATTTGTGTTGTTTTTGTTTCGCCGTTCTTGGCCACTATCTGCACTTCTTCGTTATTAATCTCTCCTTTTTCTTTCATAATAGACATAAGGCGGTCGCGCTCGGAAGGGTTCTTCCAGATCTTCAGGTCTTTGCCCGCGGACCTCCCGATAGCTTCCTCCGGCAGGTAGCCCGTTACCCCCGTGAATCCTTTATTTACTTCCTGGTAGACGCCGTCCTCCACGCTGCTTATTGCCACAGCGTCCGGGCTTTCCAGAAAAGCTAATGAGAATTTTTCTTCGGCCAGCAGACGGCCTTTTGATTCAATTTCCAGGACCCTGTTCCGCTCGGCAACCAACACTGACAGCTCGCCGTGTTGCCGCTTCAGAGACAGATTCGTTGACTTGACCTTTGCCATTGCCCTAATCTGGGCAACCAGTTCCTGTTCATCAAATGGCTTTGAAATAAAGCCATCGGCTCCGGAATCGAGCGCCTTGATCCTGTGGTTTGTGTCGCTGAAAGAAGTTATTATCAATACGGGAATAATCTTCAATTCCTCGTCCCGCTTAATCTCACGGCAAACAGAAAACCCGTCGGCCTCAGGCATAACCACATCAAGGATTATCGCATCAGGGGATTCTTTCAGGGCGAGTTTCAGGCCTTCACTGCCGCTTCTTGCAGGAATAAACGAGGCAGAAGGCAGCCTGTCTGAAATTATGGCTTTTAAAACGGTTAGATCGTCCGTGTCATCATCTATCGCGAGTATTTTAAGTTGATCCGACATCTTTAGCTCCGGGGAAACTCAGCCGAGCAGGAATCACATTGAAATTATATGCCCAAATGAAGATAAAGACAAACTTATTTTTCGCGCGTCGAGCTTAACTGCGCATTTTTATGAATGACTGGGCCGCTCCATACTCAGGACTCGTCTTCGGAATACCTTTAAGTATATATAGCGCCTTTTCTTTCATTCCTTTTCCGTAGTATTCCAGGGCCGCTTTGTATGGCGAGGGCGCGTCGAACTTGAAGCCTATGGAAAACCTCTGGGTATAATCCAGCTCGCCTGCCGGGCAATAGGCGTAATCAATGCGGGCCTGGAATATCTCAAAACCCGCGCCGAAGGTAAAGACATCCGGGTTATTGTTGAATTTATAACCTGCCCGAAGGGAGAGTATCTTGAATAACACCGCCTCCACCCCGAGGTCATACCGCAGGCTGCTGTCTAAATACACCAGATCTGCCGCCACAAGCCACGACTCCGTGTTGTTCTCCCGTACCATAAAGGACGCCCCGCCCCTAACCGTAAAAGGCAGGGCGTCTCCCTGGCTTATGTAAACCAGTTTTGTCCCTATATTTTGAAGCGCTAACCCAATGGCGTATTTTGAATCAAAAGGCTTGTAGAGCAGGCCAAGGTCAACGGCAGCCGCGAGCGCGTGGTAGTCCTGCGCAAGCGTGCTTGTGATAAATTTTAGAGAAACGCCGCAACCCAGCGAATCAAGGATATTGATTCCATAGCCGACCGAAAGAGCCATATCCGTTTCCGCGTTTATTGTTGAAGTTCCCGAGGAGCCGGTTATGTCTATGTTCCCTCCGTTATACAACAGAAAGGAGGCGCTAAAAGTCCCAAGTTTCCCGTATGGCTGAACATAGGCAAGATAGCTGTAATAACTGTCCAGAATTCCTTTCGTGTACATCGCTGAAGCCTCCGGGCAAACAAAGAAATTCAAACCTCCCGGATTTGCGGCAAGACTGTTAATGTCGTCGGCAAGGGCCGTGGCCGCCGAGCCGAGAGCAAGAACCCTCGCTCCGGGTTCTTCTTTTAGAAAGCTCGACCCGCTCATTTCCGCTGAAAGCCCCGCCGGCAGCAGCAGCAAGGCCAAGAGCGTTATGAGTGTTTTATTCTGCATTGCTCCCCTATCTTACAATGATAATTTTTTTTCTGTCTTTGTAACTGCCGGCATTTATAAACACAATATACATCCCGCTCGGCGCCGATTCTCCGCTGTCTGACTTTCCATCCCAGGACACATTTGAATAGGCCCCCGCGGCTTTAAACTCAGCAAGCAGGGTCCTGACCTGGCGCCCGTTTGAATCGTGAACGGTTATCTTCACCATGGAATCCGAAGTGAGCGTGTACTGGATGCTTGCCTGCGCGTTTGAAGGGCCAATCAAATTGTTTGTAACTTTTATCCCCGACTGGATTGCGACAGCGGCTCCCGAGCTCGGGTCTGAGTAGGCGCTGTAATAACCGGCGCTGTTCTTGGCTCTAACCCTGGCAAAATAGTTCACGCCGTTTCCGCAGCCCGCAATGCTGAAGCTTAACGCGGTCCCGGCATCCCCGTCAAACTTATCGTTCCCGCCGGGAACCGTTCCAACCTGCAAATAGTAGCCGGTGAGGGCGTTTACCGGATCATTGACGGTCCCGGGGGTCCAGGTGAAAGTGATAGAGGCAGCGCTGTTTGCGCAGGTAAAATCAGGCTTTGAAGGCGCTCCGTTTGGGCCGGCTGTGGTAACTACAAACTTCTGGACAATTGTTTCGGTTGTTCCGCCGGCGGTTGCCGCGGTTATATCATAGGTTCCGGGCGGCATGCAGGCAGGAACTATTGCGATCATTGAAGAATCCGAAGGCACTGCTAAAATCGAGGCGGAAGTTGTCCCGGCTTTCACGCTTGACACGCCGGAGCTTCCGGTACCGGCAAAGAAATACTGCCCGTTGATAGTTAGGGTTACGGGGAAAAAATTCATACCTGTCACCGGCGAGAATGTTGTCAATTTCGGCTTTGCGGGATAGACCGCTATGGTCAGCACAGCCGTGCCGGTTCCGTCAACATTGGTCGCGCTAATGGTGGAGTCGGTGGTGCCGGAACCGGACGGGAAACCCGTGATAAGTCCGGTGCCCGTGTTCACGGTTAGCCCCGGCGGAAGGTTTGTGGCGCCGTAGATGGTCTGGTTATTTGTGGCGGTAATCTGGTAATTGAAGCTGCCGTCCTGCACCACGGTCGCGGTTGTCGGGCCGGAAATTACGGGGAAAGAATTTGAAACCTGCACCCTCGCGCCGGAGTAGTCCACTACATACACATTGCCAGCAGAATCAAGGGCAATCCCTCTCAAATACTTGTACTGGCCGTCGCCGTCGCCGTAACTTCCCCACTGCTTCAGATAGGTCCCGTCGGACGCGAATTTCTGGATGCGGTCGTTGCTTGAATCGGTCACATATACATTGCCGGAAGCGTCCACGGCCGTGTAATCGGGCTCATTGAACTGTCCGTTACCCGCGCCGGGGCTTCCCCAGCCGGCAAGATAGTTCCCGTTGGAATCAAATTTTTGAACACGGTTATTTCCTGAATCCGCGACATAGACATTGCCGGAGTTGTCAGCGGTCACGCCTACGGGACGGTAAAACTGGCCCGGCAAGGTGCCGTAATTTCCCCATGATGTGAGATAAGTTCCGTTGGAGTCAAATTTCTGCACGCGGTGATTGGAGTATTCGGCCACATAGACATTGCCACTGTTGTCGCAGCAAATACCCTCTGGCTGGCTGAACTGCCCGGCTGCGCTGCCGGTGCTGCCCCAGGCCGTAATGAAAGTTCCGCCGGAATCGAATTTCTGGACGCGGTCATTGCCAAAATCGGAAACATAGATATTGCCGGAAAGGTTTATGGCTATACCGGAGGGATTATTGAACTGTCCTGCTCCGCTTCCCGGCGTGCCCCAGGCGGAAATAAAAGTCCCGTTCTTGGCGAATTTTTGTATCCTGTGGTTTCCGGAGTCGGAGACATAAACATAGCCGGAGGAGTCTATTGCTATTCCGGCAGGAATGTTGAAACAGCCGTTGCCGATGCCGAAACTGCCCCATTTCGCAACATAGTTATAACTTTGCGCGAAAAGCCCTATATTCACCGTTGCAATTAAGCAAACAACTAAAAACGCTATTTTTTTTATAGCTTTGCCCTCCGGCCTGCCTTTAAAAGCATTTGCTTCTTTTCGATATAATTATTAACAAAGTGCGGCTTTAATGTCAATGATTTCGCTCATACGCGCCCCACAAAAGACCTTATATAGTATTTGGCCGCGTTGACTGCCAGGCTGTTGCCAATGCCGGGGTCATGCAGGTTTTTTTTAAGAAAGGACGGAAATGGCACTTGTCTGCTTGAACATCCGGCTCCCAAAAACACTTCAGCCCGCTTTACTTATCGTCTTTCTGCTTTTCCGGGCCGCCGCTTCCGCTTATAAGGGATGAAACTTTTGCGAACATTTCCCGTATCTCATAGGGTTTAGGCAGAAAGACATAGCCTTCTTTTTCCGCTTCTTCCACGCTTGATTTATCGTCCAGATACCCGCTGCTGATTATAACTTTTATTGACGGATTTATTGCTTTAAGCTTTTTAGCAAGCTCCATACCTTTAAGTCCCGGCATCACCGAGTCGGTAAAGAGCAGGTCAATCTTTCCCTCCTGCTTTTTGAATATCTTAAGCGCCTCCTGCCCGTCCTTCGCGCAGAACACGGTATACATTTTCTCTTCGAGCTGGCGGCAGACCATATCCCTGATTACCTTTTCGTCCTCCGCTATCAGTATTGTCTGGCCGTTTCCGATTTCGAACTCACCTTTGAATTTTTCGCTCTTTAAGTCCAGTTCCCGCTCCAAGGCGACTGAAGGAAGGAAAACCTTAAACTCAGTACCCTTACCCGCGGCGCTGTAAATATTTATCCAGCCCTCCAGTTGTTTGACTATCCCGTATATAACCGAAAGCCCAAGCCCCGTTCCTTTGCCGAGCGGCTTGGTGGTAAAATAGGGTTCAAAAAGATGATCCAGCACTTCCTTGTTCATCCCGACGCCGGTGTCCTTTACGGTTACGCACACAAAGTCTCCCGGCCTTGCTTCCGGTATCTTTACGCAGGCATTTTGTTCAAGTTTCACATTCTCAGTCTTAATAGTCAGTTTTCCGCCGTTCGGCATCGCGCCATGAGAGTTAGTGACCAGATTGATAATAATCTGGTCGATCTGGCCCCGATCGGCAAAAACATTCTTAAGGTTAGGTTCCAGGACAAGTTTAAGGTCTATATCCTCGCCGATGATCCGCCCGAGGATTTTGTTGAGGTCGGTTATGGCCGCGCGCGAGATCGGCTGCTTTCGGCTGAAGGCCAGCAGCTGGGAGGTGAGGGCAGCGGCTTTCTCGGCTGATTTTTTTATTTCCGTTACGCTCTCGCCGATCGCGCTGCCTTTGGAGGTAAACTTTAAAGCAACATCGGAATAGCCTATAATAACCGCGAGCAGGTTGTTGAAATCGTGCGCGATGCCGCCGGTCAGGCTTCCGATTGCCTCCATTTTCTTTGTCTGAAGAATGAATTTTTCAAACTCCTTACTCCTGGTAACATCCTGAACTATGCCTTTGAGCGCAATAACATTTTCCGCGCCGTCTTTCTCCGGGGAAATTATCACTCGAAGCACTTTACTCTTCCCCCCGTGCAGGTTAAGGAGAACTTCGCCCTCGCAACCCTTTCCGGTCCTTAGGACATTGGAGGCAAGCTCGCTCAAAACCCTGTCGTCTTGAGGGGAAAGAAACTTTCTGAGTTCGTCGCGCTTGGCCGGACCCTGTCTTTTTTCCCGCCCGAATATCCGGTAAACTTCGTCAGACCATTCCAACCTGCCTGACCCTATCTCGTATTCCCAGTTCCCGAGATTTGCGATTTTCTGGGCTTCGTTCAGATTAGCTTCATTCTTTTTAAGTTTTTCCTGCGCCGCCCTGCGTTCCGCGAGTTCTTTCTGCAGGGAAACAGTCCTCTCCGCGACCAAAAGTTCGAGCTGTTCTTTTCTGCTTTTTTCGTAATTATTAGCGTAGCGTATCTTCGCCATGGCCCGCACCTGGGCGGTAAGCTCGACGGCATCAACCGGTTTTGAAAGAAACCCCTCTGCTCCGGTTTCAAGCGCCCGAATCCTGTCTTCCTTGCTGGTCCTCAGGGCTGTCAAGAATACCACCGGAATATTGCGGAGGCGGGAATTTCCCTTCAGCTTTGAGCAGACCGAAAAACCGTCCATTCCCGGCATTATTATGTCAAGAAAGATCAGATCCGGCTCTTTTGCCTTAACCAGTTCCAGGCATTCGGCCCCGCTCATGGCTGTCAAAAGTTCGGCTTCAGGCAGCGCGTCAGCAAGCACCGCTCTTAAGGTCGTAAGATTATCCTTGTTATCATCAACAGCGAGTATCTGAAGTTTTTTATCCGGCATTCAGGGCGTCCTCAATTGTTTTTTTGAGCAGCAGCTCATCAATGGGCTTTGAAACATAACCGTCAAAACCGTACTCAAGTATTTTTTCCCTGTGCCCCTTCATCGCGCTGGCAGTTAAGGCTACCACCGGTATGTGACACAGGCTTTCATTTTCCCTGATCCTCCTGAAAGCTTCAATACCGTCCAGAACCGGAAGCGAGATATCCATAAGAATCAGGTCGGGTTTGTGCGCTGCGGCTTTTTCTACTCCCTGCGCGCCGTCACCGGCCTCTATTACCGTGCACGTTTCCTGAAGCAGTGCTTTTGCTGTCAGCATGTTGTCAGGGTTGTCTTCAACAATAAGCACCAGCGGCTTCTCACTCTTCTTCCTGCCGGCGGCTTTTTTCCTGGCGGGACCTGAAAGCGGCCGATTAGAAGAAGTAACCATTTTAGCAACGGCCGACAAAAGCTCTTTCCGGTTTACGTCGCCCTTCTGGATAAGCTGATGAATGTGGTTGCTCTTGAGGAAGCTCAGTTCCTCCTTGGTTACATGCTTCGCCGTAAGTATAAGCACGGGTATCTCAGATGTGTTCTTCATTTTCCGGATAGACTTAAGCAGCTGGAAGCCGTCCATATCCGGCATCATAAGGTCAAGGGTTACGGCGTCGGGAAGGCTGTCTTTGAGCATTTCAAGAGCCTCCCTGCCGTTCCTCGCCACGCTGATTACATAGCCTTGCTCTACAAGAATGTCTTTCATCTGGATAACGACTTCTTCGGTATCCTCAACAACCAGTATTTTCTTCCCGGCAACGGAGTTAACACGGCGCCTGTCAGGTTGCGGCCGTTCGGGAGTTTTTCCGGACGCGGGAAGTTCAAGTTTCAGGGGAAGTTTCAGCGTAAACACCGAGCCTTTTCCCAATTCGCTTTTCACCGATAAAACCCCTGAAAGCATTTGCGAATATTTTTTCGCTATTGCCAGACCCAGGCCTGTCCCTCCGTATTTACGCGAGGTGCTTTGATCAGCCTGGTGGAACTCGTCAAAGATGCGCGAGAGATGCTCGGGAGCTATGCCGATTCCCGTATCGCTGACCGATACAGACAGGAAATCTCCTTCCCGTGCCGCGGAAACCTTAACGGATCCTTTTTCCGTGAACTTTACCGCGTTGCTTAAAAGGTTTTGAATTATATGCCTGCATTTCACATAATCGCTTGCAATGCCGGGCAGGTCAGGCGAAACTTCGGACGTTAAGGTGATGTTTTTCTCCCTGGCCTGAGGTTCTATCATCGCCATGACTTCATCCGTAACGGACTTCAGAGGAAAGCTCTCGAGGTTGAAATCTACTTTCCCTGATTCTATCCTGGAAAGATCAAGTATATCGTTTATCAGCGAGAGCAGGTGTTTTCCGTTCCGTTCTATGATGCTTATATAACTGTGCTCTTCTTCGGGAACCATCTTTTCCAGCCTGCGGTTTAGAACACCCGAAAGGGCTATCACGGAATTAAGCGGGGTGCGAAGCTCGTGGCTCATATTGGAAAGAAACGCGCTTTTTAAGCGGCTGGCCTCATCGAGCTGCTGCTTCTGGATCTCAAGTTCGGTATTCTGTTCATTAAGCTCGTCAGTCTTAACCATAAGCTCTTTCTGCTGCTCGGACAATTCGCGATTCTGTTCTTCAAGATCCGCGGTCAAAGCCTCTATGCGCCTGAAAGAGAGCATGCTGTTCATCCAGACGGAAAGCGACTGCCTCAAACCTTCAACGAGCTTGACGGCTTCCTGGCTGTACTCGTTTAAGCTCGCGATAGAAATAATCGCGGCGACCTCGGAACCGGACAAAAGCGGCACCGTGATTATTTCGCGCGGCATGAAAGTCCCGCTGGCCCCCGCAAAGGCAAAGCGGGTATCCGCGGGGATCTTTGTGATGCGCTGGGTTTTTTTGGTGGCAATCGCAAGGCCAAGCTCGCCTTCCGTTGAGCCTGCCGGCAAAGACGCCATGCCGGTCTGGCCCAGCCCTGCCGAGTCTATGCGCTCATACCAGGTCTTTTCATCGTTTAACACATAAATTGCTCCAACCTGGGAACCGGTGAATTTCATTATCGGCTCCAGCACCTGAAGACGGAAAGCCCTGGCCTCAAGCTCCCGGAGCATTGCCGCGTTTATTTTCGCGGCGCTCTCTTTGAGTTCCAACTCTAATTTTACCGTGTCAGCCAGCTTGTTAAAAGACCTCGAAAGGACGCCGAACTCGTTGGCGGACATATAACTGCTTCTGGCATTGAGATTCCCCAGCCGGTACTGCTCGCTAAACTCATTGAGAACCTTAAGAGGATCTTTGATTCCCTTAAAGAGCAGAAAGCCTATCAGCAGGCAGAGCAGGAAAATGACGCCGAACGCGAGCATAATACGGTATTCCAGCAGGTTATAGAGACCCGCGGCGTCAGCGAAGAATTTATCAGCTCTTGCAGAGGCGTAAATGTTTATATCATTCAGTTCTTTAAGAAGTTTATCCACATGCCTTCCGGCAATCCCGGTAAATTTAATATGCTCCGTGGCTTCGGAAACCTTCCCTGCCCTAAGAAGCCTGAGGGTCTCCTCCCTTATGGATTTCCACTGGACAAAAAGCGTGTAGGCTTCGTCAATATCGTTTCTTGAACCGAGATAAAGTTTATAGAGAATCTCAAACTGCCTGTAGGCGTTGACTTCGCTGGCATCAATACTTGTCAGCAAAGGCAGGCGCTCTTTTTCTCCTAAGGAAAGACAAAGCTCTCTAGTGTCCCGGGATATCTCAAGTACTTCGGCTTTCAAATCGCCGACCGCGGCCCTCACCATAAGAGGATGCTCGTAGAGCCCCTTAGTGTTCAGCCAAAGACGTGTTGAGTAGTCCAGAGCGAGGAAACCAAGAACCCCGACGGCTATCAGTATAATAGCGAACCCGATGTTTAACTGGGTCCTGACCTTCAGGTCATTTAATTTCTTCATTTGACGCCTCCGTTATTGTCCGAGCTGAAGATAGCCGCCGGCGCCGAAAACTCGCGGAATCCGCCGAACCGGTCAACGATAATACGGTCCGCTTCTCCGGTAACCAGGTAGCCGTGCGGAGCCAGGCAGCTTTCAAGCTTGTTGAGGATGAAACGCCGCGCTCCCCCATTATAATAAATCAGGACATTGTTGCAGAGTATAAGGTCAAAATCGCCGTAAACGCTGATAGCCGGACAGGACAAGCCCCGATCCAAAAGATCCAGCTTCGAGAACTTCACTCTCTCCCGGATGCTCTTCGAAACCAGGAATGAGTCACCCTGGCTGGTAAAATATTTATCAAGGTGCAGTTTTTTTACTTTCTTGACCGCGACAGCGGAATATAATCCGGCCCGGGCCAGGTCCAGGGCGGGTTCCGAGATATCCGTGCCAAATATCATGTATGACACCTGGCGTCCCCGAGACACGGACAGTTCTTCAAGCAGCATCGCGACCGACCAGGCTTCATGCCCGGCCGCGCAGCCGGCGCACCATATACGGAGCCCCTTTCTCCCGCTTCTCTCAGCGGAAACTGACAGCGCAGGGAAGATGCGCGCTTCCAGCAGGGAAAAAGTTACTCCGTCCCTGAAGAATTCGCTGTATACAACATGAAGAGCTTCGAAAAGCGCTGCCGCTTCCGCGCCGTTTTTTGAAAGAAGTTCAAGGTATTCTTTTTGGGATTTACAGCCGGCGGCTTCGCCCTGCCTTTCAAGCGTTTTATGCAGAAACCCTTCTTCAAAAGAGGAAATGTCAAGGCCATGAATGGCGCGCATTATTCCGACGGCAGAGACTGCCGGAATATCCGCTTCGGGCAAATCGGCGTTTTCTGTTTTTCCGCGGTCGGAAGCAATATCCATTTGGCTCCAATTTGAGCAAATAGTTCAGCGTGCATTAGGAATACGATCTATAAGTTAATTATACAACAAAAAGCACCAAAAAGGACTCAAATCGGCTAAGAACGGGTTGTTTTGCAGGATGAAGAATGGAGGGAACGGATAAATTGCTTCCGGGGGCTCATGAGGCACTAGGCGGGCTTATCATTCGTTTCCACAAATTTCTTTATTTCTTCTATGTTTGCCAGTATAAGCTTTGCTTTGGCAACGCCAAAAGTAAAGGGAAACCTGTCCTCTTCCGCTTTGACAAGCGAAATCACGGGCTTGCCCTGGTATTCTCCGAGTTTTATCATACTTTCTCCTTTTCTGCAGAGGACTAATGACTTCTTTGTTTGATGACACCGATTAGAGACGATTACACCGATAAACCATTTTGACCTATCGGTGGCATCAATTTGAAATCTGTGTCATCACGCTAATGTCTTACTTTAACGCGAATGCAGACCGGGCAGGCATCTCTGCCTGCCC
>CAITPB010000164.1 GCA_903894145.1 Candidatus Firestoneibacteriota bacterium | reverse complement strand
GCCTGTTTTTCAAGACAGAAAGCGGTCTTCAAATACCATTCCGGCTTGTCCCACGACGCAGTCAGGACCGAATTGAAGAAAGGGCGAAGCGCCGGAACAGCGCTTACTTTCAGAGTTTTGTTGGTAAGATTTGAAAGCCGCACCTTCATTACGATTGCCGGCTCCCCCCGCGGCACGAAGAACTCTGTAACCGCCTTGAGCCCCTCGTTTTCCACTGTATAAACCGCTTTATGAGGAAAAAAATCGGCTCTGTAAAAATCCGGTTTTGCGGCAGGATTAGTCATTCCCTGGAGGGGACGGTAAAAGTTTGTGAAACTGCCGTGCTTGAAAGTCGGGGAAGAGAACCATACAAGCCAGCTGGAATATCTCTGGAACGGGTCGCGGCGAAAAAGCATTATATCGCTTGGCGGTTCCGCCTGAGCGTAAACCGGCCCGTGCTGGTCGAGTTTCAGGAGCATGCGCCGGTTCTGGTATATATATTCCCACGGAGCCGGCAGGTTCAGAGTGTCGAGAGTGAAGGAAGCTTTTGCTTTTCCGAAATGGCCGCAGCCCAGAAGGTCAAGGTCTTCAAGTTTCATTTTCTCTCCGTGAAAAGTGATATGCTGAATTATAGCAACCCGCGGTTTTTTCGGCAAACTAAATATTGAAAAACTCTTGCAACTGAAGCAAAAGTGTATAATAATTAATTGTGGACTTCATTGCCTAACAGGAAGCAAATCAATTTATATTAGAGGGCGTATGGAAAGCAAGACCGGGTATGTCAATGTTGCAGAGAACGGAGCGGCCGGAGACGGGACCGCAAATGATACAGCGGCCATTCAGAAAGCCATCGACGCCTGCAGCGCTGCTGGCGGCACGGTCCTTTTGCCTCCAGGAAGTTACAGCGCCGGAACGCTTTTTATGAAAAGCAATGTTACTCTTCACCTTTCCAGAGGGGCAACGCTTCTTGGGCGCTCAGATCCGTCTTTGTTCCCGCACATAGCGCATAACATTCCTTCAACAATGGATAAGGCTCCATGGCGCGCTTTCATCTACGCCTTTGAGCAGGAAAACATCAGCATAACCGGGGAAGGTACGATTTCTCCAAACGGCGGGCATGTAGTATTTCAAAACAATATTGGCGACAGCCCGGACCGGCCCTTCGGCGTTCACTTTGTAAGGTGCAAGAATATCCGCGTGGAGGATATCTCCCTTGTCGACTCCGCTTTTTGGGTCCAGCGCTACTTTGAATGCGAAGACCTGAGAATACGGGGAATCAGCGTTTTCGCCCACGCAAATTATAATAATGACGGGCTCGACATTGACGGCTGCAAAAGGGTTATTGTTTCCGATTGCCGGATAGATTCTTCCGATGACGCGCTCTGCTTCAAGTCTCACGGCAACAGGCCATGCGAGGAAGTTGTTGTGACCAACTGCATCTTGAGCTCGCACGCTTCGGCAATAAAACTGGGTACCGGCTCTGTCGGCGGTTTCAGAAAAATAAATGTTTCAAATTGCATAATAAAGCCTTCCATTGCCGAAAAAGTTCACCACCCGCTGAAAGCAAAAAACGGCCTGACGGGGATAGATATTGGCTGCGTGGACGGCGGGAGCCTGGAAGACATTTGTTTCAGCAATATCCTGATAGAGGGGGTGGAAACCCCTATATTTATGAAACTGGGGAACAGGCATGCAAAAGCGAAAGGAATCAGAGAGCCCTCCACCGGCGCGTTGAAGAGGGTGACAATCTCGGATGTTTCCATAACAGACGCGGGCCCGGTTTCCGCCTCCATAACAGGTTATCCCGGCTGCCTTATAGAAGATATAGTAATAAGAAATGTAAGCATCCGCATGGCAAGGCACAGCCCGGCGGATATACCGCAGACAGGGTTATTGAGTTCCGGTTTAAATCAGACCGGGGACAAATTAATGGACGGAAATTATTTGAACGACCCGGAAGGAAAAACCGTCCCTGAAAATCCGTCAGGTTATCCTTTCGGAAGGATCTACGATACGATTTTGCCTTCTTTCGGGTTCTTTGTCCGGCATGTTGATAATATTACTTTTGACGGCGTGATGCTTGAGACCGCAGCGGAAGATAAGCGCGTTCCTTTCGTATTAAGCGATGTTTCCAACGCCGGGTTTAATAAAGTATTAGTGAAAAAAGGTCAGGAAACAGCTGAATGGAAATGACAAGGTTCACGGAGGTTCTATGGAAAAACACGGCATGTTCTACGGAATAGGTTTTGGTTCGGCAATGGCGATGATAATTTCCTACGCCCATCTTCACTCAATAATCTGGATGGCCATTCACGGGCTCTTCAGCTGGTTTTATGTGG
>CAITPB010000163.1 GCA_903894145.1 Candidatus Firestoneibacteriota bacterium | reverse complement strand
GCTCAGGGAGCAAAGGTAGGCTGATCAGCTGAAATTAACTTTCCGGTAAACGCCCGGGTAAGAACCGGTTTTTCTAAAGAAAGCGCGGCTGAAGGAGCTTAAGTCGCGGTAGCCGCAGCGGTAAGCAATCTCAGACAGGTTCAAGCCGGGGTCCTTCATAAGGGCTCCGGCTCTTTTTATTTTAAGCGTGTTCTGGTAGTCCCTGAAACTCATTCCTTTCTGCGCTTTAAACACTCTCGTGTAATAATATTTGCTGAGTCCCGCGCTTTTTGCGGCAAATCCGAGCGTTACCTTTTCCGGAGGCGCCGTTTCAAGTTCTTTTACGGACGCGTCAACAATGTTTTTCATCCTGGCATTCTTAAGATTGGCAACACCGGCGGCCAGGAACTTGCCTCTCCCGGATTTCATTCCCGTCCTCAGAGAGTTCAGCTCCTTCTCCCACTCCTCTTTGCTCTCGGCTTCTATTATGAAATGCGCGAGCAGTTTCAACAGGTTTGAAGCGTTCGCAAGGCCTTTCTTTGATACCACGCGCGCGTTCTCTATAAAACTTGACGCCTTATTCCCGTCAAGGCCAAGAGTTTTGAGGTGGGCAATTATCCTGCGTTTTCTTGCCGCTGAAGGAACGCTGAAGAACACCTGCCCGGCAAGTATACAGCCCAGGTATTTCCCTCGGGAAACAACCGGGAGGACAATCTCGTCGAGGCCCGCGTGGCACCTTTTTATGAAGACCCTGCCGGAACGGACCGCGGCGCCGAGCCCCTCCTGATCGGTCTTGAAACATATTGCATAGGATGGTTTTGTGCTCTTTACGAAAGCGCAATAGGGGCTTTTATGCAGGAAGGAAGAACTGTCCACGGAAAGGGCCCGGCTGGCCTTTGCCCTTTCTTCAAAATCATAAAGACAGACCGTTAATCCCGTAGTCTCTTCGAAGGTTCTAAGAAAGTCCTTTAGCGCTATGTTGCGTACCGGAAAGATGCGTTGCGGCATAGCGAATTATAGCAACAAATGCTAAGAAAGGCAAGGGCTCGTGCAATAAGAACCTACCTGCCTTTTGACACCAGTTTTACGGCTATGTCCGCTTCAAGAGCGGCAATAATATCTATGCCTTTAGCGTTGGGATGAATGTTGCTCCACCAGCTTTTATCGGGATCGTTCAAGTGCGCGGCGTCCTTGCTGTCGTCTATGGTAACTTTATCGATGCGTATCCGAAGATCCCAGTTCCCCGCATCCGTGGCGGCTTTTAGCGCTTCAAATACATCCCCAAGCGCGTAGCCTTCTTCCCCGGCAAAACTCCTTATGGCATCAAACACTTCTTTTGTGCCTTCGTTGGGAGTTTTGCTTGCCGTGTGGTTGGGGTCCGTATACATCGCGGTTTCAACCGCAATTTGAACTCCCGGATAATCCTGCTTTAGCCTTTCGCAGAGGTTTTTAAGCCTTTTCCTGAACTCCGCGGCGGAATAATTATTCTTATCGTTTGAACCGTATCTTATGAAAACTATGTCCACCCCTTTATTCGCTTTTATAATCTGGTCATAACGGCTGTAGAAATGAAATCCGTCAATGTCTTTTTCAATGAAGTTTGATTTCGCCCCGGGGCCTATGGATTCCCCGCCCTGCCCCCCGTTCACCACTTCAAAAGTCTTGTCCGGAAGCAGCGTTTTGAGCTTTTCCTTCAGCCTGGATTGAACCTGGTCCTTCACGGGAAGATACGGCGTATTCACGGTTGAATCTCCGAGG
>CAITPB010000162.1 GCA_903894145.1 Candidatus Firestoneibacteriota bacterium | reverse complement strand
GGCCCGCCTCAGCCTGGAAATGGACAAGCTCTGCACCGGCTGCCAGTACTGCGACGGCTGCCCCGCGGGAATAGAAGTCGCAAGGAATATGCTCGCCTACAATTACACGATACTTGAGCGCAGGGAAAGATATTTTGATGTTATGCGGATGCACTGGGGCCTTCCCGCGGACCAGGCGGATAAATGCACAGAGTGCGGACAGTGCGAGAAAAAATGCGCCCAGCAGCTTGACATCATAAACCGGCTAAAGAACATTTCAAAGTGGGGAAAAGAGCGTAAATAGTTTTGGAAAGTTACGCGCTCCAGATATGGCCGTTTGCGGGAAGACAGGCAGGTAATCCAGGAGCCGGCGAAGGAGCTTGACCGGGCCGGATATTAGCGGCAGGGACTGTGAGGCAAGCGTGAGAAAGCAAATAGCGGCAATAGTAATGTTTTTACTCTTCTTTTCGTTACCTTTCGCGATTAATTCGGCGAACCTTCCCGCGGAGTCAAAAACCACAACCGTTGAGAGAACGCTTATCCCGCCGGCGGTTTATTCGGCGGATATTGCTGCCTCGGGAAACACAACCACCGCGGAAAGAAGCCTTGTTCCTCCTGCGCCTGAAGTAACCGTAACAGAAGAGGACTCCTCTGATTCAGACACTGCTACTACAAAGAATACTATTCCTCCTATCCCGTCTCTTGAAGACTGGGAGGACAATATGAAGACCTACGGAGCAAAATACCTGACGCAGGCCCAGTTTATGGACGAAAATCTGGTCTGGTATTACGACGGCACCAAGGTTTTCTACCAGATAGCGGAATACACCCGGAACAAAACCTGGCTGGCAGGCGCGAAGAATGTCTTGAATTGGTATCGTGATCAATATGTCATAAAAAATAATGGTATGCTCCCCGGCTGGAGGCTTTTCCCCCACGGGTTATTAATGGATTTCAGGGCCACCGGCGATATCAAGTCAAAAGATGCGGTTGTAATGCTGGCAAAAAACGGGGCTTTTGCCGGTTCCAGGGGAGCTTCGTTCAAACTCAATGATGTGGGGCTTAGCCGGGAGATTGCTTACAACATTAACTGCTACGAAGTTGCGAGGGAACTTGGAGAACCTGGGTTTTCGGGGCGGGATCCCTTCATAGATGTCGCGCTCTACCATCTGCAGCAATGGACCGGCTGGCTCAAGAACAATCCTGACGGAAAGAAATATCCCTGGCCGGACAAGGTCAACGGCGATTGTT
The DNA here is from genome assembly GCA_903894145.1 of Candidatus Firestoneibacteriota bacterium. Taxonomy (GTDB): domain Bacteria; phylum Oederibacteriota; class D2-FULL-39-29; order D2-FULL-39-29; family CAIOVX01; genus CAIOVX01. The sequence continues at coordinate 942 of CAITPB010000162.1, read as the reverse complement.
TCAAACCTTTTATGGCCGGACTCACCTGCGAAGCGCTTATCCGTGTGTGCGAGAATAACGGGGTTGATTCCGGAAAAAAACAGCAGATATTCTCTGCAATAAAAGAGTTTGCTCCCATGATGTTCAAGGCCGCGTGGATCAAGGGGAGGAGAACTTTCTGGTATGAAAGCTCAAAGCGGGTCCCTGCCGCAGATTTAAGCCTTCTGGTTTGCCCGCTTTACGCCTGGCTCTGGCACTACTCCGGAGATGTTTCTTTTCTTGAGATGGGCGACCAATTGTTCGAGAACGGAGTAATGGGAGCTTCTCTCGACGGCGGCAAGCAGTTCAGCCAGAACTACCGCTGGAGTTTTGACTATGTGAAATGGAGGAAGGAACCGCCACTGTCTGCAGGGGGCCCTGCCTCGGCGCTAAATTCCGAAGCTAACACAACTCTTATTTCCGTGATCGGGAAAAAGCCGGGCATGAAACCGAAACTCGTCCGCTCTATGCTTGCTAAGGGACTAAAGAAAGACGACATTGTTTTGTGTTATTGCGCTTCAAAATACAGCAAACTGAAAATGCCGGAACTCATAAGCGCCAGGCTTAAGGCGTCGACAAACTACGAGTTTTTAAACAAAGTTTTGAATCTCGGCCGGGATGAGATTAAGGCCGTCAACGAAGAAGAAAATGTGATAAAGAAGGAACTGAACGGGACAAAGCCTTGAAAACGGGAGGAATGCAATGTCTGAAAGTCTCATTCTTTTGGCCGGTACCGCCTTTGCGGTTGGCTTTATTCATACTCTGGTAGGCCCGGATCATTATCTGCCTTTTATCGTCCTTTCAAAGGCGCGGAAATGGAACACGCTAAAAACAGCCGTCATAACCATATTATGCGGGCTGGGCCATGTTTTGAGTTCCGTGGTACTCGGGCTCGCGGGCATCGCTTTGGGAGCGGCCGTTTTC
>CAITPB010000161.1 GCA_903894145.1 Candidatus Firestoneibacteriota bacterium | reverse complement strand
TTTAGCTTCAAATCCGGTGCACAAAAAAGAAGGGAATTACAGTATAGAGGAAGTTATCTCTCTTAGCCTGAAGTTCGAGAGCGGCATGATCGCTTCCCACTGCCACTCCTGGGCGGGGGATTCCTGGCGCAATGTCATAACCATCATAGGGGAAAAGCGGCTGTACCGCCTGAGCCTGTTTGACAGGATCCTGACGGTTGATACGGGCGAGCAGAAAAGGGAGCTCGCAGATCCTGCTGACTCCGCGTATGATTATGAGGACGGTATATTCCTTGATATGGCAGTTTCCGGCGATTGGAAGAAGAATCCTTCAACCTATGAGGACGCAATAAAGACCTTGAAACTTAGTCTTGATGCTGAAAGCGCAGTGGCGTTTCCGCATCAGGCAAAATAGCCAACTAGGAGGCAATATGTTTTTAAGGAAGAAAATATTCGCGGTGCTGGCTTTGTCTCTTGTTCTGGTTTGCTCCGCGCAAGCAAAAAAACTTTCCCTGCTTGCCATAAGCAAGGGAGAGGCGCCTGATGATAACAAGCGCTGCGAAGTCTCGCTAAGCGAAGATAACGGCGATAAACATGGTGATTTCACTCTGCTGCTAAAATTTGAGCAGAAGGGCTGGGCGGCGGTCGACAAGCCCAAGAAAGGCGGGTGGAGCAGTTACAAGACGGTGCATCTCAATATTTTTAATCCTTCGGATAAAGCTCTGGACAGCGTGGCGTTCATGGTCAAAGGCGCGAAAATGACAGAAACGCCGGATAACAGGAAAGATTGGCCGCTTGCGCTGAAGCCGGGCAAGAACGAGGTGGTCCTGGAGCTTAAGGGGCAGATTTGCGCTGACGGCAAGTCCGTGCTTGATGTCTCGCATGTCCTGCGATGGGCTTTCTATAACTTGACCGACACAGACGGTATTGTTATTTATATACAAAGAATATGGCTCGAGGAATGATCAGGGCAAAATTGCGGAAATGCTTTTGATTCCGGCTAATGACAAAAGCCCGTGATATGATATAATGTCTTGTTACATAAATCCCACAGGAGGGGAAAAATATGAAGAAAATATTGCTGGGAATGGCAGCGGTGCTGCTCGCCTGCGGAGTTGTTCTGGCCGCGGACGATGCAGCCAAGAAAGAAGACGCAAAAGGTTCTGATAAGGCGAAGAAGATAGTCCTTCTGAATTTTGGAAAAGGCGATCAGTTCAATGCAGGCGCGGGTGTCGGTTCGCAGTCGCTTTCGGAAGAGCATCTCACCGGAAAAGAAAAAATGAGGATGAAAGTGACAGGCAATGTCGGTATTTTGGGCCTTACCAAGAACGTTGACTGGTCAAAATTTAACTACCTTGTCTTCAACGCTTTCCTGACCGGCGACAAGCCCTGGAGCGGAATGATGCTTCTCGGGGACAAGCAATCCTACGCAAAGTGGGGAAGGAACTATGTTGAAACAAGTTTCTCCCTGAAACCGGGCGAGAATAAGGAAGTCCACATCGGAATAGAAGGACTCTATTCTTCCTACGCGAGCAGAGCGCTGGATATGACCAATATGCAGGCTTTTATAGTCTACGGAGAGCAGCAGCTCCCGGAGACCTATTTCGGGAACTTCTACCTGGT
>CAITPB010000160.1 GCA_903894145.1 Candidatus Firestoneibacteriota bacterium | reverse complement strand
TGCCAGACGTAGTCTGGCATGAAATATATCCTACCTATCAAAACAGGACACACGGAGTGTGGCCTATTCTGCTATGCCAGACGTAGTCTGGCATGAAATATATCCTACCTATCAAAACAAGACACAGCGAAGCTGTGGCTTACAAACTTTTGCTTTTCCTGTTTACGTTACAAACGTTATAAACGTTATGAACGTTATAAACTTTTATTTCTTCTCTATCGCCTTTTTCATCCTTTTCAACCCTTCCCTGATCTTCTCTTCCGAAGTAACATAGGAGAGCCTGATGTACTCGTCCGTCTCTCCCTCGTTCTTGGGGCCGAAGAAAGTCCTCGCGAGCACCGCGACATCCGCTTTGTCTAATAAATATTCCTGCAGTTCTCTCGCGTCCTTAAAACCAAGGTTTGCGCACGCCTTCGTGACGTTCGGAAAAACATAGAACGCGCCCTTCGGCCGTATGCACGAAACTCCTTTTATATCGTTGAGCAGGTCTACAATCAATTTGCTGCGTTTCTCGAATTCAGCAACCATCTTTGCTGAAGCGGTCTGCGGCCCGACGAGCGCTTCAACGCCCGCGAACTGCACGAAAGTGTTGGTGCAGGAATCCGCGTTGGTCTCTATTTTCGCGATGTAAGCAGCCAGCTCCTTCGGCATTATTCCGTAGCCGAGCCTCCAGCCTGTCATGGCGTAAGTCTTGGAGAAACCGTCGACAACGATGGTTCTCTCCTTCATGCCTGGTATAGAAACAATGGAGTGGAACTTTTCACCGTAAATAATCTTGCCGTAAACTTCGTCCGAGATGACCCAGCAATTGTGCTTGATGGCAAGGTCCGCAATGGCCAAAAGGTCGTCGTAGGAGATTACTCCTCCGGTCGGGTTCTGCGGGGAGTTGATAAATATGACTTTTGTGTTATTATTCACGAGTTTTTTAAGGTCGTTTATGTCAAAACTGAAGCCCTTACTCTCCCAGAGAGGCAGGGCAACGCTTTTTGCTCCCACAAAATTAGCGACCGATTCATATATAGGGTAGCCGGGGTTCGGATATATTACCTCATCGCCTTCGTCAACCAGAGCGAGAACGGCGTCAAAAATAATGGGTTTCGCCCCGGGGGTTACGACTATTTCGTCCGGGTCTATCTCAATACCACGGGCCTTTCCGGCTTCTCTCGCTATGGCTTCCCGAAGCGGCAGTATTCCGGCAGACGGGCCGTACTTGGTCTGGCCTTCCTTCAGAGCCTTTATTGCGGCTTCTTTTATGTTTAACGGTGTGTCAAAATCCGGCTCGCCAAGCCCGAAACTTATAATGTCCCTGCCCTGGGCCATGAGTTTTTTCACCTGTGCTAGCACCACAAAAGCGTTTTCTGTGCCGAGCCTGCTCATTCTTTTCGCGTATCCGTAAGCCATTACCCCTCCTGAAATCCTTAATTTTCCTGATTCTTGCGTTCCAACTCTAATTTAGCAGAGAATAGGGCTTATTTCAACTGGAAACGGGAAAAGCTATAAAGTAAAGCTTTTTCCCTGTTCGGTTGAAGCTTCGGCCTGTTTCTGGTATCATCTCTCTATGATTCGGACAGCCAGTCCCGGCGAAATAGCGGTTCTCATTGATATCATCAGGATAACCTTCGAAAAAGTCTCCATTGATAAGTCAATAGAGGACCATTTCGGAAACTTGATCGGCAAGCCCTGGATAGACCGTAAAGCCGTGGACATAAGGCGGGACCTTTCCCAAAACCCGGAAGGCGTATTCGTAAAGGTCCTTGACGGAAAAATAGCGGGCTTTATCACGATTGCCTTCGACCGCGATTTTTCCACCGGCAGGATACCCCACCTTGCGGTTCTGCCTGAATTCCAGGGAAAGGGAATAGGAAAAGAACTTCTGCATCACGCCCTTCAATATATAAAGGATTCCGGCATGAAACTTATGCGCATTGAGGTGTTGGCCCACAACAAGGGCGCTTTTAAACTTTACCGTGAGTTCGGATTTGAGGAAGTGGCAGAGCAACTCCACTTAGCGATGCCGGTATCTAAATATAAAAGTTTAAAAAGTTAATAAGGTTTGTAAGGTTCATAAGGTAATATCAAAAACAATACAAAGAGGCAAACTAACACCTTTATCTATAACCGGCACGCTGTAGATTTTACTTTACAAACTTTATAAACCTTATAACCTTATAAACTTTTCTCTTCTCCGATATACTGTTTTAACTCCATGGAGTTCCTTACCGCTGCCCCCATATGACAGTTGTTAAAAAAGACATATATCGTTTTGCTCTTCGCCGCCATTTTATTTATCTCCGGCAGAAAACTCCGCAGCTCTTCCTCTTTGTAAAGATAATCATACCTGACTTCCAGCGGCGAGGAAAACCAGTTCGTATTCCTTCCGTGGAATCTCAAATAGGCAATATCTGAAGTCACTTCGGGAATGAAGGGCATCAGCCGGTCAAGTTTAGGCTCGTCCACGGCGCAATAACCCAGGTTATTGCTTCGAAGGAAATCGAAGGTCTCCGCCTGAGCCCAGGCCCTGTGACGAAACTCGACAACCAGCGGAATTCCTTTCATAATATATTTGCACTGCAGTATGAAATCGGCGTTTTGCGGAGAGGGCGTGAAAAATACCGGAAATTGGAGCAGGACGCACCCGAGCTGTCCCGCATCTTTAAAAGGCTGAAGGCCTTCCGCGAATTTTGCGGCTGTTTCCGCCGCCGCTCTGACTGAGGGCTTCTTTTTAAGCCTGGGGTCAAACGGGTCGTGGGTCATGCCCCTGTTTGCCTTTACCGCAAAACTGAAATCCTTTCCGGCTTTTGTCAACAGTCCCAGGCAGGTCTTTTGCGAAGGCATTGCGTAATAAGTGAAGTTCAGCTCGACCGTGTCAAACTTAAAATCATTTACATAATAGAGGAACATTTCCGTTTTTTTCAGCCCTGCGGGATAGGCTGTTCCGACCCAGTCCGGGAAAGTGAAGCCCGAAGTGCCTATCCTTATCATTTGCGCGCCTTGGGCGGAAGCGGTGTCACCTCTCGATCCTCGACAATATCCCCGCGAAAACAGTCTCTCGGCATCACCGCGTTCCTCATGCCCTCTCCAAGCAGCATAACCTGCCAGGGAAACCGGTACCCGTTATAATTAAAACCGGGGGCAGTCCGCAACAACCCTTTATCGTCAATGCCGTCCGGGCCTATACTATAGAGAATATACTTTTTCCCCTCAAGCCTCACAAACCCGAGCGGTTGTTTCCCGTCCGAGAACGGGTCAGGGTAATTCAAGACCTTTTTATCAAAAGCTGCCAGTTGGTCGATATCTTCCGGCAGTCCGCCTTTCTCCCTGAAATAAAAATCAACAGACCAGGCGCACTGCGCGAAGGCCGGCTTCAGGTCCGCGCTCTGCTTTTCATACTGCTCTACGGGAACCTGCATTATGTTCACGTTAGCGAAAACCATAAAAGCCGACAGCAGAAGGCTAAGGAATATCTTTATTAAAGGATGCCTCGCAATCAAGAGAAGCCCTGCGCCGGACGCGAACATAAGAACCGCATGCGGGAGAAAAAACCAGGGATGAAACTCGCTGGTCAGCAGGAGGAAAAATCCGTTGTAGGCGGAACCTGCCAGAACGGCGCAAACAGCGAATATGACGGAATAGTAAACGAATTTATTTTCCATATTTTTCCGGCTCCCGCAAACTACCTGTTTTTTACCGAATCGCGGAACCCCCCCGCAATTATCAAAAATATCCAAAAAAGCGCGGGGAACAGGCTGGCAAAGATATAATA
>CAITPB010000159.1 GCA_903894145.1 Candidatus Firestoneibacteriota bacterium | reverse complement strand
GCGGCTTTCAAATCTTACCAACAAAACTCTGAAAGTAAGCGCTGTTCCGGCGCTTCGCCCTTTCTTCAATTCGGTCCTGACTGCGTCGTGGGACAAGCCGGAATGGTATTTGAAGACCGCTTTCTGTCTTGAAAAACAGGCGGGCATCTCCCTTCAACTGATGAACCCTAAGGGAGACAAAACACAGCGAAGGACGGGAGTGCTCTGGTCCGACCGTGAGAACCTTACCGGAGCGGAACTTCGCTATGAAAGTTTCGCGGGACAGGGCAGTTTTGAAAATCCTGAAGCTATCTACGCGGGCAAACTCCGCCTCTCTCTTTCCGACGCCCGCCCGTGGGGCATATACGATAAAGAGAACCTGCATACAGGATATCCGCATGCAGACGCCTTCCGGTACGAATATACAATCACCGCCGGAGAATCCCGCGGTTTCACGCAGGTTCTCTCAATGCTTGAACCTGACAAGAACGGGCTTTTGCCCGCGCTCGCTGCGGCTGAAAAACCTGCCCGCTGGCTCAACGACCGCGAGTGCAAGCGCGAAACAGAAGGAATTGAGGAGGCATTCGAAAAACTCTTTAGCGCAAGGAGCATAAAAACTCCTGACGCGGCATTGAACCGCTATGTGAATGAATGGCTGCCGCTCCAGCTTGACTGGACCTGCTCGCTTGACCGCGGCTGGCCCACGGGAATGCGCGGCTGCCGCGACGCCGCGAATGACTTTACCGCCATGATACCTCTAAATCCCGGCTGGGCGAAAGAGACTCTTAAGACTCTCTTTTCGTGCCAGCGGCAGGATGGCTGGATACCGAGGGGGATAGCGGCTAAAGGAAGAAAGGGAATCCACGACCTTCGTAACTACGTTGACGCGGGCAATTTCCTGATTGAACTCTTCTATGAATACCTCTGCTTTACGAGGGATTTTGCTCTGCTTTCGGAAAAACTTCCCTGGCTTGAAAGCGACGAAGAAGATACTGTTCTGTCTCATGCGCTTAAAGCGGCGGAGTACTACTTGAAGCCTGCAAATATCGGGGAGCACGGCCTCTGCAAGATAGGTGAGGGCGACTGGCTTGACGCGCTCAATCGGGCCGGCGTAAAAGGGCGTGGCGAAAGCGTTACGGTCACGAACCAGACAATTATTTCCCTTCGACAGCTCTCCTCTATTCTGGAATTCCTTTCAAACGACAGGAAATACGCCGGGTTGTTCTCTTCAGGCGGCGTCAAGCACCTGCTCGCTGATTACTCCGGAAAAATGGAGAGTTTCAAAAAAGCGCTCCTGAAGAATGCTCTGAACAAGCATGGCTACTTCAACAGCGTTTTCAATGATGACGGCGCCTGGCTCTATTCAGACAAGGACCCGGACGGCGAGCGCAGAATTTACGGTCCGGCAAACTGGTTCGCTTTGAGCTCCGGCGTTGCCATACCGGGCCTTGTTGACAATCTTATGAACGAAATGGACAAGCTTAAGTGCAGCGCGGGTTACCGCCTCTGCTGGCCGCCAATGGGAAAGAAACCTATAGCAAACACCGGAAGAGTAGGCAGCGGGGATCTCACGGCTTTCCGCTCGGAAAACGCCACCGCCTACAACCACGGCTCGCACGGATTTCTTGGCAGGGGGTTAGCTTCTGCCGGAAAAGGCGACAGGCTCTTCGACGTTATCCAATACCTGCTTCCTTACGATCAGGAGCGCCATCCGCTCAAAAACACAATGACGCCTCCTTACGGTGTCGTTAACTGCTGGCAGGAGCTCCCGGGGTTTCCCTTCCGCGGCGGCATGAACTTTCTAACGGGCAGCATTGCCTACGGGCTTCGCATGGTCTATGACTGGATGTTCGGCATCCGGCCGCTCCTTTGCGGCCTGTCAATTGATCCGTGCATCCCGAAACACTTTAGGAAGATTGAGGCGAATTTTATTTGGCGAGGCTCCTCGGTTCACCTGACTATATTAAATCCGGATGCGTCCGAATGCCTGGTTAAAAGCATGCAGGTTGACGGGAAAAATATCAAAACAACAGAAATAGATTCGGCAACAGGAAGGACTTTATTTGTAGCTGCTGACGGGCTCTT
>CAITPB010000158.1 GCA_903894145.1 Candidatus Firestoneibacteriota bacterium | reverse complement strand
TGCACCTGGATTTACTCCTCAGGCAAGCCCCTGTTTCTGCAGACAATGTTCACCGGAAAGTCAAAAATCTGGCTTAACGGCAAGGAACTCGGGACTTACGGAGAGCATGGTTCCAGAAGGCAGCTTGATATGCAGGGCGGCTGGAACAAGCTGCTATTCAAAGTTACGCCTGTTGCCAAGGCTGACTGGAGTAAAGGCGTGGCGCAGTGGCATTTTAACGCGGCGCTTTTCGGAGTTATTCCCATTGATTGCGAGTCCAAGAATATTCTCTGGACCACCCGTATGCCTGATAACGGCCCCGGCGTCGGCTCGCCCGCGGTTGTTGGCGATAAGATCTTTGTTCAGGCCGAACCTGATATCCTGCTCTGCGTTAATAAGAAGGACGGAAAGCCGCTCTGGGCCGCGGCAAACACCCTGGCGGATGCCGCAACGGACACGGAGAGAAAATCGAATTCCGCTGTTTTCAGCGAAGCGGACGCCTTGTCTGCCGGGATAAAAGAATCCCTTCAAACCTATATGTCCGCTCCCGACAAGTTCTCCGGCGCGAAGGATATTCTTGGCGCGGAAGCAAAAATAGCCGCTCTGATGCAGAAAGTGGACGCGGATAAATACTTTAAGCAAAGCGGTTCGGAAGCGGGAGCGGCGGCGCAAACTCCCGCCTGCGACGGCGAGTCGGTGTATGCGGTGTTTGGCTCCGGAGTTGTTTCGTGTTTTGACCTTGAAGGAAAGAGAAAATGGACCACACTAATCGGGGTAAGGAACTCAGAACACGGTTACTGCGCTTCGCCAAAGATTATCGACGGAAAACTGATTGTTAAGTCTTCAAAATGTTTGGGCGCGGCAATTCTTGATTGCAAGACCGGATCAACTCTTGCGACGGTTAAGGCCTGGAGGAAGGAAGGTCTGAATATGTATTCCACGGTCCTTGATGTTTCACTCGGGAGTGAAAAGCTTGCGGCGCTCTCCTTCGGAGTGGTCGCGCGGGTAAAAGACGGCAAGGTGCTGGCCCAGGATTTCCAGCCGCCGTATTACAATATTCCGGATTTTGTTTCCCCTGTAATTGAGGGCAAAACTATCTGCAGCATCATTATTCCTCCCTGGGACGGCAATATCAAGTTTGGGTTTCAAACCCTGCCGGACTCCGCTTCGGAACCGATGAAGATGAAGGATATTAAGACCTGTACTTTTGATATCAAGAAGTTCCCGTGCTGGTTTGCTTATGATCACTGCGCCTCTCCTCTGCTCCACCAGGGGCTGGCCTATGTTTTGAGCGTTGACGGGATTCTTACCGTTATTGACGCGGCAAAAGCGGAAGTCGTTTACCAGAAATTGCTGGATCTCTCGCCCTATATGATTCACAACGGCATAGTCCGCACAGGGTGTTCCGGAAGTCCTACGCTTGGCGGAAAATATATATACATTTTTGACAACCAGGGTACTTGCGTGGTCATTGAGCCGGGAAGAGTGTTTAAACAGGTTGCCAGGAACAGGCTTGAGCAGTTTTACTACGCGTACGGCGCGCCGTCGAACAATGAAAATTTCTCAAGCAACCCTGTCTTTTCCGGAAGCAAAATGTATTTAAGGGGGCAGGTCAACCTGTACTGCATAGGGGAATCCGCAAAGAAATAGCGGGAGGGAACGGAAATGTACGAGCAAATCGCGTCAAATAAATTCAGGACCGTAATTATTATGGTTCTGTTTGCCCTGATGGTGCTTCTTCTCGGATATGTTTTCGGCAGGACGACAAACTTCGGGCCCTGGGGGTTCTTCCTGGCAATAATAATCGCTTCGGGTTCGGTATTTGCGAGCTATTTTTTCAGCGACAAAATAGTCCTCTCAATGAATAACGCCCGGGAGGCGGACCCGAAAGAATATCCCCATGTCGTAAACTCGGTGGAAGGGTTGAGCATCGCCGCCGGCCTTCCTGTTCCGAAAATTTATATTATGGACGACCCGGCTCCTAACGCTTTCGCGACCGGGAGAGACCCCAAGCACGCTGTTGTATGCGTGACCACCGGTCTGCTGAAAAACCTTAACAGGCAGGAAGTGGAAGGCGTGCTGGCGCACGAGATGTCCCACATAAAAAATTATGACATTCTCATACAGAGCATCTCCGTTGTGCTGGTCGCGGTTATTGCCCTGCTCTCCGACTGGATGCTCAGGCGGGTCAGATGGTCAAGAATCGGGGGGAGAGGAAACGGCGAGGGAGGAGCGGCGGGCGCGCTCTTCTTAGTAATCGCGATATTGCTCGCTCTTTTAGTCCCGCTAATCGCGCAGTTAATGCGTTTCGCGCTCTCGCGGAAAAGAGAGTTCCTCGCGGACGCTTCGGGGGCGTTGCTGACCCGGTATCCGGAGGGGCTGGCGAGCGCTCTGGAAAAGATAACAGCTGATACGCACGCCCTAAGGACTGCGAACAAGGCGACGGCGCATATGTTTATCGTCAATCCTTTCCTTGACCTGCGGGGGACGATAAACGATATGTTTAACACGCATCCGCCGACTGCCGAAAGAATCAGGATTCTGCGTTCTATGTAGTCCAGGCCGGTTGTCATTGCGGCCCGTTTGGATTATAATGGTAATAAGTCATTCAAGCGTCACCTAAAGGAGGATTTATGGCACTCGGCACAACGCTGATAGGAGCACTGCTTGTTCTGTTTGCAATAGCGGTCATGTACATCGTTTTCGGCTACAACCGGCTCGTGGTCGTCCGCAACAGGTGCGACAACGCCTGGTCGCAGATAGACGTCCAGCTCAAGAAACGGACAGACATGATACCTAATCTTGTGGAGACCGTTAAAGGTTACGCGGCGCACGAAAAAGGAGTTTTCGAGGAAGTCGCGAAAGCAAGGTCAGGCCTAATGAACGCGAGCGGCGTGACTGAAGTAAGCCAGGCTGACGGCAATCTTACGAAAGCGTTAAAATCTCTCTTTGCGGTCGCCGAGAATTATCCCCAGCTCAAAGCCGACGCGCAGTTCCGGCTCCTGCAGGAACAGATAGAAGGCATGGAAAGCAAGATTGCCTACGCAAGGCAGTTCTACAACGATAATATCATGGATTATTCAAATACAACGCAGGCTTTCCCGGGCAACATCATAGCGGGGATATTCAACTTTAAACAGAAAGAATACTACCAGATAGCGGAGGCAGACAGAGAACCAGTTAAAGTCAAATTTTAGGGATGATTACGCGGGTTACTAAGAGCGATTACGCGGATTAAACAAGAAGGATTTCGCTGAGTATCAGCCTGATCCTTATAAAATAATCTGTGTAATCGTTTTTTTTGGGAGAACATGAAACTAATCAATAAGATGACAGCTTCGGCGGCTTTCAAGGCGGTTCAATCCGCTCTTGAGAGCGGGGACGCGTCTGTTTCGGGCCTTTCAGGGCCTGCGGTTTCTCTTTTTGCCTCAGCCCTGGCCAACGCGGGGCGCCCCGTCCTCCTGCTCTGCCCGGATATGGACAGAGCCTGGCAGGCTTATTCCGACGCTCAGGTTTTCTTAAGAGATGAGGACAAGGCTCTCATCTTTCCCCCGGCGGAAATGATAGAGGGCGTGAAAATGCCTTCTTCTCCCGAAGCTCGAAATGAACGCATAGGCACTCTAAAGCTTCTCACCGAAGATTCCTGCAGGCTGGTAATCTCCGTTCCCGAAAGCCTGCTTAAGAACGTTTCCAGCCCGGAAAGTTTTTCAGGCGGTCTCACTCTCCTTGTTAAAGGCGCGCGCGAAAGCATGACGGGAGTGACCGAACGCCTGGTAAAGAACGGCTACCGGATGGAGCCTTTCGTGGAGAAGAAGGGCGAGGTGAGCGTGCGCGGCGGTATTATGGACGTCTATCCGTTCTCGGAAGCCGGCCCGGTAAGAATTGAATATGACGGCGACGAGATTTCGTCTCTCCGGAGGTTTGACCTGCTGACGCAGGTGTCCACGGGCATGCTTGAAAGGGTTTCAATCCCGCCCGCGGACGATAATGTCACCGCAGACGGCAGTCTCGCGGACTACCTTCCCCCGGAAGCCGTTATTTTCTTTGAGAACGCGCCGGCAAAGAAACCTCCCGCGGGGCGCAAGTCCGTTATTAATAATCCGCGCAAAGGAGAGGCAACCGCGGAATTTCGCGTCAGGGATGTCCCCGCTTTCAACGCGGATATCAAAGCTGTTGCCGATGAGATTGACAGGCTCAATTCCCGGGGACTTGAAGTCTGCCTGTATTTCAATAACGACGCCGAGAAGAACCGGCTTACCGAGATCTTCCTTGAAATGTCGGGCGAGGCCGGTTTTGAAGCTGCACTCGGAAGCCTGTCGTCCAGTTTTATCCTTGAAACCATCGGAGCGGCGGCCATCACGGATGATACTATTTTTTCCAGGTACGCCGCGGCGTCAAAGAGAAGGAAGTATCTGTTTAAGGGAGCGGGCGGAGCGTTTGCCTCCGCCGGGGACTTAAAGCCCGGAGAGTTTGTTGTCCATGTGAATTACGGCATCGGCAGATTTATCGCCCTCATGAACATTGAAGCCAACCTGATAAAAAGAGATTTTCTCTGCATTGACTACGCCGGCAGCAACAAGCTCTATGTCCCCGTGGAAGATGTTTCAATGGTTCACAAGTACATTGGCTTTGAAGCCGTTCCCGAACTTTCCCGGCTCGGCACCTCCGGCTGGGAGAAAGCCAAACAGAGGGCGAAAGAGGACGTTAAAAAGACAGCTGAGGAACTGCTCAGGTTTTACGCCGAGAGGGAGACCTCGTATTCTTTCAGGTTCGGAGAAGATTCTTCCTGGCAGAAAGAGTTTGAGGATGAATTCCTGTACGATCTGACGCCGGACCAGGCGAAGACGGTCGGCGAGATAAAGAAAGACATGCGTTCGGGGAGGCCTGTTGACAGGCTGATTTGCGGAGATGTAGGTTTTGGCAAGACGGAGGTAGCCATCAGGGCTGCCTTTAAAGCGGCGACCGAAGGCAAGCAGGTTGCCCTGCTCTGCCCGACAACGATATTGGCTGAACAGCATTTTAATACTTTCTCCGAGAGGATGGCTGATTATCCTGTCTCCATCGGCATGGTGAGCAGGTTCACCCAGAAGGCTGTCCGCGATGAAAATCTCAGAAAACTAAAAGCCGGCGGGCTGGATATTATTATCGGCACGCACAGGCTTATCCAGAAGGATGTGCAGTTCAAGGACCTGGGGCTTTTGATTATTGACGACGAGCAGAGGTTCGGCGTGGCGCAGAAAGAGCGGCTCAAGCAAATGAAAAAAGATGTCTACTGCATCAGCCTCTCGGCAACGCCGATTCCGAGAACGCTCTACCTTTCCTTGAGCGGCATCAGGGAGATAAGCAATATCAATACGCCGCCGGCCGGAAGAATTCCCATCCAGACATTTATAACCGGCTACAACGACAAAGTTGTAAGGGCGGCGGTAATGAGGGAACTGGACCGGGACGGGCAGGCCTATTTTGTCCACAACGCCGTGAGGACCATCGACGCCTGCACGGAACGCCTGAGGAGATTGATTCCCGAGGCAAGAATAGGCTACGCGCACGGGCAGATGAAACCCGACGAGCTTGAGCATGTGATGATGGATTTCTACAGGAGAAATATTGATGTCCTGGTCTGTTCAACCATAATAGAATCGGGGCTGGACATTACTTCGGCAAACACGATGATAATAGAAAGGGCCGATGAGTTTGGCCTCTCCCAGCTCTACCAGCTGCGCGGGCGTGTGGGACGGGGAAAGCAGCAGGCGTATGCTTACCTTACGTATCCTCCGAGGAAAGCGGTAACAGGAGACGCGAGAAGAAGGCTGGACGCGATAGAAGAATGCGACGAGCTTTCAATGGGATTTTCCATCGCGATGAAAGACCTGGAGATACGCGGAGCCGGCAGTATTCTCGGTAAAGAACAGCACGGGCAGATTGCAAGGATCGGGTTTGAACTTTACTGCTCGCTTTTGAAAGAAGAGATAGACGGGCTGAAGCTGAAAGGCGGCAGGGAGCTGCCTGAAGAAAAGAAAGAAGTGAGGATAGATATCGGGGTTGAAGCGTACCTGCCTGACCACTACGTTCAGAGCAGTTTCCAGAAGATCGGGCTCTACCGCGAGATGATGGCGGCGGAAAAGCCTGAGGATGTGGTGAAAATTGAGGCCTCTCTGCTGGACCGCTTCGGGCCGGTGCCAAAAGAAGCACGGGAGCTGCTCCGGATAGTTGAATTAAGGGTTGCCGCGCGCCCGCTTGGCATAGTAAACATAGAAGAAGCAGGAAGGAATATTGTGCTGACCAGAGCAGACGG
>CAITPB010000157.1 GCA_903894145.1 Candidatus Firestoneibacteriota bacterium | reverse complement strand
TGGCATTTCCTCTTGAATCTCTTGAGGGCCGATTCGAACGATTCGTCGGACTTCACTATGACTTCCACCAATTTAATCGCCACCTTTTTTGACAGATTTTTTAAAAAAGAAAAGTTCCCGTCAAGAGGGAACCTTCGAAAAACCCGCCGGGAAACCGGTAAACCGAATGACCCAGCCAGCAAGTTGATTATAACAAAGCACCCTTTTTTTGTCAATATGCCAGGCGGAAAGCATTGAAAAACAAGGCAAAATAGGCAATATTATTTGAAAAATACACAACTTTTCTATATAATATGGTATGTTCGTAAAACTGGCAGCCCTCTGGGCGAGAAATAGGAGTTTCCGCACCGGCGTCTTCGTGCTGCTCTGTGTCCTGGCAGGATGGCTCTTTGGACTGCTTGTCGCTTTCTATCAGGAACTTCCTCCCTTAAGCGAGCTTGAAGGCTATAAACCCTCTCTTGCGAGCAAACTCTACGATGTCAACGGTGAACTCATTGCCCAGCTCTTCGTGGAACAAAGAACTCTGGTCCCCATAGACAAAGTCCCCGAGAATCTCCAGCGCGCCCTGCTCGCCGTCGAAGACGAAAAGTTTTACAGCCACTGGGGAATAGATCCGCTCGGCATAATGCGCGCGACCCTTGTGAACCTGGTGCACGCCAGAGTGGAACAGGGCGCTTCAACTATAACCCAGCAGCTCGCGAGAAACCTTTTCCTTACCCAGGAGCGCACCATTTCCAGAAAGATTAAAGAAGCCATGCTCGCGCTTAAAATAGAATACCGCTACACGAAAAAGGAAATACTTGAGATGTACCTGAACCAGGTCTACTTCGGCTCCGGCGCGTACGGCGTCGAGGCCGCCTCCAGGACCTACTTTGGCAAGCACGTGGAGGAACTCTCTCTCCCGGAATGCGCGCTGATGGCGGGACTGGTAAGGTCCCCCAATAAAACATCCCCTTTCAATAACATGGAAAAAGCAAAAGCTCGCCGCGACATGATTCTCGAGCGAATGATAAAGAGAAAGATTGTCACCAAGGAGGCAGGCACGCTCGCAAAAGCGTCTCCCATAGAGCTGCATACGACCGAGACCAGGAACGCCCCTTACTTTGTGGAGCATATACGCCGGACCATTGAGGAAACTTACGGCAGCAATACGATCTACAAGGGCGGGCTTTCCGTCTACACTTCCCTCGACCTGCGCCTGCAGGACAAGGCGCAAAAAGCGGCGGCGAAAGGCATCGAGGACGCCGAGACCAGGATAGCCAGAGAGATGGGAATACCCGCTGAAAATATCTCCTCAGACCCCAACTTCAAGAAAAATGTTCCACTGCAGATAGCGATGGTATGCATGGAACCCAAGACCGGTTATGTCAGAGCAATGATCGGCGGCAGAGACTTCAAGGAAAGCGAGTTTAACCGCGCCACCCAGGCTTTCCGGCAGCCCGGATCCGCTTTTAAACCCTTCATCTATACAGCAGCCATAGACAACGGGTTTACTCCTGCAGACATAATAACCGATTCCCCTATAGTTATAACGGACCGGGATGGGACGGAATGGAAACCGGAAAATTACGAGAAGAAATTCTTCGGTCCTACAACCCTGCGAAAAGGCCTTTATACCTCAAGGAACGTTGTCACGCTCAAACTTTTGACAAAGGTCGGGACCTCCGCTGCCGCAAGTTACGCCCAGAAAATGGGCATAAGGTCTAAAATTAAGAAGAATCTTTCCCTGGCCTTCGGCACTTCCGAGGTTAACCTTCTGGAACTGGTCTCGGCCTACTGCGTTTTTCCGAATATGGGCGTCAGGGTGGAACCGGTATCAATTCTCTATATTAAGGACAGCGCCGGCAAAATAATAGAAGAAAACACGCCGAAATTGCAGGAAGTGTTGAAACCGGAAGCAGCTTATGTCATGGTCTCTATGATGGAAGATGTCATTAACAAAGGCACCGCTAGGGCAATCAGGGATGCCGGCGTCAACTTCCCCTGCGCGGGCAAGACGGGAACAACTGATAATTATTCCGACGTCTGGTTCGTGGGCTACACTTCAGGCCTCTCCTGCGGTATATGGGTCGGCTTTGACGACCACAGGTCTCTCGGCACTGTCATCTCAAGCGGCAACACTCCGGCTCCCGTCTGGGGAGATTTCATGCAGCAGGTTTATGTCGCGCCTCCGGCTGACTTCGAAAAACCGGTGAATGTTATAACTTTAAAGATTGACGCCGACACCGGACTTTTAGCCGGAGACAAATGCAAGAACATTATTGATGAAAATTTTGTCAAGGGCACTGAACCGACAAAAATCTGCAGGGAACATAATAAATCAGATTTGATTGAATATAAGTCAAATAAATAAAATACTGCGGCCTGAAGGCCGGAGTTTTTGTTTATAGGTGTGTTAATATTCTTCATGCCGGATTTCCGCCGGAGGCGGATCTCCGCCAC
>CAITPB010000156.1 GCA_903894145.1 Candidatus Firestoneibacteriota bacterium | reverse complement strand
TGGCATTTCCTCTTGAATCTCTTGAGGGCCGATTCGAACGATTCGTCGGACTTCACTATGACTTCCACCAATTTAATCGCCACCTTTTTTGACAGATTTTTTAAAAAAGAAAAGTTCCCGTCAAGAGGGAACCTTCGAAAAGCCCGCCGGGAAACCGGTAAACCGAATGACCCAGCCAGCAAGTTGATTATAACAAAGCACCCATTTTTTGTCAATATGCCAGGCGGAAAGCATTGAAAAACAAGGCAAAACAGGCAATAATATTTGAAAAATCCGCGGCTTTTCTATATAATATGGTATGTTTGGAAAACTGGCAGCCCTCTGGGCAAGAAATAGGAACTTCCGCACCGGGGTATTCGTGCTGCTCTGCGTCCTGGTCGGTTGGCTCTTCGGCCTGCTTATCGCTTTCTATCAGGAGCTTCCGCCGTTAAGCGAGCTCGAAGGCTACAAACCCTCGCTTGCGAGCAAGCTCTACGATGTCAACGGTGAACTCATAGCCCAGCTCTTCGTGGAACAGAGAACCCTTGTCCCCATAGACAAAGTCCCGGAGAATCTCCAACGCGCCCTGCTCGCCGTGGAGGACGAAAAGTTTTACAGCCACTGGGGAATAGATCCGCTCGGCATAATGCGCGCAACCCTTGTGAATCTGGTACACGCCAGAGTGGAACAGGGCGCTTCGACTATTACCCAGCAGCTCGCGAGAAACCTTTTCCTTACCCAGGAGCGCACCATTTCCAGGAAGATTAAAGAAGCAATGCTCGCGCTCAAAATAGAATACCGTTACACGAAAAAGGAAATACTCGAGATGTACCTGAACCAGGTCTACTTCGGCTCCGGCGCATACGGCGTCGAGGCCGCCTCCAGGACATACTTCGGCAAGCACGTGGAGGAGCTCTCGCTTCCGGAATGCGCGTTGATGGCGGGACTTGTAAGGTCCCCGAATAAGACCTCTCCTTTCAATAACATGGAAAAAGCAAGAGCGCGCCGGGACATGATCCTCGAGCGCATGATAAAACGAAAGATTGTCACCAAGGAAGCGGGCTCGCTCGCCAAAGCGTCCCCCATAGAACTGCATACGACAGAAACCAGGAACGCCCCTTACTTTGTAGAGCACATACGCCGGACCATAGAGGAAACTTACGGCAGCAATACGATCTACAAGGGCGGCCTTTCCGTCTACACCACCCTCGACCTTCGCCTGCAGGACAAAGCGCAGATAGCAGCCGCAAAAGGCATCGAGGACGCCGAAACCAGAATCGCGAGAGAGATGGGAATACCGGCTGAAAACATTTCCTCAGATCCCAACTTCAAAAAGAATGTTCCTCTGCAGATAGCAATTATATGCATGGAACCTAAGACCGGTTACGTCAGAGCAATGATCGGCGGCAGGGACTTCAAGGAGAGCGAATTTAACCGCGCCACCCAGGCTTTCCGGCAGCCCGGCTCCGCTTTCAAACCCTTTATCTACACTGCGGCCATAGACAACGGGTTCACTCCGGCCGACCTAATAACTGATTCCCCTATTGTGATAACGGACAGGGACGGGACTGAATGGAAACCTGAGAACTACGAAAAGAAATTCTTCGGCCCGACAACCCTGCGAAAAGGTCTTTACACCTCAAGGAACGTTGTCACGCTCAAGCTTTTGACAAAGGTCGGGACCTCCGCTGCCGCAAGTTACGCGCAGAAAATGGGCATAAGATCTAAAATCAAAAAGAACCTTTCTCTCGCCTTCGGAACTTCTGAGGTAAATCTTCTGGAACTGGTCTCGGCCTACTGTGTTTTCCCGAATATGGGCGTCAGGGTGGAACCGGTATCAATACTCTACATAAAAGACAGCGCAGGCAAGATAATAGAAGAAAACACCCCGAAACTGCAGGAAGTGCTTAAGCCTGAAACCGCCTATGTAATGATCTCGATGATGGAAGACGTGATTAACAAAGGCACTGCTAGGGCAATAAGGGAGGCCGGCGTGAATTTTCCCTGCGCGGGCAAGACCGGAACAACTGATAATTATTCTGACGTCTGGTTCGTGGGCTACACTTCAGGCCTCTCCTGCGGTATATGGGTCGGCTTTGACGACCACAGGTCACTCGGCACGGTCATCTCAAGCGGCAATACACCTGCTCCGATATGGGGCGACTTTATGCAGCAGGTTTATGTCGCGCCTCCGGCTGACTTCGAAAAACCGGTGAATGTTATAACTTTAAAGATTGACGCCGACACCGGACTTTTGGCCGGAGACAAATGCAAGAACATTATTGATGAAAATTTTATCAAGGGCACTGAACCGACAAAAATCTGCAAAGAACACAATAAATCAGATCTCTTTGAGTATAAAACGAACAAGTAATTTTTTCGGCGGTTATAGCCGTTTCGCGCGCCGTATTCTGCTTTGTTGCCGATGTTCCGGGACAGACAAAACCTGCTGTTCTTTTTTTGCGGCAAAGCAATAGCGGAGTTTCCATGACAAAGATCACCGCAATGAGTTTATTGATCCTGTTTCTTCCCGCCCTGCTGAATTGCGCAAACCCCTCAGATAAAATCGGCATATTTGTCACTCCGGGAAAGCCCAATGATCCGTACTACGAAATCTCATCCCGGGAAGCCATGGATATTTTGAAAGGCAACGCTTCCACCATCTGGATACTTGAAAGCTGGAAGAGCATAGAAACAGCCCCCGGAATATATGACTGGAACTCGGTTGACGAGCGGGTAGATGCGGCTGTCCGCAACGGGTTCAATACCGGGCTCAGGCTGCAGCTGGTTCTCTGCGGAAATGACAACAACCACAGGTTCGTGGCATTATCAAGGATACCCGGTTTTGTCGATCAGGATATGGGGTCCGCCGGCTTCAGAAACGCCGCGGAACGTTTCTTTTCCGCAGCAGCCAAGAGGTATAAGGGGCGCGCGAAGTATATTGCCGTCGGCAACAGCGTCAATAATTACTTTGAAAAGTATCCGGCCCAATGGGAGGGGTTTAAATCCTCGTACAACGGCATTGTTGACGCAATACATGCCGCAGCTCCCGGCATGCTTATTATCTCTGATGTAAACAGCGCTGAAAAGGAAGCGGCTCCGGGAAAATACCTAAAGTTCTTCGGCGGCTCAAAAGATGACGCAGTGGGGCTTGTTTTTTACTTCATAGTGAAGGCTTACTACGGCGACTTTAAAAACTTTAATACCGCGACCATGGAGAGGGTACTTGACGGCATTCACGAAATAACAGGAAAAGACCTTTTCATCATTGAGACCTCGTGCTTCTCCGTTAACCCGAAGAACGGTAAGGATATGGTAAAGGTTCAGTCCGGCTATGTTGACATGCTTTTTAATTGCGCCGCGGAGAAAGAATACCTGCTCGGAATATCCTGGTGGCAACTCTATGACGCCAGGGACCTTCCCGGCGTCCCCTGGGACGAAAAAGCGAGTTTCGGCCTTTTTGAGAGCGGCAAGAATCCTAAACTATCCTGGGAAACCTGGAAAAAGCGCTACAGCGGAAAGTGACCGTCCCGGTTTGGCAACAGGCGGCAGACACTCCTCAAAGATTAAAAAAATATACCGGAGCAAGCCCCGGTACACTTTTCTGTTTGTCTAGAATTTAGAGTTTAGAATTTGTCCTTTGCTCTTACTCCACTCCCATTTTCTTTAGATTATCCAGGCTCTTCTTTATGCATGCAAAAGGGTCTTCGCCGTTACATCTGTCCTGCTCGACATAGTAGAACCCGGTTTTAACCTCTTCCAGCGCTTTAAGGATGGACTGCCAGTTCATGTTGCCCTCGCCAACGGGCAGCATTACATGCTCTTTCCCTTTTATCCCCATCTCTTTAAGGTGCACAATCGGCGCCCGCCCTTTCATCTTTAGAATCCATGCTGCAGGGTCCGCCCCGCCGGACTGCACCCAGTAAACATCAAGCTCCGACTGCAGAAATTTAGGATTTGTTTCACCGTAAATTATATCAATGCCGCGAATGCCCCCCAGGTTCTCAAACTCAAAGTCGTGGTTGTGGTAAGTCAGGATGACTCCGGCCTTTGCAAGTTTCTCCCCGGCGGCATTGGCCTCGCGCGCGACCTTTTTATAACCCTCAATGGTCCTCATTTCTTCCGGCAGATGCGGGATGGCCGCGGTGGTATAACCCATTACCCTGCAATCCTCAACAAAAGCGTCTGTTTCCTTCGTTATCCTGTCGTATTTTTCGTGAACTGAATTTGAAATCAGGCCTGCGTCCTTGACCAGATTGCTGAGCACTTTAACGTCGCTCACGCCGCAGCCGGATATCTGGACTATGTCATAACCGACAGCTTTAACCTTTTTCAGCGTTTGCGCGATATCTGACTCCGTCTTCAGATACTCCCTCAATGTGTAGAGCTGCAATCCAACTTTCTTATTCATATTATTATTCCTCCTTGCGGCCATAGCCGGCCGGATAGTTTCACGCTTTTTCCCTTTTCTCGCCGGAGAGAGCATTTGATAACGCCACCAGCCCCGGGATATCTATCTCTTCGGGCCTCGCCTCGGGTTTTATGCCGCAGGCGGCCAGCGCTTTCTCAATTGCTTCTCTGCTTAACCCTATATCCTGCAGGCTGCCGCGCAGCATCTTCCGCCTGTGCTGAAATCCCGCCCGCACCATCTCCCTGAAGAACGCCTCATTATTGCACCTGAATGTCGGCTTAGAGGGGATATCCAGGCGCAGTACGGCTGAATCAACATCCGGTTTTGGGTGGAACGCCGCGGCCGGTATCAACCGCATAAATCTGGCGGCAGCCGCGAACTGCACCATTACGGTCAGGACTCCGTATATCTTGCT
>CAITPB010000155.1 GCA_903894145.1 Candidatus Firestoneibacteriota bacterium | reverse complement strand
GGAAACTAGGCTCTGTCCCCTTTGTTTCACCAGGGTGCATCGTGACGCACGATGCACTCCATAATGTTTTCTAAAGGACGGTGTATGGATAAATTCATTAAACTCCGCAAGTTGATGGAAAAGGCCTGTGTTGACGCTCTGCTAATCACAAAAGAAATTAATGTCACTTACCTTACCGGCTTTTTGGGCCAGTCCAGCTGGTTGGTTGTTACCGGCACAAAGGTCTTTTTCATTACAAACAGCATCTATATCACCCAGGCAATGGAAGAAGTCAAAGGCTGTACCCTTGTTGAAGCGACCCAGTATATTCAGTCCGTGGTCAATGTTCTAAAACAGGAGAAAGTCACTTCCGTCGGGTTTGAACCCTCACAGATGCTCTACAAAGAATATGAAGAGTTCAATAAGGCGCTGAAAGGCATAACCTTCGGCCCTGTTCAGGGAGCGGTTGAAGAGATCCGCAAATACAAATCCGAAGAAGAGGCCGCCATAATAAAGAAGGCCGTTGAAATCTCGGAATTTGCCCTCTACAAGACGATGAATTTCATATATGAAGGCATTTCAGAGAAAGACCTGGCGATTGAGCTTGAATATAGGATGAAGAAGGGCGGCGCCGACGGCATCGCGTTCCCGACCATCGTTGCTTCAGGTTTCAGGGGCGCTTTACCCCACGGTTCGGCTTCAGCCAAGCCCATCAAGAAGGGAGAACTCATAGTAATTGATTTCGGCTGTGTTTATAAAGGATACTGTTCTGACTTGACAAGGACAGTCGGATTGGGTATAATACCCGCGCGCTTGAAGTCAGCTTACAAAGTGGTTTACGAAGCCCAGCAATCTGCCATAAAAGACATCAAAAGTGGGGCAAAACTCGCTTTAATAGACAAAAAAGCGAGAAATACGCTTAAAATCAAGAATTTAGACAAGTACTTTACACACAGCACGGGGCACGGAATAGGCATGGAAGTTCACGAAGCGCCCCGTTTGAGCATGAAATCAAAGGAATCCGCCGGGCCCGGCATGATATTTACTGTAGAGCCCGGCGTTTATTTTCCGGGGGAATACGGCATAAGGATAGAAAATATTGCCGTTGTCACGGAAAAGGGCTGTGAGATACTGGGCAAGGACCAAAAGCAGTTAGTGATAATTTAATTACGCAGATTACGAAAGGCGATTACACAGATTAGAGTCTGAGTAATCAGGTGAAACAAGGAGAAACTGGCATGGCATTGACGATCGACGCAAGTGAAATTAGAAGGGGAACCTATTTTGAGCTGGACGGAATTCTTTATGTAGTTGTTGATTACGCGAGGCACAAACCGGGGAAAGGCCCCACCTCTATCAAGGTCAAGATAAAGAACGTCAAGATGGGGACAACGCTGGACAAGACTTTTGACGCTTACAACAAGCTCATCGTCCCGGATATGGAACAGAAAGATATCCAGTATCTTTATAAAGCCGGCGATGAATACGTGTTCATGGACATGATCAGCTACGAACAGATTCACGTCAAAGCCGCCGACCTCGGCGACAACGTGAATTACCTGCTTGAGAATACTATCAGCTACGCGCTCTTCTTCAAAGGCGAGCTGGTCGGCGTGGAGCTTCCGACAACCGTGGACCTGAAGGTTTCCGATACAGGCCCGGGCATAAGGGGCGATACCGCCGCGGGCGGCGACAAGAAAGCTACACTGGAGACGGGCGTTGTGGTCAGCGTGCCTCTATTTATCAATATCGGCGATAAGGTCAGAGTTGATACCAGGACCGGGGAATATCTTGAAAGGGTCAATAAGTAAACGGTCCATAAATAACGGAGGGGCTATGAACGTAAAAGAGATAAAAGAGTTGATAGAGCTTCTTAAGGGCAACGAGATTACCGAACTGGAAATCGAACGCGAAGGCGTAAAAATAAAACTAAAAAAAGGAACCGGCAATCTTGTGACCACGCAGGTAATGGCGGCGCCCCAACAGGTCGTCCACCAGGTCCAGGCAGCTCCCGCTCCTGCCGCAAAGAAAGAAGAAAAACCGGCGGAGAAGAAAATAGACGGGGTTACCATTAACTCGCCTATGGTCGGCACCTTCTACAAGTCCCCGGCTCCTGACGCGGCGGCTTTTGTAAAGGAAGGCGATGTTGTGTCGGAAGGCAAGACCGTCTGCATCATCGAAGCCATGAAACTTATGAACGAAATAAAGTCCGAAGTAAAAGGCAAGATCGTCAAGATACTCGTTGAGAACGGCCAGCCGGTGGAATTCGGCCAGCCGCTCTTCCTGGTTGAACCTGCATAATATACGGGGGTAATAAATGTTCAGTAAAATACTTATAGCAAACAGGGGCGAAATAGCCCTTAGGATTATCAGAGCCTGCAAAGAGCTCGGCATTAAAACAGTCGCGCTATATTCAACAGCGGACCAGGGTGCTCTCTACACTAAAATTGCCGATGAAAGCGTTTGCATAGGCGCTCCTCAATCGGCAAAGAGCTACCTTTCAATTCCCGCAATTATCTCCGCTGCGGAAGTTACCGACTCCGAAGCAATACATCCGGGCTACGGTTTCCTTGCTGAAAACGCGCATTTCGCTGAGGTTTGCAGGGATTGCGGCATAAAGTTCATAGGCCCGACCCCGGAAGCCATCAGAAAACTCGGCGATAAAGTAGCGGCGAAGGATGTAATGAAAAAGAACGGCGTTCCCTGCGTGCCCGGAAGCGAAGGCGCCATAGCGGACGAGAAAGAAGCGTTAAAGGTCGCGAAGTCCATAGGCTATCCCGTAATCATTAAGGCCTCGGCGGGCGGGGGCGGAAGGGGAATGAGGATTGCTCACAACGACATCTCCCTGGTAAACGCTTTCCATACCGCGAGGGCGGAAGCCGAAACGGCGTTTTCCAACCCGACCGTATATATGGAAAAATACATTGAAGAACCCCGCCACGTGGAGTTCCAGTTTATGGCGGACGAGCACGGCAACGCGGTGCATCTCGGCGAGCGCGACTGCACCATCCAGAGGAAACACCAGAAACTCGTAGAAGAAGCCCCGTCGCCGATAATGACCCCGAAGATGCGCGAAGAGATTGGCGCCTCGGTAATTAAAGGCATAAAAGCGGTGGATTACACGAACGCCGGCACGATGGAATTCCTCGTTGACAAGCACGGGAAGTTCTATTTTATGGAAGTTAACACCCGCATCCAGGTTGAACACGGAGTTACCGAGACCGTGATGGATGTGGACCTGATAAAAGAGCAGATCAGGGTGGCCTTCGGCGAAAAACTGAGCATTCCCCAGACCCAGCTCCATTTCAGGGGGCACGCTATAGAGTGCCGCATAAACGCGGAAGATCCCGATAAGAACTTCATGCCGTCTCCCGGGAAAATTACAAGGTTTGTGGTCCCCGGCGGGCCGGGAGTGCGCGTCGATACCCAGTGCGAGTCCGGTTATTCCATACCGCCTTTCTATGATTCCATGATAGCGAAACTTGTCTGCAGCGGGAAAGACCGCGCGGAAGCGATAGCCAGGATGGAGCGCGCCTTGGACGAGTTTATCATTGAAGGCATCAAGACTACGATACCGTTTCACAGAAGAGTCATGAAAAATGTCATGTTCAGGAAGGGCGAGGTTACCACGGCGTTTGTGGAAACCTACATGGGGGTCTAAGTGGCTAAGGGAGATACGACCGAAAACCTGCACGGCAAAGTCAAAATCTCGTCGGACGCGATAGCTTCCATCGCCGCCATTGCCGCGCAAAAGATACCCGGAGTCGCCGGTATAAACAAAGGCGTCTTAAATGTTTTCAGGGAAGCTATCGGCCTGAAGAAAGAAAACGCCGGAGTGGAAGTCCTGATCACTGACGGTGAAGTCTACCTGAATATCCTCCTCAATGTCAAATACGGCTCCGATGTCCCCGAGACCGCGCTTAAGGTGCAGGAAAAGGTGCGGGAAACCGTGGAAAACATGACAAACCTCGCGGTAAGGGAAATCAAT
>CAITPB010000154.1 GCA_903894145.1 Candidatus Firestoneibacteriota bacterium | reverse complement strand
TTACTTTCGCGGCACAAAGAGAATCCCGGATGTGCTGGAACTCTTCAAACTGCTTGACGAGCGCGCCGGAACTGGAGACCTTTTCTCCTCGGCCTTTGAGTTTGAAAAAGACCTGAAGCGGTACGGCTGGCTCGGAACGCTTACGAGCTCGCTCGCCTCGGCTGCCCTTGAAAAGGTTGAAGTAAAGAACAGGTACGCGCTCGCCCGTGTTGACAGGTGGCGTTTTCTCGGGAAAGTCTCGGGCGTGGTCTTTCTGCTTTACGCGGTGACGCTTATATTCACTTCATCCGACAGCCGCCTTTCCGTCAAGGAACTTACCGCGATCAAGAAGGTGGCCTCCCAAACCTCGGGGCCGGTAAAGAGCGCGGCTTCGGCGGCTAAGAAAGAGGAGAAGCCGAAAGAGGAAGCCAGGAAACCCATCACGAAAGAACAGGCGGAAGAGTTCAAAGAAATCAAACCGGAAAAAGTCGAGAAAGAAGCGGTCAAGATAACGAACGAGATGGTTGACAAGCTGATGGAGCAGGTCACGGAGAAACAGGAAATAGATATGGAAGGCGTGACCCCCATCAGGTGGGACAAGGACGAGCTCTCCGGCGAGAAGAACAGCCAGAACAAAGAGGAAGAAAAAATAAATCCCGTCAAGCTTGACGCGCAGCTGCTCAAGGACCTGCAGGCCTCAAAGAAAGAAAAGGCAAAGGACCAGGCGGCCGCGGGCAAGGGAACCGATATAGCGGTGATGGGCGAGGAAGCTTCGGGGGACAAAGCAAAAGGCACAAAGGGCGGCAAGGACGACAAAGGCACGCTCGCGGGAGCGGTATCCAAGGATCCGCGCGGCACCGCTTCAAGAATGGCTAAGGCGCCGGATAAGACCGGCTTTGAAATTATCTCAGCCGGCAGGGCCGTCACGCGGCAGCCCGGAAGAGATCAACAGATGCAATTGCCGGAGTTCGCGCTGGCCGCGAGGATGACCAAGTCAAAACTCGCGGAAATCACGGACAAGGCCGCGCCGGACGCGCAGGTAAAAAGCGGCGACGGGGTGTTAAATCAGGAACCGCTGCCGGATTCCCTCCTCGGAGTCGTGAAGGGCTATTTTGAACGCCTCCGCAAGGAGGATAAATGAGTTTCAGCAATCCCGGCTTCCTCTGGCTGCTCTTATTCATAATCATTCCGCTCATCCTTTACCTTATGCCCCTGCCGAGGAAAAGAATCAACACGAGCGCTCTTTTTCTCTGGGAAAAGTTCCTGGGCAAAGAGCCCTTCGGCAGGTCTTCCGAGCGCTTCAAACGCTTCCTCGGATTTACCCTGGCCGCGCTTATCATTACCCTGCTTGTATTTGCGGCCGCCGATTTAAGCGTGGGAGTTTCCCCGGTTAAGGCGAAAGCACTCATTATTTTAATGGATAATTCGGCGAGTATGAACGCGGTAACTTCAGGCAAGAGCAATTTTGAAAAGGCTAAGGCCGCCGCGGCAAAGATTGCCGAATCTCTGGATGCCGGCTCCTTAGTCAGCGTTGTGGAAGCGGCCGATGAACTTCGCGTTGTTTATCCTTCGGGAGTCCCTTCCCGCGAGACGGTCAGAAAAATAGAAGGCATTGAAAGTTTTGACGGACCCGTTGATGTGAAAGGAATGCTGGAGAAGGCGTTTAAACTCTGGGGGAATAACGAAGGGACGGAAATATATATGTTCACAGACCGCGAGCCGCCCGAATCCGCCTGGGGGACACGCGTGAGGTCCTGGATAGCGCCGCACGCGAAATGGAACGCCGGCATCATAGCCCTGTCCGCGGAACGCGCGGGAGACGATATCGTCGTAAAGTTCACCGTCGCGAATTACGGGGAAAAGAACGCGGCGCTCTCCGGCACGGTCTTCGGCAACGGCAGGACCGGCGGAACTTATGAAGAAAGGGATGTTCCTCCGGGAGCGGTCAGGGAAGTGTCCGTCCGGTTTACCGAACCCGGAAGGGCGGCCGTGAATGTGACGCTCGCGGCGCGCGGTATTGACGACACGCTGGAGATTGACAATGAAGCGCGGGTGATAGTTCCGTCTATTGACGAGATGAGAGTGAATGTTGTCTGGCCCGACATAAAGAGCAGGAACACTTATGTGCTCTCGGTGCTTGCGGCTCTTCGCGCCGAAGGGGTGGGTTACCCGGTTTCCGGCGGGGAAGGGGAAGGGGGCGCTGCTTCGGTCTTTGTGAATACCATGCCGTCGGCCCTGCCTAAAAACAGTTCCGTGGTTATCTGCCCGTATCTTTCCGGTTTCGTGGAAGTCCAGGGCCTGCTTGACAAGCCCGTGGTTATAGACCGCCAGGCGGACGACCCGCTGCTCAAAGATGTAAACCTCAGGGGCTTAAGCGTTAAGGGAGTGGTGCTTACAAAAATTCCGGGCTGGGCGAAGCCGCTTGTCTGGGCCGAAGACAAACCGATTATCTGGGCGGGAGAAATAAACGGAATCAGAATATTCTATATCGGCATTCCCGTTTCCGCGGCGAGTTCCCGGCTGCCGCTCACGGCGTCCTTTCCCGCGCTTATGAGAAACGCGCTTTCGTGGATGCTTCCCGGCCAGGAAATCCTGCGGCCGGGTGAATACATAAACGGCTGGACCTCCAGAAAAATAGGATTTATCGAGAGCAAAGCCGACAACAGGAGCCACGCGTTCAGCCTGCTTGACGCGGGCGAGTCGGATTTGAGAAAAGTTTCGGGCAAGGAGAGCGCGCTTCCCCCGGGAAGAAGGTCTCTTGCCCCGTTAATGACGGTACTTGCGATGATATTGCTGGGCCTTGAATGGGCCTTGTTCCATAAAAGATACACGGAGTAAAAGAGAGAATGTTTTACGCGGTACTGTTAGTCCTCATAATCGCGGGCACGCTTTACATTGCCCTGAGAACGGACCTTCCGTGGAAAGGCGCGCGCCTGCTTATCCTTTTGGGGGTTCGCCTGGGGCTGCTCGCGCTCGTTGCAGCCTTTATGCTTGATGTGCGCCTGCCCGGAAATTACCCCACGCATAAGGTTGAACTTATGGTGGCGGTTGACAGATCGGCGTCAATCAGCGAAGAGGGAAACAAGCTCGCAGACAAAGCCGTTTTAGACGCCAGGCAGGAGGCCGCGAAAGAAAACCTGCCCTGCCAGGTCTTTGAGTTCGGCAAAGAGGAACGCGGGGTCTCTGATATAACCGAAACGCTTAATACGGCCGCCAATAATTTCAAGGGATCCGGAGAAAAAAGGATACTGCTTGTTTCAGACGGCCTTTTCACCGCCGCCGATCCTATTTCGCTGGTGCCGAAGTTCCAGAAGGAAAGCGTGAAGGTCTATACCCTCCCGCTTCCGCGCGTAAAAAACGAAGGAACGGTCACCGGAATAATTACCCCTCCGGTTTCCTGGCAAAACCTCCCCACGCCCGTGGAAGTGGGGCTGCGCTGCACCGAGCCGACGCTCTGCGAGCTTTCGCTTTTCGCGGACGGGGAAGAGATAAACAGCAAGAAGGTCAGGCTCTCGCCCGGACTGACTTCGGCGAGCCTGCCGGTAAGTTTC
>CAITPB010000153.1 GCA_903894145.1 Candidatus Firestoneibacteriota bacterium | reverse complement strand
CTGCCTCTCCGTCAGTTTCAGCGTGACGGGCGGCACTTCAGCCGGATTCGTTATCTCTATCGAATACGGCACGTTCCCTGCTTTCATGAAGATTGTATCCAGCGCCGTCCTTACGGGCGTATCGCTGAATTCCAGCGGCGGCTCCACAAACACACTCTGCGCCGATGCTACCCCGCACAAAAGAAGCGCGGCCAGTGCTATCAGTACTTTTTTCATAACAGCTAAACCTCCTCGAAAAACATTAAAGGCTGTGATAAGTTTATCAGAATCCTTACTAAAAGTCACCTCCTCTCGTATTTGTTTTTTTTACAGATTTCTCTGTCTGATTTATCTGGTCTTGAATACCGCGGAATCCGGACATTCAGGGTAATCACCTTTGTTTATTCCCTGATTCTGGATAGTTATCGTGTGCTCCGCCGAATTTATCTCCTTCAGGTAAATCTTTTCGAAACCCTGTATGGGCTTTTTGAACTTATCCGTGATAAACCCGCCGGTCTGCCCGAAATAGGTGGTGCTGCCGTCGGTGAAAGCTATTATGTCGCCGACAATCGCAGAGTACCTGAAATTTGCCGGGAGAACCTGCGGACATTTTATGTCCCCCGTTGTATGCACGTAGAACACCGGATGAACCGTCCTGGAATAGTCCCCGAAGGAGACAATTTCATTCCTGCCAAAAAACTGCGCCCCGGGATTGCTGCCAAGGCTCACAGAAGGCAGCTGGACGAGCACCTTGTTCTGGCTCTCTATGAGCTTCATCCCGGCCGGTATTACAGAATAGACCTGTTTTTTAAACTCTTCGCTTCTGCCGAAGCAGTTAACAATCATGTCTACTCTGACTTTGCTGTCTTTTTGGGTGATATCTGCCGCGCCAAAAATAGAGATAGACGCTACTTCAGTGTATTTTGAGGAGTTCTCAATGGCGTAAAGGAAAGCCACGAGGTTCCCGAAAGAAAGCTCCATGCTGACCCTGACGGAAAGTTTTGCGAATTTCAGCGTTATCTTCTTCCCGCCGTCCGGGTTATCCTCGAATACCGCAGGATTAAACACGTTCTTTGATATCAGGTATTCCGCCACAGCGTCAGGAACAAGGAATGTCCTGGGTTCTGACCCTGCCATGCCCTTCCCTGGATCAATGCCGAAATTGTTGGCTTTGAATTTGTCGGCCAGTTTTTTTACAAAGAAAGTGTAAGTATTAACATCATCCTGCGCAAGGAACCTGTCATAGAGCCCCTGGGCGCGGTCCGGCAGTTTTGCGTAGTTCTCTTTTATCTTTGCCTCGCCGGTCTGAAGTTCTTCGAATACCTTCAGTCTCTGCTGCTTTACTCTTATCTGCCTCTGAGCATCCCTGTCTTTGCCCGAAACGAAGACAAAAGCAAAAATAGCGCCTAAAATAAGCACAAGACTTATGCCGTAAATGATAAGATCAACCTTGTCAATGTTGTAGTCTTTAAGTATCGGTATGCCCTTGGGTTCGTTAGCCATTATCTTGCACCCCCCTGGGAGTTGGACTGTCCCCCGAAAACATTGCCCGACTGCCCGCCGCCGCTCTGAGGGTTGCTTGAAGCCGTGCTCCTGGTCCTCGTTACCACCCTTGAAATATCATAGTCATAAGTTGAGTCCGTCTCGTTCGTTCTGCCGAGCTTCATCCCGCTAAAGTTCTTTGAGTTGCCGAACTTCTCGACAATCTCCTGCTGTTCCTGCTGGAATTTCTTGTCAGTCTTGAGCAGGAACTGCTGTGACCTCGCGGACCAGTTCGCGTTGGCAATGAAGGTATTTTTCGGAACAAGCGAGGAAAGTTCAATCAACGCTTCCGACCAGCGCGTTGAATTCTTGTTTAACGTGGCGTAGTTCTCGTTTATTGTCTGGAAGGTGTCGACCGCGTCTTTCATATTCAAGAGGTCTCCGGCCGTTCCCTTGTGCGCGTCAAACTCCGCGCTTATCTCAAGCAGTTTAGCTCTGTCCTTGGAGAAAGCCGAATACTTCAGGTATACGCCCGTGAAAAGGAGAGCAAGCGCAGCAGCCAAAATGACTACCGTGGAAGTCCTTCTGCTCTTGAGTTTTCTGCCGAGCATAATATCAAAAGGCAGGAGGTTCGCAGTGTTCCGGAGCTCAACGAGGTTTCGCATAGCGGCCCCGATTGCCACATTAAGCTGGGGCAGGAGCATCTTCAACTGTACTTCGTCTTTTTTGTCGTAATTAATGAGGCTTCTGTTTATCTCATTCTCTATCTTAACTTCCCTGTTAATTTTTGAACTTATGAACCTATCCATGCCGCAAAGCATCGCGCCGCCGCCGGAGAGCATTACTTCCGACACCACGCTGCCCTGGTTCTTGCTCTCGTAGAAACTTATCGCGCCGTTCAATTGGCGGACAAAATCCTTTATCTTCGGCTCAAGCGCCTGCATGACCGGGTTTTCCGGCACGTTGAAATCCATGGAATGAACGATTTCCTGCGCTTCCTTCCAACCGGTTATGCCGGTGACAGCCTGCGCCAGTTCCGTGATGTCGTTTACACCCCAGGGAATGTTCAGAGTGAATTTAAGGTTGCTGCCCTCAAGCACGTTCACGGTAGTCATCTCGGCGCCGAAATCTATCTTCCCCCAGATTTTGTCTTTGGGGATGGCGTAATTAAAGCAGGTGAAGTTGCTGCCAGAGAGAGTGTTTGAATCGAGAATATCTATGAGCGCGTTGGAACTTTCAAATATGTCCAGGTAAGAGTTTACGATGTTCTTCTTGGCGAGAGCAATGATGACATCCATCTTTTCCTTGCCTTCCGCCTTTATCTCTTCTTTTCTCCTGTAGACCTGCGAGATAACAACATCCCAGGTCATTTCTTTGAGGTCAAAAGGAATATAATCCGGCTGGCCGCCCCACCTCAAAGCCTGGCGCAGGGACTGCTCGGTCATAAGAGGCATCTGGATTGTTCTTATATTGTCTTCGCCTTTGGCAACCGCAACAACCACATTTACAGGCTTGAGTTCTTTGAAAATCTTTGAAATGATTTCCATTCTCTTGTTGACGACGGTAATGGGGGATGAAAGTTCCTTAGGCGAGAGACCGTAGTTCTCTACAAAGAAACGTTCTATTTTGACCCCGTTTCCCGACTTTTTCAGCAGAACAACCTTAATCTGGCTGTTGCCGATATCTATGCCGATACTCGTATTCTTGGCCAATTTACGCTCCCTTTCCCGAGAAGATTTTATTCTTAAAACTTAAACAGAAACCAAAACTATCAACTCGACACATCTGATTGCACCATAAAATTAACAAACGGTATGATAGTTGAAACCGTTTTCACGCTGTTCTTTTCCGCGCTTAAATCGCCGTTGTTGTTCCTTATAGAATATGTAACTTCAACTTTGATGGACCTGGCGTATTTCAAATCTTCGTAAGTGCTGCCAGAGGGAATCTCTTCTCCCAGATTATCATACGGCGTAAAAACAACGCTGGTTACCAGGAACTCTTTCTTGTCTTCCTGTTCTATCATGTCCGCGAACTGTCCTTCTGTGAGCGGCTGGTATCCGGTGACCAGATCCCTGTAATCCGGAGGATAGCCGTACGGTTCAAGCAGTTCATCGGGAACCTGCGTGTGCCCAAACTTGAGCCACCATTGATAGGTATCTTCCTTCTTCTGCAGGATCATGAACGGATTTCCGGCGTAATCCTTTGTCGCGTTGAGCTGATAGGTTATGACACTTCCCTGCAACAGTTTATCGCTGGAATTCGCGTCTATTTCCAGTACTTTTCTGCCGAAAATCTCGAAAACCAGATAATCCTTATTCTGCCCGAGTTCGTTCAAACGCGTCAGATATTTCAGGTCGTCATTTATCCCTGAGAACAGGGCCCTGACATACATCTGTTCCTGCAGTGAATCCGTGCCCCTGACAAAGAACGACTGTGAAATAAAATACGCCATATAGATAACCGCAAAAACCAGAAACGCGAGCCCCATGGCTATCATGAGCTCAATCAATGTAAATCCTTTTGCTTTACCGGCGCTGCGTTTCATTAACATACCGTCTCCCCTATGGCGCCAGGAGAGTTTCAAGTTCATACTCTCCTTCGGGGAATTCCTGCTGCGGATCGGTCCATTTTACATTGACCCACAAATGAATCAATACCGGCGCAACGTCCTCAAAAGTCAGGTCAACCGTTCGGGTATATTTCGCCCTTGAGGTGCTGACCGCCTTGATATCGGCATTGGAATCAGAAGTCTCGTTGAGGACATTATACCTCTCGCCAAGCGCGATGGTGCCGTCAGTTATCAGTTCATAGGGAAGAATGTCTCCGTGTTTGAGCTTGTCTACGAAAACAACCCCGGCTCCGCCTTCCCCTTCCATAAAATATATGTAAAGAGGGTTCTCATAACTTGAAAGCCTCTTCATTTCGTTGTTCGCCAGAATAACGCCCTGGTCTTCAATATCACCGCGGGTTATAGTAGAGAAACCCTGAAAAAAGACAGAGACAACGAAGCCGTAGATCAGCGCGATGAATGCCATCGAGATCAGGACTTCAATCAGAGTAAATCCTTTATTTGTCTCAGCTTTTCCGGTCATCATACACCAATTACTGGGCTGCCTGTCCGGTTCCGCCGACATCTCCGCCGCCCTGGACTGCGCCCTTAGCCTTGAATGAATGCCTGGTGGTATTTATAGGGGGTTCAACATCATCTGTGTTCCCCGGAGTTTTATCAGGTCCTGAGCTGCCGAGGAAATAGTTGCTTGCCTGGTTGTCGCCAGAACCCGTGCTGGTTCCGGTGCCGCCGCCGTAGTCGGGCTTATACATAAAATCTTTATTCCACGGATCCTTGTCGCTGCCTTCGCCGAGGTAACCTTCAACAACAAGCTGATTCACCGTCTGGGGATAATATTTGTAATGCGTAAAGTAGAGCTCGAGCGCGGACTGGACTCCCCTGAGGGAGGCCTTGCACGCCTCGACTTCTGACTGCTGCCTTGTCATCAAAAGATCCGGGATGACGATTGCGACAAGTAAGCCGATGATCGCAATGACGATCATGAGCTCGATGAGGGTGAAACCTGCTTGCCTTTTCATTAACGTTACCTCCTGAATCGGAATTTGTTTTTTGCGGTCCCCCGCGATTATTTTCTTAAGCTTTTTTCATTCCGCCGTACATCTTGAAGATCGGCAGGTAAAGCGCCATGACCACAAACCCGACCATAACGGCCAGGCAGATAATGAGCACGGGCTCAATTATGGAAATGAGAGTCGCAGTGGCTATTTCCACTTCGTCCTCATAGAATTCCGAGATTTGCTCCAGCACCTCTCCAAGTTTTCCGGTCTGCTCGCCGACGCTGACCATAGAAACCACCAGCGGAGGGAAGAATTTATTCCTTCTCAGGGTATCGGCTATTTTTTCCCCTTCCTTGATTTTATCCCTTGATTCCAAAACGGCCGCTTCTATAGGCTTGCTGTCAACGGTCTTGGCTACCAGATCCATAGATTCAAGTATCGGCACGCCGTTGCTAACCAGAATCCCCAGCGTCTGCGAGAATCTGGCAAAAATAACTTTGGAAAGATACTCGCCGAGAGCGGGGGCTTTAAGGAGCTGGATGTCGAACCACATTCTGAACTTGTCCTGTTTAAGAGCTGACTGAAACCAGTAGATGCCGCCGACAATCGCAATAATCCAGATAAAGAGCCACGGCATAGCGAATATCCATTTGCCGAATATTTCACGGCTTGTAAAAATCATTATTTTTGTTATGGGCGGAAGGTTGCTGCCCATTTTGGAATACATCTGCTCGAACATGGGAATAACTTTCCACATCAAGAATATGACGATAATAATGCCCACGCCGATGACCAGGCAGGGATAGACCATCGCCGAGACAAGTTTTGAACGCAATCTCGCGGAACGATCGAGGTATTTTGCGGTCCGGATAAGAATTTCCGGAAGTTTGCCTGAAACTTCTCCGGCCTTAACCATGCCCACGAAAAGAGAATTGAATACTTTCGGATGTTTTCCCATAGCGGCAGAGAGCGGGGTTCCCGAAACAACATCAGCCCTGATCTCCCTTATAATTTTCTGGAATTCCGGGTTCTGTGTCTGCGTAATCATAACATCAAGGCACTGTTCCAAACTTATCCTCGCCTTTACCAGGGTTGAAAGCTGCCTGGAAAAGAGCAGGACATCCTCGCGGGTAACTTTCGCCCCCCCGATATTGCCGCTTTGAAAAAATTTCGCGAAGGGAAACTCCTTTCTAACGCCGGTAACCATAAGCTTCTGGTTCTGGAGTTTCTTCGCCGCGGCTTCCTTGGATTCGGCCTCTATGACGCCTTTAAATTCATTGCCGTCCCCGTCAACCGCCGTGTAAGAATAATTAGGCATTACCCACCCCCTGCAATTTTCTAAATCCGGATCAAGCGGTGCCGGCCACCTTTATTATTTCATCCAATGTCGTGATGCCTTTCAAAGCCAGGTCTATGCCGCTGCTAAAAAGAGTCTTCATCCCGCCTTTCACCGCGGCCGCTTTTATTTCATGCGGCTGAGCTTTTTGCGCGACCATGGTGCGTATCTCGTTATTCATCATCATAATCTCGTGAATACCGGTCCTGCCGCGGTATCCGGTATTGTAGCATACCTCGCAGCCATTGGTCTTGTAGAATGTCATCGGCTTCTTGGACAAAATCTGGGCAAATGTTGCCAGCTGCTGTTCCGGCGTGAGTATCAGCTCCTCACGGCAGTGCTCGCAAGCCCTTCTCACAAGACGCTGGGCCATAACCATTACAAGACACGAGTTTATCAGGAAGGGTTCAATTCCCATGTCAATAAGCCTCGTCACGGAACTCGGTGCGTCGTTAGTGTGAATGGTCGAGAACACAAGATGCCCGGTAAGCGCCGCGCGGATGGAAATGTCAGCGGTTTCAAAGTCGCGCATTTCTCCGAGGAGAATGATGTCCGGGTCGTGCCTAAGAAAGGACCTCAGCGCTTTCGCGAAAGTAAGTCCTATTTCTTCTTTTACCTCAAGCTGGCCGATACCGAAGAAAGAATATTCTATCGGATCTTCGATGGTCAGGATGTTGTCGCCTGTATTATAAATCCTGTTCAGGGCGGCGTAAAGCGTGGTAGTTTTTCCGGAACCGGTAGGCCCTGAAATAAGTATCATTCCGAAAGGTTTGTTTATGGCATCGTCAAAATGCTTGAGGTCGTCGCCGTTTAGGCCGAGTTTCTCAAGGTCAAGCACTGTTGCTCCGCGGTCAAGAATCCTCATCACGCAGCGCTCGCCGAACTGGTTCGGGATTATGGAGACGCGGAAGTCTATGTCGCGGCCGGAAACTTTCTTGCTGATACGGCCGTCCTGCGGAATCCTGTTCTCGGCGATATCAAGCTTGCCCATGATTTTAATGCGGGAAATTATGGAGTTGTAGAGCTGGAACGGAGGAGCGGCCACCTCGCGCAATATTCCGTCTTTTCTATACCTGATCCTCATGGTTTTTTCGAACGGTTCAATGTGTATATCTGTCGCCCTTTCTTTGACAGCGTTAATTATTATGAGATCGACTATTTTAATAATCGGAGCGTCATCAGACGCTTCGACAGCTTTCGCGGCTTCCTTCTCTATAGAATCATCGTCGAGCAGTTTGTTGTCTATCTGCCTGACCATGTCGCGCATTTCGTCGGGAAGCCCGTAGGACTTGCTGATGGCTTTGTTAACGGCTTTCTCTGAAGCCAGCATCGGCTTTATGTCTTTGTGGACCAGGAACTTCACGTCGTTGATCACGCGGTAATCAAGCGGATCCACCATCGCGAGAGAAATAACATTATCGGAAAGCGAATAGGGCAGGACTTTATAGCGCCTGCAAATATCTTCCGGCACCAACTTTACCACTTCGACGGGGATTAAAGTATCGTTCAGGTTCACGGTTTCTACGTCGAGCTGGCTGCCGAGAGCCTTCAGAAGTTTGTCTTCGGTAATATAGCCGAGGTCAAGCAGGGCGTGTCCTATCCTCTTGCCACCCGCCTTCTGTTCGGCAAGGGCTTTCTCAAGTTGAACAGGAGTTATTATTTTTTCTTTGACTAACATTTCGCCTAAACGAAGCTTTTCCATTTTCCCCCTCTTAGTCAAAACGAAAAAAAAGCATAAAAAAAACCGCCATAACTACCAATAGAGGCAGCCCGGCGGCCTATGCTCAAAACGAGCGGTCAGTATAAAGTTATCGGTACGCCCGGCTATCTAGTGATTTTTATAGACCCGTAGCTTTGCGAGCCCGGATTGCTCCGGGTTTGCCCTTTCGGATGTTAAAATATTCTACAATATTAACGCATTTTAGTCAATTAGAATTAATCAAACTATATCAGTCAAATCACGGGTGGCAGGAACGGTTCTCAAGCAGTTTTTCCGCCTCTTTAAGGCCTAAAGATTTAATATTTATTGACCTGCAGATCCTGCCGTTGACAAGCTCCACAACCCGGTCAGCCTTTAACGCTATATCCCGGTCGTGGGTGACCATTACTAAAGTTGTGTTATTCTCAGCGTTTATTTCTTTCATAAGAGAAAGCACGGATCCGCCCGTCTCAGTATCAAGATTTCCTGTCGGCTCATCCGCAAAGATGATGCCGGGTTTGTTTATTAGAGCCCTGGCTATTGAGACCCGCTGCTGCTGCCCGCCTGACATCTCCCCCGGATACTTGTTTTTTTCCATAAGGATTCCTATCCTTTCCATCAAGCGCTCGGCTTCCTTTACGGTATTTGCGGGCGCCTGGCCTTTCCCGATATTGAAAGGAATCAAAATATTTTCAAGCGCGGTGAACTCTGGCAATAGATAATGAAACTGGAAAACGAACCCGATGCGTTCATTCCTGTATTTTGAGAGGGAATTGACATCCTTGCCGGCCTGTTCCTTCCCGTCTATTACGATAGAACCGGAAGTCGGAGGGTCAAGCAAAGCCAGGCAGTTAAGCAGCGTGCTCTTGCCTGAACCCGAGGGCCCTATGAGAGCGGTGAAACTGTTTCTTTCAATTTCAAGACTAATATCGAAGAGCACCTGCGCGCTCATTTTGCCGGAGGCATAAATCTTGTTCAGGTTTTTTGCCGAAATGATATTGTCAGCCATTCCTTATCACCTCTATCGGCGATAGTCCCGCCGCCCTTCTCGCCGGTATGAGCGAAGCCAGGGTTGAAGCGAGGCAGGCCAGGATTACAGGAGTAATTATCATTTTAGCGGAGAAGTCAAAACCAAAATTCACACCGGCAAAGGTCACGAACATATAACCGAGGGCGAGCCCCGCGAGAACTCCTAGGAAGGAACCAAAGAGCCCGAGCGTAAAACCCTGATAGATGAAAATCTTGGCGGCGCTCCCGTTTGAAGTTCCCATCGCCTTCAGTATTCCCAGCTGGCGCTGTTTCTGGACCGCGGCGATGCCGAGCACGCTCGCTATTCCGAGAGAGATTGAGATTATGACAAAAAAGAGTATCGTGTTTGTGGAGGAACTCTGGGCGCTGAGCGCCTGCAGAAGTTCCCTGTTCTTTGACTGCCAGGACTCAAGCTTGACTCTTGTGTATCCTTTCGCGTAGCGCTTTGCTATCCTGTCCGCCGCGAAAACATCAATAACCTGAACCTCTATGGAGGAGACGCCGTCTACGCGCAGAAAACTTCTCGCGCGGTCAAGCGAAAGAAAAACCAAGCTGTTTCCCGCTTCAGAGCCAATGTCAAATATTCCGTTCACCTGCACAAAAACCTGTTCTCCCCTGTCGTTCTTCAGGTTTAACTTATCACCCGCGGAAAGCGAGAGCCTGTCCGCTATCTTTTTGCCGAAGACGGCGGAATCGCCGGAGAGCTCGGCCTTTCCTGTAACAATATTCTCCGAAATTTTGTAGAGTTTTAAGCCTTCGCCGGTAACACCTTTCAGAATAACGGGCACCGTGACACCGCCTCTTTCAATGAAGCCGGAGCCGTTGACTGTAGGGGAAATTGACTTGACTGCCGCGTCTTTTTTCAGGTCTTCAGGGTATTGCTGCCAGGAGAGTATCTCTGTTTTTTCGGAATAAATAGGATTTCTGTTGTCGCTTGAGGCCTTTTGCGGGCCGGAAACATAACCGGGCAAAGAGTCCGCCGGAAGCACGGTAATGTGAGGAGCAGCGCCGACAGTCCTGTCAACAAGGCTTGCCTGCAGGCCGGACATAAGCGAAGCAAGAAAGAACTGGACCGCCACGCCCATGGCAATACCGAGGATTATGAGCACCGTTTGCCCTTTTCCCTTTTTCAGAAAACGCAGGGCTATCATCCATTCGTAACTTCTGAACATCGGGCTCCTTCTAAAAACTCATTGATTACACAGATTCAGTAAATACGATTACGCAGATTAAATCAAAATCTAATCTGCGTGATTTGTTTTCGTAATCAGTGTAATCATTTCCTGTTTATTTACTAACCAGCACAGTTCCTTCCGGAATATTGTCCGCAATGTAGAACTTCTCGCCGACCTGCTTCGCGGCAACTGGAGACTTCTTTACGCCGTCTTTTACCTTGATGAAACAGAAAAGATCCCTTCCTTCGGCACCGACAAACCTGGATGGCACGGCAAGAACCTGCTTGAAAGAACCAGCGTGTATTTCGGCGCTGCCCGTCATTCCGTGCTTGATAAAAGATTTCCTGTCCTTGATAACAAGTTTTAGATTGCAGGTTCCTTTTGACATGTCTATTGAGGCGCAGACAAAGTTAATTTCCGCTTTAACCTTCTCTGCCGGGTAGGCGTCAAAGAGAATATCGGCTTTAAGCCCGAGTTTAAGATAGGGCAGTTCCTTCTGGTCAACATCCGTCTCCAAGACCCAGTCCTTTTTTTCAATAACCGTCATCAAAACGGCGCCGGCTTTAACTTTCTCTCCTGCCCGCGCGTTTATTTTCGTAACAAGGCAGTCATAGGGAGCGGTGATGTGCCGGTCTTCAAGGTTTTTGCGGTCAATTTCCACTTTTGCCTTAAGAAGCGCGAGCTGGTTATTCAGGGAAGCCTCCTGCCCGGTTTTCGCGTAGGAGTCAACGCGCAGTTTTGTCTGTTTATATTTTGAATCGGCGGTTTTATACTTATTCTCCGCCTGCTCAAGTTCCGCCCTGGTAATGGTCTCTGACTTTGCCAGTTCGGTAGAACGGTCAAAGTTCTTCTTCGCGTCGTCAAGCGCCACTTTATCCGATTTAAGCTGCTCCTGCAGGGCCGGAAGGTCTTCTTCTTTTGCGTTCTTCAGGCGTATCTCGGCGTCATTCAGATTTGCCTTGCTTATGGAAAGGGCCTGTTCTTCGTTGAAATCGTCAAGACCGACAAGCAGAGCGCCTTTCTTTACTCCCCCGCCTTCTTCGGCTCCAAGAGATTTCACTTCGCCGGCCGAGGCCGCGGCTATATCGTAAGGGTCTGGATACGCCACCGTGCAGTTGGCGAGTATATTATAATCCAGGTCCATCTTCTTTAAGGTATATTCTTCAGCCTTCCTGCCGCAGCCTGAGGCAAGTATACACGCGCTCAATAGAACCGCTAAAAATACGTGTAATTTCATACTTCCTCCGTTATATTGTGTCAGTCCGTCTTTTCGA
This sequence comes from Candidatus Firestoneibacteriota bacterium, assembly GCA_903894145.1. Taxonomy (GTDB): domain Bacteria; phylum Oederibacteriota; class D2-FULL-39-29; order D2-FULL-39-29; family CAIOVX01; genus CAIOVX01. The sequence continues at coordinate 2,272 of CAITPB010000153.1, read as the reverse complement.
GGAGAGCGTTCACCTTCGCCGCCGCTTCATCCAACGCTTCCTTCGGCGTGGACTTCTTCAGGAGCGCCTTCTCTACCGCCTGGTCAATGAGGTCCCTGACCGCCTGCCAGCTCCTGTTCCTTGGGTCTACCACGGCAAAGTCAAGTTCATTTATTCCTATCATAAAGAGAGGCTGTTCGTTGAAATACTTCATCATGGTCTCCGTCTTAAGAGCTGACCTGCGCACCGGCAGGTAGGAAGTTCCGGCCGACCACTTCGAAGTGCCTTCAGCCGAGGAGAGGTATTTAATAAATTTCCAGCAAGCCTTTCTTTTTTCCGGGGTCATACCTGCCTTTTTGAAGACCGCTATATTTGTGCCTGCGATCGGGGGGGCAAGCGTCTTCCAGACAGGAAGTTTAGCGAGACCTATTTTAAAAGAGATATTCTGCTGGAGCTCGGAAAGGCGCGGCGTTGTCGCGATGAAGGAGGCCACTCGTCCCGACGCGAAATCGTTATCAAGGTAGTCTTTTGAGTAGAACGCGGTCTTCTCTTTGTTGCCCAGCTCGCAGAGCAGAGCGAGCGCCTCAACACCTTCCGGGCCGTTGAAGAGCGCTTTTGTTTCCTTCTCGTCAAAGAACTTCCCCTTTTGCGCGTAGAGCAGGACCTCAAAGATATCAATGTTCGCCTTGAATCCGAATCCGTACTGAAGCACATTCCCCTGCTTGTCTTTCTTTGTGAGGGTCCTTACGATATCGCGAAACTCCGTCATATCGTAGGGAGGCTTTACGCCGGCCAGCTTGAAGAGCGAGGAATTATAATAGAAGGCGTAGATGCTCTTGTTGAAGGGCATCGTCCAGAGCGTGTTTTCATAGCTGTTGTTCCTGACGAAAATCGGAAAGATGTCTTTCATATCTTCTTTGGTGAAGGACGGGTCCTCATTGATTAAATCGGAAACAGGTATCAACATCCCGGCGTCTTTAAACCTCGTGGTCCAGTTCTCGTAGACCTGGGAGATGTCAGGAGGAGTTCCCGATCCCGCCGCGGCGAGGAGCTTCTGCAGCAAGTTGTCATACTTACCGACATACTGCGCGTCAACTTTTATATCGGGATTCTTGGCTTCAAAATCCGCTATAAGCGCCTTAAGCGTCTTGTCCTTCGGATTGTTCATCGCGTGCCAAAAAGTGACCGTGCTTTTTCCGTTGGAACCGCATCCCGAAAGAAGCATAATTCCCGCAAGAAAAATTAGTAGTTTTTTCATAACTCCTCCGTTTGACCGAGAAAATTATAAACTATATGGGAGCTAATAACAAGCATTGCGGTTCATAAACATTTATGACGTTTATGACGTAAAGCAAACCCTGCTGCCTTTGATTTACATTATAAACATTATAAACGTTACAAACTTTTGACTTTGTTTTAATTCTTAATCCCACTTGTCGCTATCCCATCCACAAACTGTTTTTGAGCGAAGAAATAGATTAAAATAATCGGGAGTATTGAAAGGACAGCCGCGGCCATCATCAAATGATATCTGGTGGAAAACTCCGCGCTAAAATAGGCCAGGCCTACCGGAATGGTTCTCATTGATTCGCTGTCGGTCATGATGAGCGGCCAAAGGAAGGAGTTCCAGCTTCCGATAAGCGAGAATATCCCGACGCTTATGAAGACCGGCTTTGCCGACGGAAAGACTATCTTCCAGAGTATCTGCCAGTGAGTGCAGCCGTCTATTTCCGCTGACTCAAAAAGTTCCTTAGGAAGGGAAAGCACGAACTGCCTCACCAGAAATATTCCGAAAACGGAGGCGGCCCAGGGAATTATCAGGGCAAAATAAGTGTTGTGCATGCCGAGATATTTAAGGAGCATATAGTTCGGGACCAGGATGACCTCCATGGGTATCATCATCGTCCCCAGAAAGAACAAAAAGAGCGCGTTCTTGAACCTAAAATCCAATCGCGCGAAGGCGTAGCCGGCCAGCGCCGCAGTGACAATCTGGAGCACCGTGTTGAATATTGCGACCAGCATGCTGTTGAAAAAGAACATCCCGAACGGGGCAGATTTCATCGCATCAATGTAGTTGCTGAAATTTAGAGCCGACGGGAACCATTTTGGCGGCATTGAAAGAACTTCCTGCGGCGCCTTAAACGATGTGGAAACCATCCAATAGAACGGCAACAACATTATAATCGCACCCAGAATGAGCACCGTGTATGTAAGAACCCTTTTGAGCCTCATCTTTTACTGCGCCTCCGCACATCCGCGCATCTGCGCGTCAATTCCCATAATGTATTTTGCT
>CAITPB010000152.1 GCA_903894145.1 Candidatus Firestoneibacteriota bacterium | reverse complement strand
CTGCCTCTCCGTCAGTTTCAGCGTGACGGGCGGCACTTCAGCCGGATTCGTTATCTCTATCGAATACGGCACGTTCCCTGCTTTCATGAAGATTGTATCCAGCGCCGTCCTTACGGGCGTATCGCTGAATTCCAGCGGCGGTTCCACATACACATTCTGCGCGGCTCCGGCCAGCGCGACAAGCGCCAGAGCCAAGAACATCATTAGCTTTCTCATAGGACCCCCCAGAGTCGATTTTTTCCCAAACCTCACCGCGCGGACACGGCGGGAGGAACAGCTGCCTTCTATGCTACTTAGCACCTCCTCCTGTATATTTTATAGTCATTACCGGTTTAAATTCTTTTACCCTGCCATTTTCAAAACTTATCGTGCCTATAAACTTATAATCCCAGATTTCGTTTCTGGAGGAAGGATTACTGAGCATTTCAGAAGGCTCTCCGAGCGAAAGAAGGACCTGTTCAGGAGTCATGCCAATCAGCACATCGCGGCTCTTTATGGCCTCCCAGACGGACGAGGGCCAGTTCCTGGTCTTGACCGGATCTTCAAAGAAGAAGAACCGCGAAAAATCTTCAAGGTAGCCGTCAATCTCGTTAAGATAGACGACAAAGAACTTTTTGCCTTCTATCTTAAGCTCTATTTCTATCGTGAAGCTGGCTTTGTCAGTCACGACTTCCTTGCCGGGAAGCATTATCTTGTTTCTGACGTTGCTTAGCTCGCATTCGGTAAGTTTATTCAATTTCTGTCCCGCGGAAGTCCAGATGTTCTTTCTAAGCCAGACCCTGCGGCCGACAAACCCTTTTAACTTTAGCAGGGCCGCCATATTTTGCTTCTTCCTCACTTCCCAAGCTTTCAAGTCAACAACCACTTCAGGTACAGTCACCTGGCGCTGGTTCCTGCCATCCGCGTCCGCAGACCAGATTTGGTAATTTTTCACATAACATATTTTCTTACCCGAAGGCGAAAATGCCGCGCCAAGAGGCGTAACCAGCGGAATGAGCTCAGACAGTTCACCGGTGTTCACATCGCATTTGAAGAGGCTGAAGTTGCGGCTGTTCACCGAAGGCGCCGGGAAAAGCACGCTGTTGCCGTCAGGAGACCAGGCAAGGCCGGAACCTATATAGCCGGTCTTCGTAAGCTGTCTTTCTTCCCTGCTGTTTATGTCTATTACATAGACGTTCTCATTTTTAAATTCACTGTCCAGTTTCACATACGCCAAATATTTCATGTCTGGAGACCAGGCGGCAGGGCTCAGGACTGTATTTGGAGTAATATTGCCGCATCTGGCAATGACCTTGACTTCGTTGTTTTTGTCCAGGTCCATGATATTTACGGTGGCCTGCTCTTTTACCACAGAGAAATAAGCAATCCTGTTGTATTGCGGGGAAAGCACGGGATAAAGTTTGTCTTCCGAGGTATCGGTATGTTGTTTCGTACCCCCCCCGTCGTCATCCATAATCCAAAGCTGCTGCACGCCGTTCGCATCCCCTCCCGCAAAAGCCAGCTTCGTTCCGTCCCAGCTCCAGTAGGGATGACGGTTCCAGCTCTTAGAGGTAAGCATCAGTTTATTCTGCGGAAGGTCGGGCCGCACGACCCAGACCTGCGTTCCAAACACTTTGCTGACAAGCGCATAGGCAATCCGCTCGTAGTTCTTTTCGGCTGACTTAACGCACCAGACCGGATACTCACAGCGGTCCTCGTCTGAGATTTTGCCGGCTGCCTGAAGCAGCGGCGCTGCCGCGAAGAAAGCCGCGAGAAAGATAAAGCACTGTAGACAACGGAAAGCGCTAATCAATTTTTCCATTATTTCATCTCCCTGTCTGGTTCGCGAGCGTCGCGAATCCTATGGCTGAGGAATTCAGAACAAATTCCACTGCTTCAGCGTCAATACCCGTCTGGTGCGAAATAGTTGCCTCGGGCACCGTGACACGGACGGCTGCAGGGCGGTAGAAAGCCAGTCCCGCGGCAAGCAGGAGCAGCAGCCCGACAGCAGTCGCAGCAAGCCTTAAACTAAATGAGGGCGGACCCGCTTTTTCCCGCGCGAAATCAGCCCTTCCGGCAAGTGCTACTTTAGCCATCACCCTGTCTTCGAATCCGGCGGGAGGCAGCTCTCTGACCGGCAAGGAAGATGCGACGGAGACACTTTGCAGATAGGATAATTTTGCCCGGCACGCGGAACAGGAATTAAGATGTGCGATAACGGCAGACTTCTTAAGCAGCCCCAGTTCCCCGTCGATTAGGGCACTCATATTTTTTTCGGCAAACCGGCAAAACATACTTCCTCCGCTAAAACATTTTTCTGAGTTTTTCGCCTACTATCAACCTCGCGTTGTGTATCCTGGACTTTACCGTTCCTTCCGAAACTCCGAGGATCTCCGCTATTTCCGCGTAGGAAAGGTCTTCCACATCCCTAAAAACCATGGCATCTTTGAGAATCTCAGGCAGTTCAGCAATTGCTTTTCGCGCTTTTTCTGAAAGATCAGACTGTTCGGCGCGGGCCAGCGGATTTTCCCGAAAGTCCGGCAGCTGCTCCGACACTCCTCTGCTATTAGCCGATAACCTGCTCTCTGGTTTCCTTGCTTGATTATGACAGGTGTTCATTATTACCCTGTAAAACCAGGTAAAAAATCTGGAATGTCCTTTAAAACCGGGAAGAGAATTCCAGAGATTAAGGAAAATCTCCTGACAAATATCTTCGATTTCAGGAACATTCCCCGCATATCTTCTTACCAAAGACCAGACCGGAATTTTGTATTTTGTGACCAATTCTGAGAAGGCAGAGGTCTCTCCGCGCCTTACGCGCGCTATTATGGACAGGTCTAACTCGTTTTCCGCAGCCCTGTCAGGCCTTCCTGTTCCCACGCTTAACCTCTTCTTATCTATATTAGTGTCAAACTGCGGAAAGAAGTTCAATTATTAATTGCGCGCAGAAAAGACCGCGAAAACCTTGTGCTAGCAGTTGAAACAGCAAGCCTCGTTATCAGTTCCCGCCAGACCAGGCGGCAGTGAAAAGTTCTTTCAAACCCGTCCGGTTCTGTTTTGACACGATAAAAAGCATTGCGGCCAGAAGGATGTAAACACCTGAGTAAACCAGCCTAAAGGTGGGGTCGGTGAAAAAGAATTGTGTCGCAAAGAGGACAAATAGCGTAAGCGCTTCAATGAGAGAAAACCTAAGATTTGCCAGCACGATGAGCGCGAAAAGCGATTGCGCCGAAGTAAGCAGAAGTTCTTCAACCTGCCTCGTATCCATATGCATCGGGGCTAAAGATCTTGCCGAAAGTGAGAACGCTATCGGAAGCATCCCGACAAGCAAAGTCCACTGATTTACTTTGGAGGAAACCAGTATCCCAAGGCCTTCGCTTCCCTTCATCCTCAGGGCAAATATTATTGCCACTATGAACTCCGGAGCTTCCGAGGCAAGCGGAGCAATCCACTGGATTAACAGGAACTTTTCTATGCCGAGTTTCTGACCGCCGCTGATTAACCCTTCCGCGAAAGGCTTGGCCGCCAGGAAAATGGTTAAACCAGAAAGGAGAAACATAAATATGTTTATGACTAACCTCTGATTCCTGGGAGTTGCTGAAAAGAGTTCCGCAGGGCCGCCTTCCAACTCAGGCTCGGTTATTCCAGCTTTAGAGGTTTTGTAGACATAAACCCCATAGATGGCTATCAGTACCGCGGAGTCATAAAGCGCTATGTTGCCTTTTATTGGGATAAGGAAAGAATATAAAGTGGCAAGGAGCAGCGCGAAGATTTCAACCCTGTGGTTTTTTGCTATGCTGATTTCTTTCTTCCCCGACTTCAGCCAGTAAAAAACTCCGACGGCGGCCCACCCCGCTCCGATGAGCAGCCTGTTCGCGCCTGTCATATTGGCGGTCGCGAGAGGAGTGTAGATCGGGTTTTTTCCCGCGGTCCAGGCAAGGTAAATATCAACCGTGTATTCAGGAAGAACTGTTATAAGGGCAAGCAGGGCGATAGCCAGGCCTTTCGAAACTTCCATCTGCGCGAGCTCGGCAGCCCAGGTCAGCATGAAAGCGGCTCCAAGCACACCCAATCCGGGAAGCAAGATATCCGCCGGAAAAGGAAGCGGGAGCTTCACAGCCCAAAGCAGCAGCCACTGCGCGCAAAACAGGGAAGCCGCAACAAGGAATGCCCATGACCTTAGGTGTTCTTTCATATACCAAGCCCCTGTTGATCCAGAGATTTTGTAATTTTGAAATGCAGTTTTGCGAATATTTTTAGAGCATCCCTGCCCTTAAGTTTAATCAGCGCGGCTCCGGCATCCTTCACGTGTGTCGCGCCCTTTGGCAGCACCATGCCGGCCTCATCCGAGAGTCTTTGAATTCCCTCAAGGAAAGCGGCTCTCGCGAGAATTGAAGCAGCCGCTACGGGTAGATATCTTTCCGCGCCTGTTTCCTGTTTCAGGAGTATTTTCTTCCCTTTCTCCATCAGCGCGTCTTTTATCCTGTGCTCGTCGGCAAACTTGTCGGAAATAGCGTAATCGCATTCAACTTCCGCGAGCAGGTTCTCTATCACCCTTGCGTGTCCCCATGCAAGGAGTTTGTTGAGGTTCTTTATTCCGGCGTAAAGCTCATTGTATTTGTCCGGATTTATAATAACCACGGAATGCTTCGCGATTTCCTTAATTTTTAGCGCCATCTCAAGCGCCTTCTTATCAGAGACCAGCTTGCTGTCTCGCACATTAAGATGTTGCAGCCTTTCCGCGGCGGCGGGATCTACGAAAACACCGGCTATGACCAGCGGGCCAAAGTAGTCCCCCTTGCCTGCTTCGTCAACGCCTATTACACGGTGCTGCGCTGTCATTTATATACCCCAAACCGCCTGCAGGCCTCCAGCATAACGCGGACATTTCTCATCGGAGTTAGCGGGGCAAGGTTATTGCCCTCTTTTAAAATAAATTTTCCGCCTTGCATGATGCCTGACTCCAGAATACGCCTGGATTCGCCTGCCAGCTCAGCTTCAGTCCCGCCAAGGACAATATCTGCCTTCGGGCCGCCCTGAATCTCAACACCGGGGCCGAGTTCCTTTCTGAGCCACCCGAAATCCACAGGAAAGCCTGTATCAAAAGAACGGACGAACATCTCATCCCTCAGCATTTTAAAGTGCCTTGTCGCATCCCCGCAAAGGTGCATTCCTACAGGGTTCTTGCCCGTTGATACCGCCGCAAAGAGCTTCTTGTGGCAAGGAAGCACAAACTCGCGGACCATCTCTCCGGATAACATGGCAATACTGTCGTCGGCGTACCAAAAACTATCCGACTTAATCGGGTCTCCGTGAAACTTTCTGACGCCGTGGAACCTCTTTATAGTCGCTTCGGTGATAAAACCAAACAACTTCCGCACATAATCAGCATCTTCGTAGAAATCAGCGAGCAGCTCGCTCCCGCGGAGGTTCATGGCAACTGTCATTACACCGTCTGTTCCGGCACCCAGTTTTCCGCCGCCTTTTACCGGCAAGCCTTCATACTTTACGCCTTCCTTCGCCTTTTTGTTAAAGTAATCTATATAGTCCTGAGCCGTCCTCAAAATCCCGCTTATAGGATCCGGGAACCCG
>CAITPB010000151.1 GCA_903894145.1 Candidatus Firestoneibacteriota bacterium | reverse complement strand
CCTGTCTGAGATTGCTTACCGCTGCGGCTACCGCGACTTAAGCTCCTTCAGCCGCGCTTTCTTTAGAAAAACCGGTTCTTACCCGGGCGTTTACCGGAAAGTTAATTTCAGCTGATCAGCCTACCTTTGCTCCCTGAGCCTTAAGTTTCTTCCTGAGCAGGGCAAAATCCGTGTCCTTCATGGCGTTTCCTTTCTTTGCGGCCATGGCCGCCGCGAGACCTGCCGCTTCGCCGAATGCGAGGCAGAGCGGAATGACCCTGAAAGCCCCCTGCGTGAGCCTGTCCGCGGAAAGAGACCTTCCCGGAACTAACAGGTTCTCGATTTTCACCGGCACCAGTATCCTGAAGGGGATGCTGTAGTATTTCCCGGCCGGCAGCACATAATCGGCCGTGAATTGCTTCTCGTGTTTCTTGTAAAGTTTTTTCGATTTCGTGGGAGCGTGAACATCTACAGGATAGTCGTAAACGGCAATAGTATCGTCAAATGTTTTCAATGAGGTGTAATCGCCGATGGTGTATTTGTAAATGCCCTTAATTCTCCTTGTTTCCCTGACGCCCATCAACTGTCCGGTTTGCAGCAGCTGCGCGTTCTCAAACCCCGGGACGTGTTTCCTGGCGTGCTTGATGAAATTGTCTATGAGTTTTCTCCCATAGGCCATTCCGAAAGAGAGGCTGTCCGCGTCCGTACCGTCTATATTATAAACATGTCCGAAATTGAAACCCCAGACTCCGTTCCCGAGGTTCTTGTTGACTATGTACCTGTACTCGCCGTGTTTCATATCGGGAAGCGATTTCCCCAGATACGGGTTAATGGTAGCCTCTGTCATCTTGGCGTTCAATCCCTTAAATGTTACATTCCTGAGTGTTTTGAATTTCTCAGTGTCTATGCCGGCCGCCGTGAAGCACAGTGTCACCGGCTGCATTTTTCCTTTATTGTCGCCCTTTTCAAACGGAACTCCTGCCATCGCAGAGAGATCCGCGTCGCCGGTGGCATCGATGAATGTTTTCCCTGTAACCGCCTGTCTGCCGTTCTTGTTCTCTATAATTACGGCGATTATTTTGTTTTTGATTTTTTGCACATTGAAAACCCCGGTGAAGAACAGGACTTTAACTCCGGCTTCTTCCATAAGGGTGTCATAAAGCAGTTTGATCTTCTCGGAATCTATAACCGGCCACATGGTTGAACTTTTCGGGGTGTCGCCTGTCCCGCCTATCTCTTTGAGCCTGTTTAAGACTTCGAGTGCAATCCCTCTGATAAATGGCTCTCTATCATTGGTAAAGGGCGCCATTGTCGGGCCAAGCCCCGCGGTCGACATTCCGCCGAGACAGCCGGTCTGTTCAATGAGCAGGACTTTTGCACCGTTTCTTGCCGCGGAAATAGCCGAAGCGGAGCCGGCGGGGCCCCCGCCGCAGACCACAACATCAAAGTTTCCGTAGACCGGCAATTTCTTCTTTGGTTCCGTGATATATTTCATTTTTCCTCCGCTATTCTAATCAATCTTCGCGCCCTGCTTTTTAAGTGTTTCCCTGAGAAGTTTTATGTCGGTATCCTTGAAACTGTTGCCTTTCTTCGCGGCCATCGCGGCAGCGAGCCCCGCGGCTTGCCCCATG
>CAITPB010000150.1 GCA_903894145.1 Candidatus Firestoneibacteriota bacterium | reverse complement strand
GCAGGGTTTTACTTTATAAACCTTACAAACCTTAAGAACCTTATAAACTTTTAAAAGAGAAAGTTTCACAAAGATTATTAGTTGAGGACAATGGAAACCAAAGAAAAGAAACTAAACATAGTAGGTTTTTTATGTAACTGGTGTTCCTACGCCGGCGCCGACATGACCGGGCTTGGCAGGAATATTTATCCTGCCAATATCAAGGTCATAAGGATACCCTGCACGGGCAGGATGGACCCTATGATGGTCATTGAAGCGTTCCACAAGGGAGCCGACGGCGTGCTTATTTCCGGCTGTCATCCGGGCGACTGCCATTATTCCGAAGGGAACTACTACTGGAGAAGGCGCTACGCTCATCTGAAGGAGCTCCTTGATTTCTTCGGCATAGATAAGAGAAGGTTTCACGCTTCGTGGGTGTCGGCGTCTGAAGGGAAGAAGTTTGCGGAAGTGGTGAAGAAGGTGGTAATTGAAACGGAAGAATGGAAGAAAAGTACGCTTAAATAAAAAGTTAACAAGGTTCTTAAGGTTCATAAGGTTTATAAGGTAAAACACAAAACAACAATCTACAAGGCGGATGATGGAAAAAGAGATGCAGGAAATAGCTAAGAAACTCTTAGCGGAGAAGAAGGTTGACTGGGTCATCGGCTACGAGAATTCCTTTGAGCCGGGTGCCTCGCGTCCTGTTTTCATAAACAAGCCTGAAGACGCGGTCAAACTCGTATTCAATAAATCCTGCGTGAACAATCTCTCGGTCTATCTTCCGAAAGTAAAAAAGCAGAAAGCGGCCGTGATTGCCAAGGGCTGCGATCTGAGAAGCGTCCGTGAAATTATCAAAGAGCACCAGATACTGCGCGAGAATGTCGTCATCATAGGCGTTGCCTGCGAGGGCGTGGACAGTTCAAAATGCGCGACCTGCAGGGAGAATAAACTGGATGGGGCGGATTTCACGGTCGGAGCCGTGAAAGACCTGGGCAGGAAAGAAGACCTCTCCGATATAGAAAAATTTGAGAAGCTTTCCTCGAGCGAGAAGGAAGCGTTCTGGAACAAGGAATTTGAAAGATGCATCAGGTGCTACGCCTGCAGGAATGTCTGCCCGGTCTGTTACTGTCCGGACTGCTTCGCGAACAGGCTCATGCCCGAATACCTTAACAAAGTTGTCAATACCGCGGAGAATAAAGTCTTCCAGCAGATAAGGATGCAGCACGTGTTCGGCAGGTGCACGGATTGCAGGGCCTGTGAAGAGGCCTGTCCGGTGGGAATAAAACTGTCGCTTCTCACAAAGAAAATGTCCAAAGACGCAAAGAAGCTCTTTAATTATGAAAGCGGCAAAGACACGGATTCCAGGCCTCCGCTCTCGACCTTCAAGGTTGACGAAGAAGGTATCGTGGAGATAATGTAAAATGCAAAACAAACTTATTACACAGGAAAATTTAAAAGCCCTCGTTAACGAACTTGCGGCTTCGAACGATGTTTTTGCTCCCAAAAGGGAAAACGAGAACACCGTCTCCTTCGGGAAGATCAATTCTTTTGATGAATATGTTCCCGGCGTGCTCCTTACCAACACCACGGTCAAGGACAAGGTTTACCTGCAGTCCGAACAGCTCTTTCAGTATGAGTTAAAGAAAGACACAGTGGAGTTTAAAGAAAAGGCGCCGGGGAAAGAAGCGGTAATATTCGGCGGAAGGCCCTGCGACGCGAGGGGCTTTGACGTAATTGATAAACTCTTTAACTGGTCAGGTTATGAGGACGGCCCTTACACGGGCGGCAGGAAGAATACCACGATAATAACGGTTTCCTGCGAGAAACCCGAGCTAACCTGTTTCTGCACTTCATTCGCGGGCGGAAGCCCGGCAGACGGGAAGGGAAGCGATATTCTGCTGACCCCTGTTTCGGGCAAGTTTCTCGCCGAAGTCCTTACGGAAAGAGGAGAGAAACTCGCGGCAAAGTATTCAAAGTATTTCACTGATGCGTCGGATGCAGAAACCGCGGCAAAGGCGGAGTTCGCAAAAGCGGCCGAAACTAAGATAACAAAGAAACTGGACCTGGCCGCGGTCAAGAAGAACCTTGATTCTTCATTTGATTCGCCTTACTGGGACACGGTTCACCTGCCTTGCGTGAAATGCGGCGCGTGCACCTATGTTTGCCCTACCTGCTATTGTTTCGACATAACCGAGAAAAAGTTCGGTTATTTGAACGGCGAGCGCAACCGCACCTGGGATTCCTGCATGTCGGAGATGTTCACCAAGATGGCAGGCGGGCATAACCCGAGGACCGATACGAAGAGAAGGTTCAGACAGAGATTTATGCATAAGTTCAGATACCATGTTGATAATTTCAAAGAAGAACTCTGCACGGGCTGCGGGCGCTGTATCCGCAGGTGTCCGGTGGGGATTGATATAAGGAAGGTTGTGGAAGAAGCGAAGTAAAGCAGATGGTCAGATGGTCAGATGCTCGGATGCGCAGTAAGGCGGAGGGCAGAAGACAGAGGGCAGAAGCAATAATCCATGAGTTTTTAATTAGTAATCAGCAATCAGTAATTAGCAATCCGGCGGAGCCGGAGGACAGAAGACAGAAGACTGAAACTGAAGGCGGAATAAACAAAACATGAGCAACATATACATCCCACATAAGGCGAGGATTGCCTCCATTAAACAGGAGACCGCCGACATTAAGAGCTTCCAGTTTGAACTTCTTGACTCTGAGGTCAGGAAGAACTTCAAATGGAAGTCCGGCCAGTTCCTTATCCTCTCGGTCTTCGGAGTCGGCGAGGCCACTTTTACATTCGCCAATCCGCAAACCAGAGCCGAGTATGTCGAGTGCAGCATCAAAAAAACCGGTCTTGTTACCGAAGCGCTTCATGATCTTGAAGTCGGAGATATTGTTGCCCTCAGAGGTCCCTACGGTAACTGGTTTCCTTTTGAAAAATTCAAAGGGCAGAACCTGCTCTTTGTCGGCGGCGGCATCGGCATAGCCGCCATAAGGTCTCCGATAGAATACAGCCTGGATACACGCAATGATTTCAAGGACATTACCATCCTTTACGGCGGCAGAAGCCCGCTTGATATCTGCTATTTTGACAAGTTTGATGAATGGCAGGGAAAGAAAGCAAATCTGGTGCTCACGGCGGACAAGGGTTCGGAAGGCTGGAAGCATAAAGTTGGATTTGTTCCAGCTGTTCTTAAGGAAATGAAGCCGTCAAGAGATAACTGCACGGTCATCACCTGCGGTCCTCCGATTATGATTAAGTTTGTGCTTAAAGAACTGACTGATCTTGGTTTTGCTCCGGAACAGATAGTCACCACGCTCGAGATGAAGATGAAATGCGGCCTGGGCAAATGCGGGCGTTGCAATATCCAACAGCTCTATGTCTGCAAAGACGGCCCGGTTTTTGACTACGCCGAAATCAAGAAACTCCCGGATGAATTCTAGTAAGAAAAAGCACCAAATAAACACCAAAATACAAAAAGCAAAAATTCAAAATACAGTATTTATAAAGTTAGTTTGTGGTTTGTGTCTTTCATTTTTATTTGTGATTTGGTGCTTGTGATTTGAAATTTAAACCTAAGTGTTTTGATGTTTAATCTGAGGGTTTTTGAGGGAAAAAGGTGTAATCTTATCTTCCTTCGTTTCCGCCAAAGGCGGTTCGGGGGCCACGCTTCTAAGCGTTAACGTTTCTGCCGCGCTCGCCAGAACCCAAAAAGTCCTCCTTGTTGATTTTCACATGTGCAACTCTTCTGTTTTGCTCGGGCTGGAAGATACCGACAAAGATATCGTGTTAAATACTCTTAACGGTTCTATTTCGCCAGCCTCCGCAATCTCACTTATTCCGTCACATTCTTCAGGAGTAAAAATGCTGACGCTGGCCGGGCTTGCGAGCCGGGAAGCGTTTAGATTTCTCTCTCAAATAATTGAAGCATTTGATTGTGTGATTGGCGTGGTTCGCGACCCCGGGGACGCGAACGCGGAGTTCCTTCAGAATGCTTCGGGGATATTCCTTGTTGCTTCGCCGGAGCTGCCTTCGCTAAAGAGCGCGTCCGCCATGTTGAAAACTCTATATTCCAGGCATATTGAATCGTCTAAAGTTAAACTCGTGCTGAATAAGTTTGGGGGAGCGGCACAAGAACTCTTCAATGCAGGCGCCGTAGCGGGTAGACCGCCTGAATTCACGGTGGACAGGGATAACGCGCAATCGCTCTTGTCAGTCAACTCAGGAAACCTTCTGGCCGGAAGGAGCGATAACAAGCTCTCGGAAGGGATAGACCGGCTCGCCGCATGCATAGGAGCGCTTGAGCCTGTTATCCTGAACTCTGCCGGTTTGCCGCGGGCATTAAAGCAAACAGGAAAAGAAGAAGTCAAATCCAGGATACACTCCAAACTTATACCTTTTATGAAAGAGAAGAATGCTGTTTTTTCAGGCCGGGAGGAAGAAGGCAAAGGGCGTTTGGCTGAACGCGTGAGAGAGGCAGTTGAAGAACTTTTTGCGGGAGAAGCTCCGGAAATATCCGGAAGCGAAAACCGTTTCGCGCTGGTAAACGAGATAATCCAGGAAGCGTTAGGCCTCGGCCCTCTTGAAGACCTGCTTGCTGACCCTGAAATATCCGAGATCATGGTCAATTCAAAAGAACAGATATTTGTGGAGAGAAACGGTTGCATTGAGAATTCTGAGCGCAAGTTCTCGTCTGACAGCCAGCTCCTGCTCTGCATTGAAAGAATTGTCGCCCCCGTCGGAAGAAGGATAGACGAAAGTTCCCCGATGGTTGACGCCCGCCTGCCTGACGGCTCCAGGGTAAACGCTATAATTCCTCCGCTTGCCCTTAAGGGTCCATGCCTGACTATCCGAAAATTCTCAAAAAGGAAATTGACCGTCGCGGACCTGATAAACTCAGGGTCAGTCACGGAAGAAGCCGCGGGCTACCTTTTGAGGGCGGTCAGGGCAAGAAAGAATATCGTGGTGAGCGGCGGCACAGGGTCAGGCAAGACCACCCTGTTGAACATTATTTCTTCTTTTATCCCGGACAATGAGAGAATCGTTACAATTGAAGATTCCGCAGAGCTCTCGCTTTCCCAGGGCCACGTGGTCACGCTTGAGGCAAGGCTTCCGAATGTAGAAGGAAAAGGCGCGGTAAGCATAAGGGATCTTGTCAGAAACTCCCTTAGGATGCGCCCGGACAGGATAATCGTGGGGGAATGCCGCGGAGGCGAGGCCTTTGATATGCTCCAGGCGATGAACACGGGGCACGCCGGAAGCCTTACAACACTTCACAGCAACTCCCCGAGAGATACTTTGAGCAGGATTGAAACCATGGTGCTGATGGCGGGGTTGGAACTGCCTCTGCGCGCCATCCGCGACCAGACCGCCTCGGCCGTTGATATTATCGTGCACCAGGAAAGGTCAAAGGACGGAAGGCGAAGGATAACGCATATCACGGAAGTCTCCGGCATGGAAGGGGATGTTATCCTGACGCAGGATATTTTCAGGGAGAACGACGGCTGCCTGCAGGAGACAGGTATTACGCCGGAGCTGCCCGTCAAACGTTAAATAAAAACGGGCTGTTTCTCTCTGTTTGTGATAGACATGCAAAAGTTTGATTGTTATAATATCCAGGAAAGGCAAAAGACAGCCTGCCTGGAGGCAAAATGAAAAGGACTATCGTGCTTGCCGCAATCCTTCTGGTTCTTAGCATCTCAGCTGGAGCCGCGGATGAATCCAGAAAAGCCGTAATAAGCTTCCTCAAAGGTCCTGCAAAAATCATTAAGAAAGGCGAAAGCGCGCCGGTATCGGCAAAACTCAGCATGCAGCTTGCTGCCGGAGACCGCATAGAAACGGGAGCCGGAACAAGGGCTGAGATTAAGCTTGAAGACGGCAGCACAGTCAGGATAAGCGAGAACACCGCTATTGTACTGGATGAAATGTCTTCTGACAAAGACACCGGCAGGGATAAATCCGCGATTAACGTCATTGTCGGCCGGATATGGATGAACGTCAAGAAGAGCCTCGGCCAGGAGAGCAGGATAATCACTCCGAAGGTTACGGCGGCGGTAAAGGGAACCACCTACAGAGCGGATGTTTCACCGGAAGGCGACACAAAAGTAAATGTTTATGACGGCACGGTCGCGGTCAGCAAACCCGGTTCGGACCCGGTTCTTCTTTCAAAACTTGAGATGGTGACATCAAAAGAACTTACCAAAAGCGAGTTTGACGAGCAGTCCGACGAAAGAGAAGATTGGGTAAAGTGGAATAAGTCCAGGGACAAACTCAGGGTTATGATTGTGGCGAAAGAGATGAAGAATAAGGAGCTTGCTTCCGTTCCTGTTTCTGAAAGCACGCTCATAGAGCTCTTTAATAATAATTATCTCTTCTCGGTAGTCGACCAGGCGCAGGTGGCAAACATAAGGCAGTCAGAAAGGCTGAAGGCGGCCATGAAGGGCGACGCGGCTTCCGCGGCGGCTGCGGGTTTGGAATTTGGGGCTGATATAGCGATAGTGGTAGACACGACCACCGGAATTTTCAGCGACAAAGATATGCTGGCAGGCATGGTATCGGCCAGCACTAATATTTCGGGCAAGATCTACCGCACGGATGATGCCATAGTAATTTCCGCCGGCAATCAGCCTTCGCGCAAGGTAGATATAACCGAGGACTCTGCGGCTACGGCAGCCATCAAGGACGCGGCTACCAAACTCGGCCAGAAATTCATCGGGGATATCATAAAAAAATGGAAAGAAGAGGCCAGGAAGGGCGGCGTATTCACCGTCACCTGTTCCAATATCTCGGATTATAACAAGGCAAAAGAACTTGAGAAGGCTCTTGCAGGCATAAACGGGGCAAAGAATGTGACCCAGTACTACTTCACCGCCAAGAGGGCTCTCTACACCGTTCAGTTTACCGGCGATTCCGGCACGCTTGCGGGAGAGGCGGGAAGTCTGACTCTCGGCGGGAAAAATGTTGAAGTAGTAGGAGTCACAGCCTACAGGATAGAATTGGAAGCAAAATAAGCGGCAAAAATCAAAATCCGGAGGGTTAAATGAAGATAGGAATATTTACCGTGCTCTACGCGGGAAAAACGTTTGAGGAAATGCTTGATTTTGTCGCAGAGAACGGCGTTGAGTCGGTGGAGATCGGGACAGGGAATTGGCCCGGCAACGCACACTGCAAAATGGACGAGCTTCTTGCAGATAAAGAAAAACTGAAAAACTTTAAGTCGGCGGTTGAAGACAGGGGACTGACCATCAGCGCGCTCTCCTGCCACGGGAATGCTTTGCATCCTGACAAGAAATTCGCCGCGGCAAATCACGAAACGCATAGAAAAACTATTTTACTCGCGGAGAGGCTGGGAGTAGATACGGTGGTAACTTTCTCAGGCTGCCCGGGAGATTCTGAGCGCTCAAAATATCCTAACTGGGTGACCTGCCCCTGGCCGGAAGACTTTCTCGCGATACTTAACTGGCAGTGGAACAAGGTCGTTATCCCCTATTGGAAGAAAGAGGCTGCTTTCGCAAAATCGCACGGCGTGAAAAAAATAGCTTTGGAGATGCATCCGGGCTTCGTGGTATATAACCCTGAAACGCTCTTAAAGCTGCGCGATGCAGCCGGCCCGGTGATAGGCGCGAATTTTGACCCGAGCCATCTTTTCTGGCAGGGCATTGACCCGGTCGCCGCTATTAAAAAACTAAACAAAGCGATCTATCACTTCCACGCCAAAGACACGAAAATAGACAGGTATAATACCGCGGTCAACGGCGTTCTTGACACCAAGAACTACGGCGATATTCCCGCGCGTTCCTGGGTTTTCCGGACTGTCGGCTACGGGAATGGACAGCAGGTATGGCGCGATATGATAAGCGCGCTCCGTGCCTCCGGATATAACGGGGCCCTCTCCATCGAACATGAGGACGGGCTGATGTCCATAGACGAAGGTTTTAAGAAAGCGGTCGCTTTCCTTAAGGATTCTGTGATTACGGAACCGCCGAGCGATATGTGGTGGGCCTAAGCTGCGGATGAAATTTGACCTCTTGAGCGAGCTCAAAAATTTAGACAAGCCATTCATCCTTTACAGCAGCGGTCTTGCCGTGATTTTTATGCTCTGTGTTTTCGGGATAATCCTCATATTGAATTCCAATAATTCGCCGGAAGTTAAACGCCAGAAGCCTGAATTTGACCCTGAAGCGGTACAGGCTTTCGAAGAGGACGCACTCGCCAAAGGTTATACCAAAAACATCGAACCCTATTCAAACATGGTCAAAGCAAACCTGTTGACGGAGCGCGTTCTTGTAATAAATTACAAGATCAGCCGGAAGAATGAAAGCCTCTGGACCGTTAAGAACAGGTTCAGGATAAATCTAAATACCATTATCGGCGCGAATCCCTACCTGAAGACCTATGAGGCCCGGCCTAACCAGGAATTGCTCATAATTAACAAGATAGGAGTGCTTCACAGGATTAAACAGGAAGAGACGCTGGAGCAGGTCGCGGCTCTTTACGGGAAAACAAAAGAAGAGTTGCTCGCGGCTAATGAACTTTTCAAAGAGATGTCTGAGGACTTGTTCCTGTTCATACCCGGCGCGGAACCCGTTGATCTGACGCGGGAGATGAAGGAGCAGTTCGCGCTTAGGAAAATATTCGCTTTTCCCTTCAAGGATAAAGGGCACAAGCGTTCCTCCGGTTTTGGTTTTCGGTCTGATCCTTTTACGGGAGAAAAATCTTTCCACTCGGGATTTGACCTGAAAGCTGATTATGGCGACAAGATCTGCAGCGTCGCGGACGGAGTTGTGACTTTCGCGGGCGATAAAGGCGCGTTTGGGAACGCGGTAATGATAAAACACGCAGGCGGCTATGTCACTCTATACGGGCACTGCGGGAAACTTCTGGTAACAGCCGGGAAGAAAGTCAAGAAAGGCGATGTTGTCGCTCTTGTCGGAAGCACCGGAAGGTCAACCGGCCCGCATCTTCATTTCACGGTATGGAAGAATAATGTGCTGGTCAACCCAAAACCGTACATTTTGCAGTAACGTCAATAAAAAATAAATTTCCTTCCGTCAGCGTCAATCACATTTTCCCGGTTTTCGGAACTTTTTAATATCTCATTCTTTTGGACAGACTCAAAGAGTCTTTTCCCTGCGAGGTCCGGCTCTGCTGTCCGCGGGCCGGAGGCTACAATCACGCCTGCGCTGTCCAGCACAACAAACCTTTCCTGTGAATGACTTCTTTTCAGTATATTTACCAATAGTTTCCAATCAAGGGTTCTCTCCGGAACGTTCAGGCTGCCGGATGTTTTCTTCCCTGCCGCGAAATTGTAAAGCAGAGAGGCGGCCAGCAGCGCCAAGCCGGCATAGCCGCAGAACCTGCTTATGGGAAAAGGACTGTTTTTTCGCGCGGGATGATAGAGCAGAAGCTTATACCCTCCGTTTCCGCCCGGCAATTCCAGAGTCTCGGCTTCCCGGAGTGAAGGTGTTTCTTTGAGTATTGAACCCACCCAATCCGCTTCCGTGTCAGCGATTATTCGTTTATTGCCGTCCGTTACAGAAGCCCTGGAGACCAGCCCGCATTTCTTGAAGGACTCAAGAACGGAGTTAATCTCAATGTCATCTCCCTGTTTAGCCGGCTGTGAAAGAGCCGCGGCTATCAGCGGGCCGGGGCGGCTGCCTCCGCCGGCGGGGCTGCTGCCTGCCGGAAGCAGAAGAGAGAGCAAAATCAAACCAGCGGCCGATGCTGCAAGCGCGTCCGTGAAGCGCGTTTTGCCTGTCATTTATCCCCCTGTTTTGTTGAAAAGAAAACAATAATTGTGTTATAATTTAAAAGATAAAGGTGTTTTAGTCAAGCAAATTTTGAGGAGAGGTATATGGCTCAAAGAGCGTTTGAAATGCTCGAAGCTATGACCGGCAAAAGGGCGTCCGACGTTCACATAAAGGTCGGCAGGCCGCCTCTTTACAGAATTGACGGAAAGCTTATCGCCGAAACCGGCGCGCCCCTCTCAGAGGAAGATGTTGAAGAAGT
Organism: Candidatus Firestoneibacteriota bacterium; assembly: GCA_903894145.1. Taxonomy (GTDB): domain Bacteria; phylum Oederibacteriota; class D2-FULL-39-29; order D2-FULL-39-29; family CAIOVX01; genus CAIOVX01. The sequence continues at coordinate 3,297 of CAITPB010000150.1, read as the reverse complement.
CGCGTTCACCCTGATGACCCAGAGACAGAGGGAAAAGTTTGCTTCAAACAACGAAATAGACCTGGCATTTTCGCCGGGCGGCGATGTAAGATTCAGGATAAATATTTTCAGGCAGAAAGGCACCATTGAGCTTGTGATCAGAAGAATCCCAAAAGATATTCCGCGGCTTGAAGATCTGAACCTCCCGGCCGTGATGAAAAAAATAGCGAACGAGGCGAGGGGGCTGATTCTGCTTACCGGAACCGTGGGCAGCGGAAAATCAACCACCATTGCATCTCTTATTCAGCACATGAACCAGAACTTTCAGTACCATATTGTGACCATCGAAGATCCCATAGAATTCCTTCACTCTGACCGGAATAGCAGCATTTCGCAGCGCGAACTCGGTATTGATACGGAAACATATTCGATAGCTCTTAAATACGTCCTGAGGCAGGACCCGGATGTTATCTTTATAGGAGAAATGCGCGATTACGAGACCGTGGCCACGGCCATTTCCGCCGCGGAGACAGGACACCTGGTGCTTTCCACACTGCACACAATTGACGCGATTCAGACTATGGACCGTCTCGTGGACTTCTTTCCGGCCGGTCAGCAGGCGCAGGTCAGGGGGCAGCTCTGTTCCATCATTACGGCGATAGTTTCAATGAGGCTGATCGCGAAGGCGGACGGCTTTGGCAGGGTGCCTGCGGTTGAAGTGATGGTGGGGACACCGACAGTTAGAAACCTCATAAGGGAAAATAAGATGTCTCATCTGAAGACCGTGATTCAGCAGGGAGCATCCCAGTATGGGATGCAGACTTTTGACCAGAGTCTTGCCGATCTTTACAGGAAGGGTTTGATTTCGCTTGAACAGGCTGTTGCGGAGGCCACAAGCCCGAGCGACCTGAAGCTGAGCTTGAGCGGCATTGTTTCTTCGGTGGATTCGGCAAGAGAGCACATGCGCTGAACGCGTCCCGCCGCGGCCGGGCGGGGAGGCCTTAACCCATGACGGAAAAGGACAGGAAAGCGCTGTTGAAGATTGCCCGGGAAACCGTGAAAGGGGGTTTTTCCGGCGAAAAATACCTGCTCGCCAAACCCGAAAGCGATTTCCTGCTGTCGAAGAGGGGGGCTTTTGTAACTATTCACGGCAAGAATGGCGTGCTGCGGGGTTGTATCGGGATGATGCATTCCGACCAGCCGCTTTATCAAACAGTCAGGGATATGGCCCTGGAGGCTGCTTTCAATGATACGAGGTTTGACGGAATAAAAGCCGGTGAACTTGAATCCCTCAGGTTTGAGATCTCTGTGCTTACTCCTTTCAAGAAAATCAAAGATCCAAAGGAAATTGAACTGGGCAGGCACGGGGTGATGGTTAAGCAGGGGGCAAGTTCAGGCGTCTTCCTGCCTCAGGTTGCTGTTGAAACGGGATGGGGGCTTGAAGAGTTTATGGGGCATCTCTGCGAGGGAAAGGCCGGCCTGAGCTTCGACTGCTGGAAGAACGGTAAAGCCGAAATTTATACCTTTGAAGCCGAAATCATACAGGAGTAAATATGAAAAACTGGTTCAAACAATACAAAGAAAAGTTTGGCTACACGGAGCTTGTTAATAAAAAAAACTCGCCGCTCAAATATATACGGTTCGGGATGCTCAGACTTAAGAAAGGCGGGGCCTGGAAAAGCAAGCTTAAAGCCGAGGAAGGGCTTATAACAGTTCTCTCCGGCAGGGTTGAAATTAAATCCGGCGGGAAATCCTATATGTTGGGTCTTAGAAAGGATGTTTTCAGCGGCAAACCGGAATCTCTTTATCTGGGCAAGAGCGCGGCTTTTGAGATAAAAGCTCTCTCTCTCTGCGAAGTTGCCATAAGCGCGGTTCCGGCGAGGACCGTTCAGGCGGCAGCAGCGGTAAAGTCTGGCAAGGTTGGGTCTCGTGTCGCGGGGAAAGACCTCTTCACTAGGGATATTCACGACATATTGAACAATAATGATATTAAGACAGACAGAATAATCGCGGGCGAGACCTATCACCGGCCTGGCCTGTGGTCCTGCATTCCGCCTCACAAGCACGATGTAGCCAGAATGCCGAAGGAATCGAAGCTGGAAGAACTTTACTTCTTCAAAATGCAGCCGAAAGAAGGTTTTGGTTTTCAGAGGCTTTATACCGAAGGCGAGAAGTTTGACCATACCTGGACCCTCAAGGACAACACGCTTCTCTGCATGCCGCTGGGGTATCACGCGCTCGCTGTCTGCCCGGGGTACAGGATGTATTACCTCTGGATACTGGCGGGAAAAGAAAAAGATTTTAAGCAGTATACTGATCCCAGGTACGAGTGGCTGAACAAATAATAAATATCCCGGAGGTTAAATGAAGAGATTTTTCCCGGTCATAGCGGCTCTTCTGCTGCTGGCCTGCGCGTGCCAATTGTCGGGAAGCGAGAAGACTAAGATCGGTATCTTCGATCTTACCTCCTACAACGTTCCGGCGGCAACGGCTACGGCCGTGTCCGAAATTTTAGGAACAGAGCTCTTCAATACCGGAAGATTTACCATAGTCGACAGAAAGAACATGGACAAGATCCTAAAGGAACAGGCTTTTCAGCGAACCGGTTGCACTACCACCGACTGCGCTGTTGAGGTCGGACGCATACTGAACATCAATAACATGGTCATCGGGAGTTTGAGCAGGCTGGGCAACACATACAAGATAAATATACAGCTGGTTGATGTCGAAAAGGGAGAGGTTATAACGGCCAACGACGCCGAGTGTTCTTCCGAAGACAAACTCTCTGAAGCGGCGACCCGCCTTGCAGTAGCTTTTTCGCAGTCTATTCCGGTCATAGGCAAGATCGTCCGCGCGGGGGATTCCGAGGTTGTAATTGACCTGGGTACCGTTGATAACGTGACAAAGGGCATGAAGTTTCTGGTTAACAGGCTTAAAGAAGAAATAAAAGACGCAACCGGCAATGTCATTATGAAAGAGTGGGAGGATGTCGGCAACATTGAACTTACAGAAGTCCAAAAACAGGCTTCCAAAGCTAAGATAACCGACAGCAAAAAACAGCTGGTGGTAGGAGATGTGGTCAGGATAGGAGAGCTCGCGGCGGCAAAGAAGGAGACCATAAAGATAGGCGGCGGTTCTATCCTGCCGCAGGCGGTTCCGTACACGGGGACCGGAGGAGGGTCTTTCATAGACCCGCTATGGAGATCAATGCTGATTCCCGGCTGGGGCCAGTTCTACAATAAAGACGATTTCAAAGGATGGCTTTTCACAATAGGCGGGATAGGTTCCGGAGCGCTGGCCATAAAGAGGTACATGGAT
>CAITPB010000149.1 GCA_903894145.1 Candidatus Firestoneibacteriota bacterium | reverse complement strand
TGAGAATAGCATGAACCCCACCCCGTCCCTCCCCTTATTTTGCTACGACAAACGTAGTTTGTCGTGAATGTATCTTCTTAACAAAACAAGCCCGAAAGCTCTGCTTGAGGGCTTATGATGAAGGGGAGGGGGCTATTAGGTTATCTTTTCCAAAGTATTTTCCACGGATTATCCTTGATATCCTTCACTACCGACTTCAAGTCCTCCGCCATCTTCTTGTCGTTCAAGAGCACCGAGAGCGTGCCGTCTCCGGAATCAAGTTTTTTTGCCGCGGAATCAAGCGTCGTCACCGTCTCGTCCAGCTTTACGCTTATCTTGTTAAGGTTTGCCATGGTCTGCGGGACATTGCTCTTATCAATATCTTTGGCCAGTTTGTTCAGCTGGGCCGTAAGGTCTTTGAGATTCGCGGTCGCGGACGTCAGGTTCTCCGAAGCCTTCTGGAAATTGCTGACAGATTTTGTAATGGCCGGCTCGCTCTTCGCCACAATATCCTTGGTTGTTTTTGTCAGTTCGTTCACGTTTTCAACAGAACCAACGACTGATTTATCAACGCCCGTGAGAATATTGCTAAGCGCCTTGAGTACATCCTTGAATTCCGCGGATACCTGGTTTATATTGTCCATTGCCGCGTCGATGCCGCCGCCGCTTTTGCCGTTCAGCGTGTCGCCTGACTTGATGAGCGGAGCGCCTTTTGTTCCGCCGGAAATATTCACGAATTTCTCCCCCATCATTCCGGAGGTAATTATACTGATATCCACATCACCGGGAAGCTGGCGGTCAACATCAATAAGCAGCTCCACATTTATCTTATTATCCCGGTTAAGGTACAGCCTTTTTACTTTCCCGATATTTACTCCGCCGCCGTATCTCACTTTCGCGTTTGCCTTAAGGTCCGGAGTGGAATCAAAGAGCACATTGACGGAATAACCCTGCTGGAAAACCGTCAAGCCGCCCATGTAGAATGTTGACGCAATCAATATAACCAGGGCCAGCGTGGTGAAAAGGCCTACCTTAGCTTCATTTGACAATGCCATAAATCCTCCATGGAACAAACTCCCTCAGCCGAGCACATGTATCGGGCCAACCGCGGAACCGCTGATAAACTGCCTGACGACCGGATCTTTTGTGTTCTGGATCTCTTCCGGGGACCCTAACTCTATTATTTTGCCTTCATACATCATAGCAATTTTATCGCCTATCTTGTAGGCGCTCTTCATATCATGTGTCACCACAACGCCCGTAATCCTTAGTTTCCGCTTCAGATCTAGTATTAGATCGTTTATAACATCCGCCATAATAGGATCAAGCCCGGTGGTCGGCTCATCGTAGAATATCACTTCCGGGTCCATTGCGATAGCTCTGGCAAGTCCGACGCGCTTTTTCATCCCTCCCGAAAGTTCCGCGGGTTTCTTGCTCTCAACGCCATCCAAGCCCACAAGCGCGAGTTTCTCGCTGACAATTCCGGCAATCTCTTCCGGGCTCTTTTTCGTGAATCTGGATAGCGCGAACCCCACATTCTCGGCGACTGTGAGAGAATCAAAGAGGGCGGCGCCCTGAAAGAGCATCCCCGACTTTACCCTTATAGGATCAAGCTCGGATTCGTCGAGTTTTGTAATATCCTTGCCGCGGAAATATATGCTGCCGGAGTCAGGTTTGATAAGCCCGGTCATATGTTTTAAGAGTACAGATTTGCCGCAGCCGCTCCGCCCTATAATTACCAGGGTCTTCTTGTCCTCAACGTAAAGATCAAGTTCGTTTAGAACCTTTTGCTCACCAAAAACCTTGGTTATTTTCTCTATCTTTATCATAAATTCACCAGAGGAACCAGGTAAGCAGGTAATCTGCCATGAGAATCAGCATTGACGAAACAACCACGGAGGACGTTGTTGACTTTCCGACGCCTTCCGCCCCGCCTTGAGTTTCAAACCCTTTATAACAACCAATAGCCGCAATTATACCGCCGAAAAATATCGTCTTGAAAAGTCCCTTGAAAACATCGCTGACGCGAAGGTACATATTCATGCTCTCAAAGAAAGAGCCGGGACTGCCGTCAAAACTTGAGACGCTGATAAACATGCCGCCCAGAATTCCGAGAAGATCCGCGTAGATAGTCAATACCGGGAGCATAAAAAGCGCCGCAAGAAACCTCGGCACCACAAGGTATTTTACGGGATTGGTACCCATTGTGCGAAGGGCATCAACCTGCTCAGTAACATTCATCGTTCCTATTTCAGCAGCAATTGCCGAGCCAATCTTTCCCGCCATTACCAGGCCTATCAGCACCGGAGCCAGCTCTCTGGCAAGAGCAAGAGATACTATGCCGCCGAGAAAAGCGGCTGAACCGGAGATTTTCCGTTCAAGAGCGCTGCCGGTTTGAAGCGCCAGTATCATGCCCGTGGAAAGCGAGGTAATGGTGACCACGCCGAGAGAGTTATTTCCTATGACAACCATCTGATGAAAAGTGCTTTTCCATTCTGAAGGTTTCCTGAAAACCTGGTAAACGGTTTGCCCCAAAAGCATAGTTATCTTCCCGGATTCTTCCAGAAGGATCAGTATTTTCCTGCCTATGCTTTCAAATATTTTTGTCATTTTTCTTTGCCGACGGCTTTGGAGCGATGACACGGTGAAACAATCTGATGGCACCGATAAATCATTGAGGGCCTATCGGTGTAATCGGCCTATATCGGTGGCATCAAACTGTTTGCTTTTCAGGTACTTACATTCAGAACGCGTCAATTATGTGTTGCAGTTTCGGCTCAGTCCCTTTCTCATATTCTATAGCAATGACATCGAACCTGCAATTGTAAACTGATTTCTCGTCTTTCAGGAAAAGTTCCGCGCATCTCTGTATGTGTTTCTGCTTGGTTTTGCCTACGGTATCCGCGGCCGATTCGGTCTTGCCCGGCGAGACAGTCTTCACCTCAACAATAACAAAAGTATCCTTGAGTTTAGCCACAATATCCAGCTCGC
>CAITPB010000148.1 GCA_903894145.1 Candidatus Firestoneibacteriota bacterium | reverse complement strand
GTTGCGTTAAGTTCAGCTCGCCCAAATTTTTAAAATTGTGGACAAAAAGCGAGCTTATTCTCACTAGATCCTTACCGGCATGATGATATAAATATAGCTGTCATCCTTCACGGGTTTGATAAGACCTGCGGAAGCGGAATCCCGCAGCTGTATGTCCGTCTCTTCTTCCTCAAGCACCTTTAACACATCAAGCACGTATCTGGAATTGAACGCTATGGAGGTTTCCTCGCCCTTATAATCTGCCGTGATTTCTTCTTCGGCGTCGCCCACATCAACTGTCTGGGCTGAAACTACCAGGCTGCCGTCCAGGGCTTTTAGTTTGACCGCGCTCGTCTTGTCTATCGCGACAAGCGAGACCCTTTTCACCGCCCGATACATTTCTTCGGTCTTTACCCTGACCTTCTTGTCAAAGATCTTGTTTATGATTTGCTCGTAGCTCGGGTACTGTCCGTCTATGAGCCTTGAGGTGACAATGAGGTCGTTGCGTTTGAAGATTATCTGGTTCTCAAGCACAGAGACGTCTATGTCGTCGGAGTCATTTAGGGATTTTGATATTTCGTTCAGCACTTTTGTAGGGACAATTACCTTTGCGCTCTTATCAACGGCGGTGATAGGCCCCTTTATAAAAGCGAGCCTGTGCCCGTCGGTGGAAACCATCTTGATTTCCGATCCTTCTATTATCATATAAACGCCGGTCAGTATTTTTCTTGTCTCGTCCGAGGAAACTGAAAATATCACTTTTTTTATCATATTGCGCAGCACGGACTGCTTTATTTTAAAATTAAGAGAGTCTTTTTTAGGTTCAAGAACCGGCGGGAATTCTGATTTTGGCAGACCCATTATCCTGAAATTAATTTTACTGCACTTAATTGTTATCTGGTTTTTCTCGTCAACATTGATATTTATGTCTTTTTCGGGAGGCAGTTCCTTTACTATATCTATGAATTTCCTTGCGGGAATGGTTATTGACCCTTCCTCGCTGATATTTACTTCTTTCATTTTGCATTTTATTACAAGTTCCAGATCCGTGGAGGTAAGCTGGAGTTCGTTTCCGGAGGCTTCTATAAGTATGTTATTTAAGACCGGGAGTGTGGTTTTTACGCTTACAGCCCCTTCCACCTTGACTATATTTTCCTGCAAATCCTCTTTCTTGCAAGATAATTTCATAATTATTGCCTCCCGGTTGTTTCATGATACCTATGATTTTTGTCTATATAATACCAACGCCGCCGGAAGAAATTATACCCTTGACGTTATTAACTTGGCAGATGAATTATATATCATTAATTTTCTATATATCAATACAAATTATTATTATCAGTATTATAGGGGTTGGTACTGTTGAAAACGTTTTTACCCCTGCATATTAAAGACCGGATGCTGTGGAGAAATTTGTGCATGCTTTGTTAGTTAATTGTTGATGCGGTGGATAAAAACCCGCCCTCTTCCTGTGGACAAGAACAATGTGGATTGTGGATAATAACTTTTTAACGTGAAAGGGCCGGCCGCAAAAGTTCATTTGAAAAGTTCCTGTCAGGATTTTAATGCTTCCATAATTTTGTTTAGTTCTTCAAAAAATATCAAGTCGGTCTCTTTCTTGTTCTGGATTGTTTCGTAGGCGTGGATTACCGTGGAATGATCCCTTCCCCCGAAGTTCTGGCCTATTTCAGGCAGGCTCATGTCGGTAAGCTCTCTGGTTATATACATGGCCACCTGCCTGGCAAAAGCCACGGGCTGGGTTCGTTTTTTTGTTATCATATCGGAAGGTTTGAGTTTGTAGAACTTGACGACGGCTTCCTTGATGGCTTCAATGGTCACCCTCTTCTCTCTTTCCCCGATGGAACTTTCTTTCAGGCACTCTTTGGCCGTTTCAATGGAAAGTTTTGCCTTGGTTATGGAAGCGTAGGCGATAACCCTGGTAAGACAGCCCTCCAGCGCCCTGACATCGTCCTTCACGAGGTTGGCGATGTATATCGCGACATCGTCGGGCACGGTGATCTTTTCTTTCTCCGCCTTGTTCTTTAAAATTGCAACCCTTGTCTCAAGGTCCGGCGTGCCGATGTCAGCGATAAGGCCCATCTCGAATCTGGACCTCAGGCGTTCTTCTATCTTTAATTCCTGCGGCTTTCTGTCTGACGTGGTGACTATCTGGCGGTTTGCGGAATAGAGCACGTTAAAAGTATGGAAGAACTCTTCCTGCATAGCTTCTTTTCCCGCAAGGAATTGGATATCGTCAATAAGCAGCACGTCAATATGCCTATATTTATTGCGGAACTCATTTATGCTTCTGCCCGTGAGAGCGCTTATCATTTCATTCAGGAATTGTTCGGAAGACAGGTATGCAATCTTTAGGGTCGGGTTCTCGTTCCGGATCTGATTTCCTATTGCCTGGAGCAAATGTGTTTTGCCGAGACCCACTCCGCCGTAGATAAAGACAGGGTTGTAAGTTTTTGCGGGAGCTTCTGCGACGGCTACACAGGCGCCGTAGGCATACCTGTTGGATAAGCCGACAATGAAATTGTCAAAAGTATATTTAGGATTTAGCGGATTGCCGATAACTACATTATTATCGTACTGTTCCGGCTGTCTGGGGACCTGCAAGGGTTCCGCCTGGACAACCGGTATATCGGCGGAGGCTGATACAAGGATGTTTACAGAGGCCTGTTTGTTCAAAACGGCGCTTAACGCATCATTTATCTCTGTTTTGTACTTGGATTCAAGCCATTCTTTTGTGAAATTATTGGGAACTTCTATGGAAAGCAGATTGTTTTCCATTGAAATGGCCTTAATAGGCAGAAACCACCTTTCAAAGCCATGCTGATTGACGCGTTCCTTGATAAGGCTCAAAGTATCGTTCCAAATTGCAACACTATCCACATTGACTCCATAGAATGAATTATCCACAGGTTTATCCACAGCCACCAACCTACGAATTCGCTTTAATTATAAAGACTAATCCGAGTTATCAACAGTATCAAATACATGGTATATGCTGTTAAAGTTATCCACAACCTGTTGTGGTGCTTTTCCCCCCAGAAACACAAAAACCAGCTTTCGCTGGTTG
>CAITPB010000147.1 GCA_903894145.1 Candidatus Firestoneibacteriota bacterium | reverse complement strand
TATAGTGGATGTTTCTCTCGCTCCCACTCCAAAACCCGGCGACAGCGTGGGAGAGATCCTGCAGCTTATGGGTATAGAAAAGACAGGGGCGCACGGAACCACCGCGGCGCTGGCTCTGCTCACTGACGCGGTAAAGAAAGGCGGCGCCTTCGCTTCCTGCTATGTAGGAGGCCTGTCCGGCGCCTTCATTCCAGTGAGCGAAGATTGTGAAATGATCTCAGCTGTTAAAGCGGGCGCGTTATCGCTTGATAAACTGGAAGCCATGACAAGCGTATGCTCCGTAGGCCTTGATATGGTGGCAGTTCCCGGCTCCACCAGCGCTGAGACTATTTCAGCCATTATTGCGGATGAACTTGCGATAGGGGTTGTGAACAATAAAACGACCGGTGTGAGGATTATCCCGGTTACCGGCAAGAAAAAAGGAGACTGGGTCAATTGGGGCGGCTTGCTCGGCGGGAGTTATATCCTCGGCATCAACAAATTCAGTTCCGCCAAATTCATCCGGAGGAAAGGCAGGATTCCTGCCCCGATAAAAGGCCTGACAAACTAAAAGGAGATACATGAGGAAACTGCTTGCTTGCGCCGCGATAATAATGATATGGGCTTCTGCCCATACCCTGGAGTTGAACATGTTTGAAGATACTCCGGGAGTCCACTGGTATTCCGTTGAAGCAAAATTGAATACGGTTTTCAGGCAGGCGACGTATGACTGCGTTACCCCTGAAACTGCCTTGAAGCTCACCTTCCTTGAGGCCAATGAACCGGACTGCGTTTACACGGATTCAGTGGTATCGCTTACAAAACTTAAAATGTCCGGTGTGGTATTTTGGGTAAAAGGCGACGGCAGCAGCAATACCGGAATAGCCGGCATCACGCCTTTTGAGGCTGACAAAAACTCCGACCTGAAAATAATAACAAAATCCGGATGCACTGTTGAGTTTCCGCTCAAAGACAAAATCTGGAAGAGATACGCCTTTAAGTTCAGCGATTTCAAGCTTGGTGAAGCGACGCTTACAAGCGACAGAGTGAAACAGCTCTACTTTTCGGTAAAATCGGGGAGTAAGACACCTGTCTCATATATAATTGATAAGGTAGGATTTACAAAAAACCTTAAAGAAACCGAAGAAGATATAGATCTTGGGAAACAGGCAAACTCCCGCACGGATCTCAAACCTGACCCGAAGCCGGTCGTGCCGGCAGAATTCGTGGAAGGGCGGCCGGCGCTGGAAGGTTTCAGAAAGAAGCTTGCCTCCGGACAGGAAGTTACCATAGTTGCGTTTGGCGATTCTCTGACGGCCGGCACGGCGGTATGGCGCGCAAAAGCTCCTCATCCGGAGAGATATGTTTTTCATTATGCGCTAAAGAACCTGCTCGCGGACGCCTACAAGAACGACAAGATCACGGTGGTTAACGCCGGCATCGGCGGGGAACAGGCAAGCCACGGTTTCGCGAGACTGGACCGGGATGTCCTGAGCAAGAAGCCGGACCTGGTAATTTACGAATTCGGGAATAACGACGGGGATATCCACGAATACACTTCGAACACGGAAAAAATCTGCGATAAACTTGACCCGGCCAAGACCTCGGTAATAATCATGAGTTCAACGGTCTTCGCCGGCAGCGACGACAAGAGAGACGCCTACATAAAATGGCAGAAGGATTTCGCGAAGAAACGCGGCTACGGGTATATGAGATTACGCGATGTGTTTACGGCAAGGGGCGACGCCTTCATAGGGGATTATTTGTCCGACGATGTCCATCCGAGCTATATTGGACACAGGATATTTGCCGAAATGCTTTTCGAATTACTAAGACCATAGCCAAAACATTACGGCTGGCAGGGCAGGTCTTGTCTATTTATCAAACATAAATGATACCGAAAAAGTATGTGTGGTTCCGAGGTCTCCGAAAGGCACATAGGCGTAGTCCACGATTATATTCCCGATTACAAGCCCCGCTCCCGCGCTCAGGCCCGCAACATCGCTGTTCTTTAAGGTATAGCCTACCCTAAGCGCTCCCGACATTGCGCTGTCAAGCTTCAGTTTGTACTCCGCTCCCACAGCTGTGTAGAGGCTTGAGTCTGACGGCGATACCAAATCTACCGCCACCAACAGGTCTTTCATTACATTCCCGGATATCCCGGCCTTCACCGACAACGGCAGGTTGAAGTTATCCGAGACAAACTTTCCTCCGAATCCCAGGTTGTAAATACCGATTGCTCCCATAGCCTGGATATCGCCAAGTTTTAACGGCTGCATCACTCCAGCGTCAATACAGAATGCGCTCGCCGTTGACACGATGCTCAACGACGCGTACTTTAGCGTTACTCCAAAGTTTAGGTCTCCCATTTTGGTAGCATAGCTTGCCTCTATTACAAGATCCGCCGGGCTGAAGGTTCCCGTGGTAAGTCCCGTCGTGTCAGTCTGCGGTATGCTCCCGTAGTTCAAATACTTTACCCCAATCCCTATCCTGTCATTTCCCATCGGCATCGCTATCGAGGCCCACTCGTAACTCGTATCTCCGAACCAGAGGGAGTGCATGAAGGTTGCGGAAGAGCCTTTAAGCAGGTTTAAGCCCGCAGGGTTCCAGTATCCCGCAGTTGAATCATCCGCTATGGAGGTAAACGCCTCTCCCATTCCCTGCGCTCTCGCTCCCGCGGGAAGGTTCAAAACCGCGGCTCCGGTAGTTCCGTTGTCGCTGCTGCTGAAGGCAAACGCAGAGACTGTTGTTGTCAGTATTGCCGCTATGATAATCATCAGTTTTTTCATCTCTGCACCGCCAGTTTAAACATCCGTTGCGCGCCGCCGCCTTTTATCAACACCACATACACTCCGCTGGCCACTTTCTGGCCGCTGTTATTCGTTCCGTCCCACGTTACTATCCCGCTTCCGGCTGCCACATTTATCGTCTTTACCGTGATTCCCGTTATCGTATACATCGATATCGTGCAATCGCTTATCAGGTTCGCGAAGGTAAAGACCCCGTTATTCGGATTGTACGGATTCGGGTAAAGATTAACATTCTGAAGGTTTGCAGACGCCTTCATCATAAGTATCGCAAAGGTCGTGAAGTGCCGAAGCGTCGCCTCCACTCTTCTTTCCGCGGAGTAAACCGTGGAATGCAATATTACCCACCGGTTATTGATTGTGTCGTAATACCCTATCTGGAAACCTGTTTCCTCGTAAGCGGCTGCTTCCGCGGCCGTGTAATACAGATTGATGGTGATATCCTGTTGCGGAGTGAAGCCCACGGGGCCTGTAATCTCTACTCCCACAACACAGGGGGTAAGTCCGTCCCTGTCCGGCGCAGGAATAGACGCCGTGGGCTTAATGGTCAAGGTCACTGTTCCCGTAAAGGTTCCCGCAGGCACTTGTACATCTATCTGCCCGTGTCCGGAATCCGCGGCCTGCACAGTCACTGTTATAGTTGCAGTATCAGGCACTGACACGGTTGTTGCCGTGCTTGTTACCACAAACCGCATGCCGCTTGAGGAGTTTGTTCCTCCTGCCGCTGTTACAAGCAGGTCATATGTTCCCGCGGCTATGCCTGTCGGAATTATCAAATTGTCTATCGCGGTATCCGCAGCTACGCTATATGAAGTTATCCCCGTGCCGCCAAGAGTTATTGCTGTTACGGTATTACTGTTGACTCCTCCGAAGAAGCCGGTTCCGGTCACATTCAGCATAACTATTGTCAAATTGGAACCGGTGGTTACGCTTAGACTGCTTACCGTGGGCGCAGGCGTTGTTACGGAGAATCTGTCTGCTGCCGTGGTTACGCTGGTTCCGCCAAGAGCTGTGACCGTGATATCGTAAACTCCGACAACTTTTCCTGCGGGGACGACCACTCCCGTTAGCGTGCTGTCGTTTATTGCGGGGCCGGAGGAAATAGTCTGGCTGCCAAACTTGACCGTGGAAACAGTATTGCTGTTCACTCCTCCGAAGAACCCGCTGCCGGTTAGGCTGAGGGTCGTTGCCCCCAGGTTGCTGCCTGAAGATACGCTTAAACTGCTGATGACCGGCACAGGCGAAATGACTGTTATGGCCGTTGTGGCCGCAGCGCTCTCGTTGCCCAACGCGTCAAGCGCAGTCACGCTGAAGTTGTTTACCACGAGCACAAGACTAACTGTCTTCTGCCAGGCAGTTGAAGAAACGATACTAACCCCTGCCGTTCCGCCATTGACCTTGATGGATGTGGCGTCAGTTGCCTTGGTTCCGCTAAGCAGCTGTGTGGTTAGGCTTGTCGGTGATGTTACCGCGTTGATTATCGGTACCGCAGGCGGTATGGTGTCAAGAGTGATAACCGTTGTTGCCGCAGTACTCTCGTTGCCAACCGCGTCAAGCGCTGTTGCGCTGAAGCTATTTGCTCCCTCGTTCAGATTGACCGATGCCTGCCAGGTTGTTGACGACAAGATGCTAACTCCGGTTGTTCCGCCGTTAACTTTGATGACCGCCGCATCCGTCACCTTGGTTCCGGTTAACATTTGGGTAGTCACATTTGTCGGCGATGTCACCGCGTTGATGGCAGGT
>CAITPB010000146.1 GCA_903894145.1 Candidatus Firestoneibacteriota bacterium | reverse complement strand
TCTCTGATGCAGCAGAAGAGCAAAGAGGGATACATTAATAAGGACTCTCACAGTAAATATATCGGGACCGTTTTTCTGCATAAAGGCCTGAATAAAGCCGGCGTGCTTCTTGCCCATAGGTATAATCGTTTTGATATTGGAAACGGTGACATCATAAGATTCGATATCTTCATGTTCCATCCCCTGAAGGGGGAGAGTATTTACATAGACAATATTGTTTTCTCTTCGGGAGTGCCTCCGGTAACAGAACTCCCCTGGCATGACAGGGAATGGCAGTCCGATAAAGTCGCGACCAAGGCAGAACTTAAAATAGCCGGTTCAGACGCCGTGATAAAGTCCTACAGGATGTACGGCGCGGCAGCTGCGGCGCCTAAGGACAAGTTCCCATATTTTGGGGAAAAGAGCGCCGCCGAACTGGAAAAAGATATGCGTGACAAGCTTGCGGAACTCCAAAAGTCGTCCCAGAACGTGAAGTTTGCCGTCTTCAGGCGCGGGGATAAAGGTTTCGACCCGGATGCTCCGGCAAAGATATATGAGAATGCCGCCGATGTTTATATAACCACGCACGGGCCCGACGGGAATCTTATAGGCGGAAGGGCAAATTGCTACGGCGCTGCAGCTTCAGAAACGACAGAGCTATTTATGGACCACAGAAGCTCGATGTTCTATTTTGATCTGAGTTCCATCCCTGCGGGATCAAAGATAATTGACGCGAGGTTTGTTGTTACAAAGATTAAGCCGGTCAATGGCGCCGGGATGTTCATAGCGGTTCCCTGCAACAGAAAATGGGAGGAAAAGACGGCGAATGCCTTTGAATATGCTTACGGGAAGTGCTGGAAAGAACTTTTTGCCTTTGGATTTGCCGGTGAAGATCCTGATTTTCTGCCTGTAATTCTGGGCGGCGCGTTGAGCAGCGGAAAGTCTATTGCCTGTGACTTTACGGAAGCGGTAAAATACTGGACGGACGGTAAGAATGGCAATAATGGATTCCATTTCCCTTCCGACGGGAAGGATTATCTGGGGGTTTATACAAGCAAAAACAAATCTATTCCAAACAGACCGGCGCTTTTCGTGATTTACGAACCCGGGAAATAAAAGACCGCGGCCTGCAGGTCGCAGTTTGCGGGTTTCGAGAAATAGACAGTAGTTTCAGTCCGGTTGCGTATGTTACTCGATAGCTATTATTGAACTTTTCCTGTACGATGGAAGGCGGGGAGGAAGAGTTCTCATTGCTTCCGGTAAGGTCAGCAGATTCTGGCCGGTCAAGCTCGGAAGCCATAAAGACTTCCACGTTTAAACAGCAAGAAAATAGTTGCGGAGGCAAATATTGTGAGGTCTATTCTAAAATATCTTAAGTTGACACTGATTACGCTATTGTCTTTGGTACTATCTATTCCCGTTATCGCGCAGGATGGAACTGCGACGCCTGAAGCAGCTGTGACCCGGGAGGCTGCGGCAAAAAAAAATGCAGCCAATGAGGCCTCTAGCGACTGGCCTTGTTATCTTGGGCCGAACCGTGACGGAACTTCGCTTGAAAAGGGTCTTTTGCGAAAATGGCCGAAGGAAGGGCCCAGGCAATTATGGAGAGCGCCTATTAAGATGGGCTGGTCCTGTCCTTCGGTTTCAGGAAACGATGTCTATGTTTTTATGGCGCCTTATGTTACAAAAAAAGAGTCTGAAAGGTATGCAAATAACGGGTTGGAAAAAGTTGTCTGCCTTGATGCAAAGACCGGGAAAATGCGCTGGGAGACCGAGTACAAAGTAGGTGTATATTACTGTGGGTGGTTTCAGGGCGGCCCGAGAGGCACGCCCTTGGTAACGGAAAGATTTGTATATACAATGGGCCTGGTAGGACATTTGACTTGTTTTAACAGAAAAACAGGGGCTATTGTCTGGCAAACGGAAATTCAAAAGGAAGTCCTTTCACTCAAACAAATGAATGATGTTAAAGGTTTTAATCAGTCGCCTGTAATCATAGATAAAACGATAGTCATTATGATTAATCAGTCGGATTCAAGAATAACTGTTAAGTTATCTGACCCTACAATCGCGGGGTTTGACGCAGAAACAGGAAAGCTGATTTGGAAATATCAAGAACCATTAAGAGAAAAGACCTGTGGTTCGGACGCCCCTACTGTTGCTGTGGCGGTCGTAAACGGCGAAAAGTGCGCTCTTACCTACATAAACCGTTATTTGGTCGCTATAAGGGCTTCTGACGGAAAAGTAATCTGGCGTTATGACCAAATACCGGCCGGCCGTAGAGGAACGCCTATTGACTCCTTAATACTTTATGGCAAGAATAGGGTTTTATATACTCCGGTTGAGGCCGGCGCGACAAGGCTTATGTCAATAGATTGGAACAGCCCCAACCCTGCAGTCAAAATCATTTGGGAAGATAAAAATGGTAACTTCTCAGGTAATTGCACGACCTTCAAATATCATAATGGATATATCTGGGCATGCAACTATGCCGGTTTTGATCCTAACGATCTAAATAAAACGTTTCAGCAATTTAAATGCGTTGAAGAAAACACGGGAAAAGTTTACTGGGAGAGCGAGAAATGGCAGTTCCCGGTAACTTATATCGCGGCAGACGGGCTCCTCTTTGTCAGGAGCTACAAGATGCTGAGGTTGGTAGAAGCGGGTTCACGAGGATATAAGGAACTTGGGAAAATGGAGAACCTTCATGAAGGAGGAAGAAACTGTTTCGACGGTCCAAGTCTTATTGATTATGTGCAGCCGGTCCTGTCGAACGGCCGCTTATTCATACGTCTGCCGGATGAGCTGCTTTGTCTTGACGTGAAGAACCCTTGAAAAAGTTATTAAAAGTATTGCCGGGCATGATAAAATGCTTAAATGTGAGCCCTT
>CAITPB010000145.1 GCA_903894145.1 Candidatus Firestoneibacteriota bacterium | reverse complement strand
TCCTGCTGCTTCCAACTGACTTCAGGAAACACTTTGTGACCGGAGAGGGTACCGAAGTATGAAAACAATTACAATAGACGCTGATAAACTGCATTACAAGGATTTAAATGAAAAGATCCACGCAGTCCTTGCTGACGCCGACGAGATAGTCATAGACAATGCCATGGGGCAGAGATATATCGGAGACGCGGTCAGCAAGAAGGTAAGGTTTGTCGTAAACGGAGTGCCGGGAAACGATATGGCGGCCTTTATGAACGGGCCTGAAATAATTGTCAACGGCAACGCGCAGGATGCCATCGGGAATACCATGAATAGCGGCCTCATCGTCGTTCACGGCAACGCCGGGGATATAGTCGGTTACTCAATGAGGGGCGGGAAAATCTATATACGCGGGAACGCCGGCTACCGCGTGGGCATACATATGAAGGCTTTCAAAGAGAACTTTCCTGTCGTCATAATCGGCGAAGAGGTAAAGGATTTCTTCGGCGAATATATGGCGGGAGGATTGGCCATAGTGCTCGGACTTGGAACAGATAAACTGCCGGTGGGGGATTTTGTCGGAACAGGAATGCACGGAGGCACAATATTCATCAGGACTAAAACGATTGACGCCCGGCTGCTTGGAAAGGAAGTTAAGGCGGTAGAACTTGACGAAAAGGATAAAGAACTGCTTGAAAAATATGTGAAGGATTACTGCTCGTATTTTCCGGAACTTAAAGCGGCGGAGATATTGAAGGCGCATTTTATAAAACTTTACCCGTTTTCGCATAGGCCGTACGGGCGGTTGTATGCGTATTAATCGTTCGTAACGTTCTTAACGTTCATAACGTTTGTAACGAAAACAAAGAAGGGCGGCGGGTGCCGCCCTTCTTGTTTGGAGAGTGATTAACTAAACCATCCTGGATTTGACTGCTTTTGCGATTACTTTTTCAGGGATGTTATCTACGACCTTGCAGGCGCCTATTTTGACCGGCAGAATAAAGCGGTTAACGCCGGACTTGAACTTCTTGTCGTGCTTCATAGCTTCAAGGACCGAACTCACCTTACAGCCTGAGAGTTTTACGGGAAGGCCGAGGTTTTCTATCAGGTTTTCCAGCCGGAACAGGTCCGCGTCTCTAAACAGACCCAGTTCTTTCGAGATCCCGCCTGCTATAAGCATCCCGAGTGAGATAGCTTCACCATGAGTATATTTTCTGTATCCTGTGGCTGCTTCTATAGCGTGCCCGGCGGTGTGTCCGAAGTTAAGCATTATGCGGATGTCCTTCTCGTCCCGCTCGTCGGCGGAGGTGATATCCGCTTTTATTTTTACGCAAATGGGAATAACTCTCTCATATACAGCCATGTCCGGCACGAGGAGTTTGTCTGAATTGAATTCCAGGTAATCAAAAAGAGCCGGATCGCTTATGACTCCGTACTTCAAAGTTTCCGCCAAACCGGATTGAATTTCCCTGAGAGGCAGAGTCTTTAAGGCGTCAATATCCATATATACAAGCCTCGGCTGCCAAAAAATGCCGATGGAATTCTTTGCGTCCCTGAAGTTTACCGCGGTCTTTCCGCCGAGCCCGCAGTCGACAAAGCCGAGCAGGGTTGTCGGCATCTGGATAAAACTTATGCCTCTCTTATAGGTGCCTGCTATAAATCCGCCGAGATCTCCCGGAACTCCGCCGCCGAGCGTGGCAATAACGATTTGCCTGTTGCCGTTTCTGTCGAAATTATAAAGAGCACCCTGAATCTTTATGAAAGAATCAAGCGACTTGCTGTCTTCTCCGGCCTTTATAACGCAGCTGGCGGTTGTTTTGAACCCGCCCTGCCGGAAACTCAAAAGCGCGGGTTTTCCGTACAGACAGTTCACGTTGGAATCGGTGATAAGAAAAATATCATTGCCCAATCCCAAATCTTTAACTGTTTTTCCGGCGTTTTTTAAGATGCCCCGGCCGATTACTATGGAGTAGGAACGGTCCGCCGGCGCGTTTAGCTTTACTTTGATAGTCTTCAGCACTTTTTCACCTTTGACGCGTTTTTCTAATCGTTTCCAAATAAGCCGCTAAAGAGCGCGCCTGCAAAACCGCCCAGAATGATCCCTGCAAATGTTTTCAGAAACCCTGCCGATTTCACCAGGGCCTCGGCGTCCTGCATCCTGTTGGTGCCCATATTGTTCCAGAACAACGAAAGTTCCGTAAGCTCGGAGCCGCTCAAGACAAAATATTTACAGACAAGAAATCCCAGAATGCCGCCGGCGACAAAAAAGAAGAGTACTCTCATTTTTTCTCCTTATAAAAGTTTTCGCCTAGTTTTACCCTCTCAAGAATGGGAGGGTGCGAAGCATACCAGAAGGTGACCAGCGGGTGCGGGAAGAGGAAGGACCGGTTGTCTTTTGCCAGCTGGACCATGCTTTGTATGTATATCTCCGGATGGCCGCCCATCCCTATCTCATAGGTGTCGGCGGTGACCTCGAACTTCCGGCTTACTATATTCTCAATAGGGCCGAGCCAGAAGGAATAGATTGTCATGATAATTGAGATGAACGGCAGGCCTGCGATATCCGAAAGAGAGATCTGGTTTGTGTTGACCAGCCCGCAATTGAAGGTGTAATAGACAAGCCAGGTCATGAGAATAGAGCCGGCAAATCCGAGGGCTATGTTCTTCAGGACGTGATTGTTCTTCCAGTGCCCTATCTCGTGAGCTACCACCGACGCGACCTGCTCCGGGGTATTCGTCTTTATCAGCGTGTCAAAAATATAGATGGATTTCTCCGGGCCAAACCCCGTGAAGAACGCGTTGGTGTGTTTTGAATACTTGCTCTCATTTATCTGGAATATCTTGCTTACTTTGACGCCGGCCTTTTCCGCGACCTCGCGCATCACCTTGGCGTATTTTTCGTCCTCAAATGCGGATTTCTTGTAGAAAAGAGGAAGAATAAGATAGGGGTAGAAGAAAGTAATGATGAATTCAAAAGCCAGAAGGACGACAGGTATAAGCCAGAGGAAGGAGGTCGGCCTCCTGAATATATAGTAGGCCGCGCATATTATTATTGATGTTATTACGGTGCCGACCGCGAATTGTTTTATTGTGTAAAGGAACCATTCTTTTTGTGTCATGTTGGAGAATCCGAATTTGTGTTCGCGGGTAAAGCCGAAGTAAAAGCGGAAAGGCAGTGTCACAAGAAAAGAGCAGACAAAATATACCGCCAGAAAGAGGACAACCTGCAGAGTTACCAGTGTTATTCCCATCCCCTTCAGAAATTCATGAACCGACCAGGAGAGAGGTTTTGCAGCCAAAAAGAAGAAAACAAACGGGAAAACAAAGTCAACCGCCCTCTGCAGGACGCTGAGTCCAAAACTTTCTTTCGCGTATTCTTCGCCTTTTTGGATCTCCTCGGGGGTGAAATATTTGAGGGCCAGCGCTTCTTTTTCTGCAGTTTTTTTACCCTTGTATGAAAGGTAAATCATGACTGACCTGAACAGGATGTAGCCGGCGAGCAGTGCAAGAAAGAGTGTTTTCATAGTGATTTGATTATATAAGCGGGCATGAAAACAGTCAAGCGAAAATAGGAAAAACGAGCCGCGGCCTGCAGTTTTAACAGGCTCAATCTTAACGTCTGGGCGCTATTTTTACGCCGGATCCTGATTTTCCTGTTTTATATTCCTGGTCAAAAGTCAGGCCTAAAGAGATCCTGTGTGTATCTCCGAGGTTCCCTGAGGGCGCGTAAGCGTAATCAACCGCATAATTAAACATACCGGGAAGGGATCCGCGGTAGCCCAGGCCGGCCGTAAAGCTTCCGGCATCATAACCAAACTTGTAGCCCGCGCGGATAACGAATTCTTCCTCCAGGGAGAATTCCGCGCCCAAATTCTCGGAGAGGGTGCCGGAATCGAAGGGGTAGTAGGCGGTTGCCGCTACCAGCAGGTCGTTTTCCGATTGTATGCCGAACTTTGCGGAGATACCCCCGCGCAGGGTGAGCGGAAGGCTGTCGCCGTTTACGGTGTTTCCAAGGTTGCTCAAAGCCGCTCCGATTACAAAATCGCGGCCGCCGACGGATTCAAGCAAAAAAGGTATTTCATAAAGCAGCCCGCCGTCAAAAGCCAGGACTGAAACGGAGTCAGTATCTATGGTCTGTGTTACCAGTTTTATGTTTACGCCTGCCTGAAGCGTGTTGCTCAGTTTGTACGCGGCAGTGGCGGCAAGCACCAAATCAAACGGGCTGAAACTTCCGATGACCGTGCTGTCTGCCGCCAGAGTTTTGTCAATAGAGCCGTAATTGAGGTAGGCAATGTGAGCTCCGAGCTTAATCTTGTCGTTGAGAGGATAGGCGAAAGCCAGATATTCATATGAGCTTGAATCCCAGTAGAACATGTGCATAAAAGAAAGCTGCATGGTTTCCAGGTTTGCGACCCCGGCCGGGTTCCAGTAGGAGGCGTTTACGTCGTCCGCTACCGCCGTGAATGTTTCCCCCATGCCGGCGGCCCGCGCGGAGGGTGCTATGCGGAGGAAAGTGAGGGCTGAGGTTCCGGAACCGGCTGTGCATGCCGAGCTCATCAGGAGAAGCAGCGCGGCCAGGAACAGTTTGTGGTTGTGCATTATGCTCCTTTTGGGAAACAGCATCTACTTTATGCTTCCGCCGGATAAAATTCTCCGTGCTGCACAAAGGGCTGAAACACACTTCACAATAGTGGAGTATACTATATTGAAAGCGCGCCTGTCAACGCAGTAAGGCTTTAGGACGCGGCCCGTGCTTCTTTGTACTTTGATTTTTGTCTCCATAAGGCTATAATATTTCCATATTAAACATTCCGGAGGAGAACCATGAAAAAAACAGCAAAAATTCTCGCCCTAACCGCTGGAATACTGTTGCTGCTTCTACTGCTTCTCGGTGCGGGGCTCGCTTTTTTTGTTCCCTGGGATAAAGTCAAGGATGCTGCCGCTGCCGAAGCGTCGAAGCAGTTCAACAGGGAAGTCCGGATTGAAAGACTCGATTTCAATATATTCAAAGGCGTCGGAATAAAAGGTTTCTATATAGGCAACAGAAACGGAGAGGGTTTTACTCCCGGAGCTTTCATTGCCGCGGACCGGGCCTCGGCCGGTTACGAATTTCTGCCTTTGCTTTTCGGCAAGGTTAACCTGACGACGGTGGAACTGGATACCCCGAAGATACTTATAGAGAAGAACAAAAAAGGCGAGTACAATTTTGCCGACCTGGCGAAAGGGATGAAGAACGCTCCTTCCTCCTCCGAATCCGGCCAAAGCGCCAACGGGAAACTCCCCGTCAAGCTTTCCATGTCTAAATTCGCGATAAATTCCGGCGAGATTGACTACAACGATAACTCCGTTTCTCCGGCGGTAAAAGCCGCGGTCAAAGACCTTAATGTCTCGGTAACCGGCCTTTCTCTTGAAGGGGACAAACCTTTCAAGCTGAAAGCGTCCGCCGTAATGGAATACAATAAGGCGCCTGTTAATCTGTCGGCCGAAGGAAGCATACAGGTGAAATTTGACGAGCAGGAAGTTTCCCTGCGGGATTTTACGGCAAGACTGCCCGGCCTTACATTTACCGCTACCGGCGAGGTAAAAAAGTTTCTGGAATCCCCTGCGTTTTCCCTGCAGGCAAAAGTAACCGCGGATTGCGGCGAGCTAAAAAACACAGTGGCTCCGATGCTTCCTCCGGTTATGGCCGTCTACATGAAAGATATAATTCTCTTTGGCGCTGCTTCGTTTGACCTGTCTGTAAAAGGGGAAGCGCGCCAATCCGGGAAGGCCTATGATGTTTACGCGTCAGGCTCGGGGAGCGCGGATCTTTCCCCGGTTGAAGCGAAGTACTCCGATGTTTTCGTCAAACCCAAGGGCCTTAAGACCAAGGTATCTTTTGATTTTGACGTTAAGAAGGACGCGGTACGCGCTGTTTCAAACATAGAGACCGGCGCGTCAGCCTTTAAGGCGGACAAATCAATTACAGAAATATTCGGGGTTCCGAAAGTCAATGTCGCGGTTACGGGAACCCTGTCCGTTCCGGAAATTGCTTCCATGCTTCCGCTGATGAGCGATCTTAAGTCCGAAGGCTCCGCCTCCGTTGATATCAAAATGTACATTCCCATAACGAAAGATTATTCGGTAAATTATAAAGGGATAAAAATTAGCGGTTCGGGAAGACTCTCCGGCCTGGGCTTTATGTACGGCGGGATAAAATACGGCATCTCAAAACTTAACTCCTCTCTGTCTCTTACGGAAAAACAGCTGCGGCTGCCGGATATTAGTTTTCTTGCCGGCACATCGGAATTCTCAGGCTATGTGACCGCGTCCAATTTTAATCTGGAGACTATGTCCGATTGGAAGACGAAATTTGAGGGAGATATAAAAGCTGGGCTTGCGTGCCGGAAGTTCCTGGCGGATGAGGTCTGGGACGCGCTTCCGACAAACACAAAAACAGCTGCCGCGCCCAAAGCGGCGGCTTCCGCGGACTCCGGTTTTTCCGACGAAGAGATAAAGGCTTATACGGGCTATGTTTACGGAAAACTTTCGGCTGAAGCCGACCTGAACATCAAGGAAATATTGTTCAAGAAGATAAAGTTCACAGACATGCTTTCCAATGTAAAGCTCGCCAAGCGGGCAGCGGATATAAAGGCTTCCATGAGCGGGTACGGCGGAGCCGTGAAGACGGCGGCAAAAGTGGACCTGAATGTTCCCGGTCTGGGGTACTCGGTTTCCGGCAGTTTGTCCGGGGTGCAGACGGGAGATTTTGTCAATGCCGCGGCTGATTCTTTCCTTGAAGGCTGGATGGCCGGCGTGGTGAAAGATAAGATCTCCGGAGCGGCGGTCTCGGATTTTAACTTCTCGGGAAGGGGAGCGAACAAGAAGGAAGTAAAGCAGAACATCGCGGGAACTTTGAACTTCAAGCTTGTAGACGGGAAGCTAAAAAACTGGCAGGCGCTAAGCGACGGCCTCAAAGCCCTTGGAGTGAATCCTTCGGGGGAGATACCTTTCAGACAGATGACCGGAAGGACCAGGGTTGGCGGGCAGAAGGTAAATATTGATGAGATGAAGGTCGTTTGCGATGACGCCAGGTATAACTTCGGTTCCGGTGGCTGGGTTGGGTTTGACCGGGATCTTGATTCAGAGATGCAGCTTCCCGTGCGCAACGATTTTTCTCCGTCCATAACTTCAAAGCTTGGTGACGCTGGTAAGTACGCCGCCGGCTCGGACGGTTGGGTCCCGGTTGATTTTGATGTCTTCGGGCGTCTTGCCGCGCCTTCTTTCAAACCGAATATGGACAGGTCTCTTGCTAACGCCGGTAAAAACGCGGAAAACACGGCAAAGAAGAAACTGCAGGAAGAAGGTGAAGGGTTGAAGAAGAAGGGCGTTGATTTGTTGAAAGGACTGTTTGGTAAATAATGAGGCGCAGATGCGCGGAGGGTCGGAAGGTCATAAGATATAGGGGCTACAACCTTCTGAGCATCTGAACATCCGCGCGTCCGCGCGTCCAACAGGGAGGGTTATTGGTTAAATTTATGGAATTCGTGACGGGAATAGACAGGGCAATCTTTTATTTTGTGAACAACCGCATGCACAATCCCGTGCTTGATGTGATTATGCAGACACTGACGAACCAGTGGATCTGGCTGCCGCCGCTCGCGCTTCTGGCGATTTATCTCCTTATTAAAGGTGGCAGGCAGACAAAAATAATTGTCACGCTCTGTATTATCGCGGTTGTCCTGACGGATGCGTTCTGCTACAGGATACTGAAACCGTTTTTTGAAAGGATCCGCCCGTTTGAATCCATACCTCACGTGCTGCAGCTTGCCGGCGCTGCAGGTTATTCCTTTCCGTCAAACCACGCGGCCAATACCTTTGCCGCGGCAACGGTAGTTATTTTCTTTAACAAAAGATCCGGGCTCTGGTTTCTCCTTCTTGCGGCGCTTGTCTCTTTTTCGCGGGTTTATTGCGGAGTGCATTACCCTCTGGATGTGTTCGGCGGCGCGATAATAGGCGCGGCCATAGGTTCCCTCACCGTCTTCTTTTACAGGAATTTTGAATGGAAAAAAGAACCGAAAAAGCGCTCCTGATAACTGGTTCCGCTTGTCTAGCCGCGGCGCTTGTTTGGGCTGTTTTTATTTCTGCTGGCAGAGTCAGGGTAGAACGGCAGCTGGACACCTTTGACCTTGCCGCTGCCTATTCCGACGTCAAAACCCTTTCCTCGTTTTCCGGAAAAAGCCCTGGCGCCGAAACAGGGATTTTGAAAGGGGCGGGAATTACTTCTCTTATCCTGGAGCCGGCTGACAGGGAGGAAGGCGAAGCCGCCGCCCGGAAGAACGGGCTTGGGATAATTTACAAATCAGACAATGAAAAGGGGGACAGGCTTTCAGGTTTGCCGGACGGCGCCCGTGTTCTCTTCGTAAACAACCTGATTTACGACAAAACAAGAGTCCTGTCCAAAGGCTTAAAACCCTGCCTGCTTGAACTTTACAGGCCTGTCGGGTATGAAGGCATTCCTTTTGAAAATATCCTCACCGCGCATACCGTAAAAGACCGGGAACTTGACAAGCTTTCTTTTCCCAAGCTCAGAGACAGGTTCCTCCGCGCAAGATTCGAAAGAAGGATCGGGATTCTTTATGTCAAATTTAAATATTCAGACGCCGGTTATTTGGAAAACGAAAGTTTCGTAACCGGTATTTCAGCCGCATTAAAGGGTGCCGGAGAAAAACCCGGCGTTTTTAATTCGAATCCATACTTGCTCGGGTCAGGCGGGCATATCCGGACGAAGCAATACGCTGCCTTTTTTATAGCCCTATTCTTTCCTCTGCTCGCGTTCTTTGCCGGAATGAGATATTTCAAAGGGCCCTACGCGCGTTTCTTTGCGATGTTCCTGCTTTCGCTTGCCGGCGGCATTCTCGTTTCGGCCGTGATTTCCGACACGGTTTTCATGATAAAACTCGAACAGTTCGGCGGGGTAAAGTACTCGTTGAGCCTTCCGGTCGCGCTGGTGCTTGCGTATTTGGTTTCCAAGAACCGCGGTGAATTTACCCGCCGCGGGCTCGCGCTGGCAGGGGGGCTTGCCGTTCTTTTCGCGGTCATCTTCGCGGTTGCCTCGGTGCGTTCAGGCAACTTCAACGCGCCTCTTTTTCCGTTTGAGGAATCATTCAGAGGCTTTCTGGAGAACGTTTTTCGGGCGCGCCCCAGGGCAAAAGAATTCCTGATCGGCTATCCCTGCCTGCTGCTGGGGCTCAATATGTTGTATGAAGAGCGTTTTAAAGACTTCAGGCTGCCGGCGGTCATTCTGGTCTCGGTCGGCGTGTTCGGTCTTACCTCGGTGGTGAACACCTTCTGCCACGCCCACATACCGTTCCTGATGTCTGTGCTTCGTTCCGTTTACGGGGCTGTTCTCGGGTTACTCGGAGGCGCGGTATTAATCAGGCTGTCAAGACTGCTCCGAAGGTCTTAATCTTCGGCTACATAGGCGAAAAAAACGCCGGAGATGATCTTATTCTGCTCGCAACCCTGAATAATCTGCGGGCTGAGGGAGCGCGCGTCACTGCGCTTTCGTCAAATCCCCGGCTGACGGAGAAGGCATTTAAGGTAAGAGCCGTTCCTGCAAGAAAAATCCTGCCGGCGCTTCGGGAGCTTATGAGTTGCGATATTCTGGTCTGCGGAGGCGGGGGCATATTCCAGGACCGCACAAGCGTCAGGTCAGTCCTGTATTATTCGCTTTTCGTGCTGGCCGCGCGATTATTTTCAAAAGAGGTCCGGCTTCTGCACCAGGGAGTCGGGCCGCTTACAACGCGCGCCGGAAGGTTCCTCGCCCGCGCCGCTTTTAACTCCGCCGGCGAAATATCAGTGAGGGATTCGGAATCCGGGAAGGCGCTCAGGGAGCTCGGCGTGAAGGCCCGGAGGATTCCGGTTACCGGCGACGCCGCGCAAATTCTTCAATTCCTCCGCAAAAGAAAGAACGGAAAACCCAAAACGGTTGTTTTTGCTCTGAGAGAGTGCCGTGAGTCCGCGCGCTATATTAAAGATGCCGTTGCTGTAAGCAAGAGCCTGAAGGCGTCCGGCATCCGCTGCCGGTTTGTCCCGTTCCAGGTGCCGCAGGATAAGCTGACCGGGCTTGAACGGGGTTTTAACGGGGATTATAAGAAAATCATAAAGGAGATTTCTCGCGCCGATGTTGTTGCGGGTTCCCGTTATCACAGCCTTATACTTGCCGATATGCACGGGATACCTTTCATAGGATTAAATTATGACGCAAAGATACAGAATTTCTGCGGGCTAAAGAAAGCTCCCCTGCTTGAACTCTCCAAAAAGGATTTCAAAGAAAGTCTCGAAAGTTGTATAATGAAAGTGTTGAAAAAACAAAGAAGAAAATGAGTCCGGTCTTTCCGGAAGGGGTAACAAGTGAAAACCAGGGTAATTGTCGGCGGGGGCGGTTCCGGGACGAGGCTTCTGCTCGGGATTATAGTCGTAATAGGCGTCTGCCTGCTTCTTGCCATTCTGGTATTTGCCGCTTTTGCGTCGCTGATACTCATTGTGCCTGTAGGGCTCTTTATTATTGTCTCCGCGCTATTTAGGAGGCCTAAGGCCGGCAAGGGCAGGAAAGATGACGATATAATTGACATTGAATATTCTGAATCAAAAGAAGAAGACAACAAATTGCTGAAGTGAAGGAGATCTCTATGCAGTGGGAAAAACTGAACTATGTCGATTTTCTGAAATCCATCAAAAAAACCAAGGGCGTATGCGTTCTGCCCGTGGGAATATTGGAAAAACACGGCGAGCACATGCCGCTTGGCATAGATTATCTCAAGGCCCACGAGGTTTGTAAAATGGCCGCAGAGAAAGAGCCGGCGGTCGTTTTTCCGCCGTTTTTTTTCAGCCAGATAGCCGAGGTCAGGCATACGGCCGGCTCAGTTTGCATACGCCCGCAGTTGACCTATGAACTGCTTGAAAACGTTTGCGATGAAATAGCGCGAAACGGATTTAAAAAGATACTCATTGTGAATGCCCACGGAGGAAACACGAACTTCCTTCCGTATTTTGTGATTTCCAGCCTCTATAAAAAGAAGGACTACGCGCTTTACCTTATAAAGGGAACCTACGGTCCCATGAAAAAAGAATGGGACAAGTTCCTGGATAC
>CAITPB010000144.1 GCA_903894145.1 Candidatus Firestoneibacteriota bacterium | reverse complement strand
GGCAATGTCCTTCTTTCAAACATTACCCTGGGCATCTTTGACAGCCTGATTGTTGAATCCCAACTACCGCTTAACCCCTCATTACAGAACGCCTTCACGGGAGGAGACTTCTACACTCCCGTCAAAGCAACCCTGCCTCAAACAACCTATTTTGCCAAGCTCTTTAAACGCTTAGGCGGGCTTGAAATCTCTTTGAGCATGACAAACGGAATCGGAGATTACACCTTCGCAAGGCCGTCTTTCAGTTCCTTAAACAACAGTATGCCGGTCCCGCTCTTTAAGGGTAACGAGGATCCGACAGCTATGACAGAGTTTTACGCAAGAGATTACGGAACAATTGCCTACAGGCTTAATATCGCTTATAAGTTTTAGCAGGGTTGTGAAAAACTCTAACTGCTATTCTTTGGTTCGGTCTTTCTCGCTAAGAATTTTTTAAGCCGGGATGAAGGAGGTTAATGTTTCGTTTTGTTTTGATACTTGCAGGAGCCGGACTCATACTTTCATCTTGCGGTAAAAATCCATTATCTCCGGGGTTCGACAACGGCAACCCGCCCACGCCGGACTCCAGAGTCATCGCTGGCGGCAGAATTGATATCTCATTCAATTACTACGGACAGCCTCAAAGCGGCTCGCTGTGCAACATCAGCCGGCCGGATGGCTCATTTGTTCAAGTCGCCCTTGATGCTTCCGGAAACGGACATTATATCTGTGATCTAAACGGAGATTATACCGTTGCCCTACAGCCTTACCAAAACTGCCCCGGCTACAGCAAGACTTTAACCATAAACAGCGGCAAAACCTCGGCGGTGGCATTCACGGAAGCAAGAACGGCGAGCATTCAGCTCAAATCCGCCAATTTAAACTACGGAGCGGTCTCCAACAGCATAGTTTATACAGTTTCCTATACCGACACCTCAACCGTTCCTGTTCCTCTGGTTCTTTCAACAACAGCATTGCCGGCGGGCTGGTCCTCTTCATTGGCATCTGTGCAGAGCGGCACATCAGCCGACATTTCCATATCCTACCCTGACTTTTTCAGCGGAAGCGCGCCTACCTACACCATTTCGGGAATGGCTAACGGCAGCACAATACTCACAAACACTAGCACAGCAGTAAAGAACTTCACAGACCCTATCTTTGCCACGGGAACAATTAATATCTATGGCAACGCCACCAATTACTTCTCAATAACAATATCGCGAAACAACGGAATACCCTTGGATGCCTGGGCCGTTGCGTTAAATAGCGCCAACGAGCCGTCATCATCTCCAAACAACATAAAGCCCTACCTTACTTTCAAGAACGGCGGAGCAATTAATTCCGTTCAATGGCAACAGGTTATAAATGCGCAGATAGGCGATGCCTACTATTACCAATGCGATTATTCAATTACTTCTAACTACTATCCTTCTAATTACTGTTGGCTTTACGGCAATGTTCCTTGGACGGGTTCATTCCAGGGTTCTTACCGTTATGACGGCACATCAGCATTACAGATTACTTTCAAAGGAAAAACTTGGACGTTAAATCCGCCATTAACATATCCGTATTATCAGTAATCTTCGGCGTAACGCTAAACGCCGGGATTAGCGAACAACTGGAACAATTTAAAGACAGACATTCAGCATTGATAGACCAGCTTTCCTCTTCATCATCTCAAAAGGTCTCTTTGCCAAGAATGATAGTAAAAAACGGAGAAACAGCGGGTGGAGGTAAAGAAACGCCTCAAAAACCGACTCAGGAACCTGTAAAAGCCCCGGAAGAACCCAAATACTATAGCTACAACAAGCAGGCAGTTTGGGGTGATGTTCAGGTCAATTTAACAGCAATAGGAAACAAGTTCAGCGTAAATGTCAAATCAAGCGCGCCTATTGTCTATATGAAGCTCATAGATATTAACGGCGTTCTTTACGCGGAAAAAACGATAGGCAAATACGGGGATGATTCGGGAACGCTGACAGCAAATACCGCATATATTCCCGCTTTCAAACTTCAGCTT
>CAITPB010000143.1 GCA_903894145.1 Candidatus Firestoneibacteriota bacterium | reverse complement strand
TCTGTCTTTTTCTTTTTATGTTATTTTATTTTTATTTGTGATTTGGTGCTTGGAATTTGTGATTTCGCTCTAACTTGGTGTTTGTGATTTGAGATTTGAACTTATGTGATTTTGTCGATTGGCCAAAGAGAATTGAGGAATTTTATGAGTGCTTTCGCAAAGAAACCACTGCTTGTCGGGATTGCCGGGGGAAGCGGCGCCGGCAAGACAACGATAGCGAAGATATTGAGAAATGAAACTCTGCGGCCTGAAGGCCGGAGTTTCTCTTTATAGGTGTGTTAATATTATTCATGCCGGATTCATCCTCACCCTAAAGGGTGAGGTTTTCTCCGGCATCTGAAAGATAAATTGGGAAGCAGGAAGGCCGAAATTATCTCACTGGACAGATTTTTTAAACCGCTCCAACAACTTCCTAAATACAGATCCCGTTATCACGAAGAATACAGGCCGGATTTCAACCGCCCGGATTCCTTATATGTTCGGAAGATGGCTTCATTCTGCAAAAACCTCTCCGGAAAACGGGTATATCTTCTTGACGGGCATTTCTCGCTCTATTTTCCCCTAATACGGAACCTGCTCGATGTAAAATGTTTTGTGGACAGCGGCATACGGGAAATGCTGGCGCGAAGGACCCGGAGAAACCTTAAAGCCGACTATGGGGGCAGCAGGGATGATATAATCCATTATAATGAGGAATGCGTTGAACCAAATTACCGCCGGTTCCTTTTACCGACAAAAAAATACGCGGACATTATCATACCAAACGGGAAAAGCGCTGCCGGCAGGAAAGTAGCAATAAAATACTGCGGCCTGAAGGCCGGAGTTTTTGTTTCGGTTGGTAAAGATATAATTCATGCCGAATTCATCCCCGCCATTAATGGCGGGGTATTCTTCGGCATAACGAAATAAACAAGGCAGTAAAAATAATCAATTTCAAAAATGTCGAAAGAAACGAAGGAAAGGCAGCGAGCAAAAGCTTGTAAAGTTTGTAAGGTTTATAAGCCGCACTACGTGAGTCTTGTTCTGTGAGGTAGTATATCTTTCATGCCAGACTACGTCTGGCATAACAGAATAGCGCTTGCAACGTAAATCCCATTAGCGAATAGGACAATAGTCGGAGGCAAATGGCATCAGACCAGTCTTTTGTTGATTTCATAATGGAGACCATAGCCGGTTCAGGCAAGATAACTTCACGGAAAATGTTCGGGGAGTACGCTATTTATTGCAACGCTAAGGTGGTAGCGCTTGTCTGCGATAACCGGCTTTTTGTAAAACAGACCGCCGGAGGACGGAAATATATCGGTGAACCCGTTGAAGCAGCGGCATATCCCGGAGCTAAGTTGAGCTTCCTGATAGAGGACAAGATAGAAGACAGGGCTTGGATGGGGGAATTGATAAGAATAACATCCAACGAGCTTCCTGAACCAAAAGAAAAAGCTAAGAAAAAAATACGCAAAACCACAAATCGCTAAAACAATCTATGGTCGCTCTATTTTTGCCGATTGCGGCATAACACAAACCCTGGCAGACCATGCCCAATAATATTTACGTTATGAACGTTACAAACTTTTATTTCCTTTAACCACACTCGCACTCGCATTCTTCGCTGCTGCCCTTTAGCTTCGCAAGGATCATTCCGTAGGCGCAACCGGTTCCGCTCTTTACGCTGACCGCGTTTTCGCGGCAGTTGACCGCGCACGCCCCGCATTCCATGCAAAGATCAGGCTCAATAATCCAGGCCTTTCTCTCCGCGACCTTTATAACTCTGTGCGGGCAGACTACCGCGCACATTCCGCAGCCGGTGCATTTTTTCCTGTCAATTTTTAGCGTTGAAACATTCTTCAGGTATCTCATAGGGAAAGCCCCCTGAAAGCAAAGTAGAGCAGAAAAACAAGCCCTGCCGCCGCGGAGATTGCGCAGAAAGGAATGGCATAAAGCATTTCTTTCTTCACGCCTGACGGCGAAGTAAAGGTGGTTGAACCCGTAAAATTAAGGGCAAGAAACGCCGATATGGCCGGAAAGAGAAATAGCGCGCCAGCAATAAAAACAGCCGAGGAAATACCTGCCAGCAGTAAATATATAACCGAAGAAATAACGCCCGTTATCCAGCCCTTCCAGGCAAAAGAGGAACCGGGTATATATGGAAGGAGCGCGGGAACCAGCAGCGTGCCGGTCAGGATAGTAAGCACCGACAAGGATAGGAGTGATAAAAATACCGGAAGGCCGCCGGAAATAATGGCGCACAGAACCGATAACAACACGGATCCCAGAAGCAACGGCCAGGAGAGCACCATTTCCACCGGCGTCAGCACTAACCTTTCGGCAAGCGGAAAACTAATTGTCCTCATTGCTTCATCGCACTTCTGCCCGTTTTCCAGGTATTTTCTCAGGTCATAAGCTTCCACGGGGCCGAATTTTACGGTAAAACCCGTCTTTGCTTTTACTTTATGGGCCGCAACTCCGCTTGCCCCGAGCTGAGGAAGAATAAGCGCCTTATGGGACAGGTATTTTGAAAGGCCGGATTTTTTCACCCGTTTTATCAATTCTTCCGTTCCGAATGTTCCCTTGCCCGCGGCGCACCTCACATTTATGCCTTTAGTATCAAGAACAAGTATCCACGCGTCCAAATTACCGGCGGCGGCGCGCAAAACATCAAAACTCAATTTGTAATTAGCGGAAACAAGCACAGGAGAACCCGTGCCCGGCGAATTCAGCGCGTAAAGACCCGGCTTTACCCTGAAATCGGACCGTTTTATCCCGAGACGCATTCTGATTTTTCCAATCAGGCCGCTGAATCCAGGTTTGCCGTCAGTATGTTTGAACCGGAGTTTATCTTCTTTCATTTGTCACCTGCCGTACCTCGGGACGAATTCCTTCTCAAGCCAGCTCTTAATTTCATCGCGGGTCTTTCTGAAAGCGTTTAACTTATCTTCCTCGCTGCCCTGCGCCGCAGACGGATCTTTAAAAGAATTATGCAGGATTACTTTGGCAAAAGGAAATATTGGGCATTCTTCTTTTGCGGAATCGCAGACCGAGACAACTATATCAATATTCTTTCCCGTGAATTCCTTTACGTGTTTTGAGTGGTGCTTCGTAATATCAATTCCTATTTCCGCAAGAGCCTTTATTGCGATCGGATTTACCGTTCCGGGCCTCGTGCCGGCGCTCACCGCTTCAAATTTATCTCCGTGGAGAGCATTGAGCAATCCTTCCGAAAGCTGAGACCTTGCCGAATTGTGCGTGCATAGAAACAATACTTTTATTTTCCCCATCGTATTCTCCTTGTTTTGCTTTTTTAATTACCTCTCGTTTCCTCCAACGTCCAAGCCTCTGAGCATCTAATCCTCTAACCTTCCGCCTTCGATGCACCTTGGCGCAACCTACAGTCCTGTACCCGAATGAAATGAG
>CAITPB010000142.1 GCA_903894145.1 Candidatus Firestoneibacteriota bacterium | reverse complement strand
TCTCCTCAAGGACAGCGGTTGTCAGGAAGATGCCGGCATGGTTTCAAAGGTATTCGCCGGCATAGAGCGGGAAGAGAATAAGTTCAGACAGGGTTTCTTCCCGAGGCTGGCTCTAAGGTCGCTGTTTGCCGTAGCCGCAGTCCTTGCTGTGGTATTCGGTTATGACGCTGTCTATAGCGTTATTAGCGTTTCAGATTACACCAAGATACTGGATTTCGCTAAGTATTCTTTTTCCGGCGGTTCTGAACCCGTGGTCAAGGCGGCGCTTCAGCACCAGCAGGCTGATGAACTCTCAAACAACAGCATAGATTACACTGCTGTTGCCTCGCTGGAGAACGCCCTCTACTCCATAGATAAACGCGATAATGTCAGGATGATAGCCATCCTTAAAGATATTGTCAGGCGTAAATCCGAGGGGAGTCTTTCGGGCGGAGCGGCAAAGCTTTTCAATAATGTCTTTGGCAGCGGTGTTGTGGTCGAGGCTGCCTGCAACAATGTCCGGCGCGTGCAGGATGAAATCCTCACGGCAGTTGAATGCGAGAAGACCCAGAATTACGATGACGCTGTCCGAATCTATTCCGGGATAAGCGCAAGGCAGGGCATTGACAGCTACACGGCCTCGCTTTCGGCTTTGCTCGCGGAAAGTGCGAAGGAGAGCAAGCTTGCTTATCAGAGGTCCGCTAATCTGAAAGGAGAGCAGAAACTGAAGGCCCTGGTGAAATCCCTCAACTATCTTGAAGTCGTGAAAACTGCCGGCAAAGGTGGGGCAAAAACGAGGGACGGGAGATTTATAGTAGGCGTTTCACTTTCAAAGTCAGGCTACGGCCTTGAGTCCGCGCTGGTTTTCAACGAGCTAAAAAACGAGAATGAAAAGAAGAAGGATAAAAAGTTTGAAGCGGCTGTAAAGATGAACCTCGGGGTTGCCGCGGAAAAATCTGGAGTCAGGTCGGTCGCCGCCGGTTGTTTCAACGAATTGAACTCTTCCGGCATAACTTCTCCGGTAGATATCAGAGCCTACGGCAGCTATGTGAGATATGTCCTTGAACCCTGGTCCAGGCCTCCCAACATTGTAAACGCGGGGTCGGCTCGGGTGCAGCTTGGCGGTAAAGAGATGATAAGAGTGCAGCCGCACGGCGCAAAATGGGCTGTCGGTGAGAATTTTGCCGCGGTCAATGCGTGGAAAACATATGATACATTCAGTTTTGACGTTTATAATCCGGAGAAGAAGGTTCTTCTCTTCGACTTCCGCGTGCGCGGCCTGCTTGATTCAGGCAGGGGAAATATTTTCCTCTATACGGCAGGTGTCCGTCCGGGGTATTCAAGCGTAGCAATAGATCTTAGGGGCGCGACCTCAATGACGGGCGAACCGTACCGCTGGGATAGAAACGTTCATGAGTGGTATTTTACGCAGAATAAGTTCAGCGTAACGCCGGCAGCTTTTTACGTGAATAATTTCAGGCTGGAGAAAAGCAAGCCGTCCGCCGTTTTGGCCGGAGCAACAGGCGGTTGAACCGCCCCGGGGGGGGTCCATGAAAAAAAATAAGATATTGGCTGCGGTTCTTATCGGGGTCTTCCTTTGCGCGGCTACGGGTTCCGCAAAGAAACTGGATATACTGAAGTTAGACAAAGGCGAGACTACAAATGACGGAATCAAGTCTGAGGTTTCACTCTCCGAAGAGCACGCTATTAAAAAGGGAAGCGTCTCGCTTAAAGTTACCGCGACAGAAGACGGCGGCGGCTGCATAGCGGAATGTCCTCCGAAGAGAGGGGTCTGGGACGGCTACGATGTCCTTAAGATTGGCATATTCAACCCTTTAGAAGAACCGCTAAGCTTTAACTTTGTTATCAAGCCTAAATCCCCGATCAAGTACGAGGACCGCAGCGATACGAAGCTGCTTGCCAGGCCCGGCCATAGCGACCTGGAGGTAGACCTTGCCGGGGTCAGCACTAACGGCGGCGGAGCGCTGGTTCTCAAAGACAGGATAGCGATCTGGTCGCTCTCTCCCTCTAATTTAAAGAAGGACAAGTCCTATTTTGTCCAATATTTAAGGGCCTACACCAATGATGAACTCGAAAAAGAAGAAAAGACTGCGGAGTCAGGCTTTAAAAAGTAGCGTTTTCATGCCCTAAAATGGATGTTCTGCGGGCCTCGTTTCTGCAACAAAACCTGCCTAAAAAATCGCAAAATTCTTGATATTATAAGCGTTTCCTGCTAAAATCACTGTGTAAAGAGCGGTTAAAAGTATTTTCAGAATACCGTTGCCTTCAGGCCGCAGCAATAAATTTGGAGGACAGTTTGTCAAAAAAGAAGAAGAAACCATCTAAAGAGACAAAACCCTTGCAGAAGAAAGAACTGCCTGCCAAGGAACAGGAAAAAGAAGTTCCCGTGCAGGAAGAACTCGCGGAAACAAAAACCGTCAAACCTAAAGTCGCGGTCAGAATCGGCCCGAACGAAAAAGTCAAACCTATTTATGTCGAAGACGAGATTAAAGAATCCTACTTAAGCTACGCCATGAGCGTTATCGTCGGCAGGGCCCTGCCTGACGTGCGCGACGGGTTGAAGCCGGTTCAGCGAAGAATACTTTACGCCATGAACGAGATGGGCCTTACCCACAGCAAGCCCTACAGAAAATCCGCCATGGTAGTCGGTGAAGTCCTCGGTAAATACCACCCGCACGGAGATCTTTCTGTTTACGATACCATGGTCAGGCTGACCCAGGATTTCAAGATAAGATATCCGCTCATAGACGGACAGGGAAACTTCGGTTCCGTCGACGGTGACGCGGCTGCCGCCTACAGATACACAGAAGCCAGGCTTGCTAAGATCTCCGACGAAGTGCTCGCAGATATAGAAAAGAATACCGTTGATTTTATTCCCAACTACGACCAGTCCAGGGAAGAACCTCAGGTGCTTCCGACAAAGATCCCCAATCTGCTGGTGAACGGCGCGGAAGGCATCGCTGTCGGAATGGCGACCAACATACCACCGCATAACCTGACTGAGGTGATAAACGGAATAATCGCGCTCATTGACGATTCGGAAATAACCATAGAAAAATTGATGACCATTATCACCGGTCCGGATTTCCCGACCGGAGGTTATATTCTCGGGCGCGACGGCATAAAAGACGCGTACAGTACCGGCAGGGGTTCTTTAACGCTGCAGGCAAAGACGCGCATAGAAGAGATGAAGGGCGGCAAGCAGAGGATCATTGTTTATGAGATCCCCTACCAGGTGAATAAAGCCAGGCTAATTGAGAGCATCGCCGAACTGGTCCGAGACAAGAAACTCGAAGGCCTTTCCGACATAAGGGACGAATCGGACAAAGACGGTATGCGCATTGTTATAGAGCTGAAAAAGGACGAGAATCCTCAGATAATACTCAACAACCTCTACAAGCACACTTCGCTCAAATCCTCCTTCGGCGTTATCATGCTGGCGCTTGTTGATCAGCAGCCGCAGATATTGAACCTTAAGGGAATGCTGAGCCAGTATCTCGAACACAGGCGCAAGGTCATAATAAGAAGGACCAAATATGACCTCGACAAGGCCGAGAGAAGGGTCCACATAATTAAAGGCCTGCTCATTATAATAAACGACCTCGAAAGGGCAATTAAGATCATCAGGTTTTCAAAAGATGCCGAAGCCGAGCTTATGAAAAGATACAAGCTCTCTCAGGTTCAGGTGCAGGCCATCCTTGATTACCGTCTCAGGCAGCTGCAGAACCTTGAAATCCAGAAACTGGAGGCTGAATACAAGGAGCTTCTTAAGCTCATAGAAAAACTCAAAGATATTCTCTCTGATTCAAAGAACGTGCTCGCGGTAGTTAAGGAAGAACTGATTGATATCAGGACACGCTACGGCGACGAGAGAAGAACCCACATAATAGCCAAGCAGGCAGAGATAAACATCGAGGACCTTATAAAGGAAGAAGATGTAATAGTCACCATGTCGCACCTCGGCTATGTGAAGAGGCTGCCGGTTACTTCCTATAAGGCGCAAAGGCGCGGGGGCAAGGGCATAACAGGCGCCGAGACGAAGGACGATGATTTTGTCGAGGATATCTTCGTGACCACGACAAAGGACTACCTGATGCTCTTTACGAACCGGGGCAAGGTATACTGGCTCAAGGTCTATGAGATACCTGAGGCGGGCAGATATTCTAAGGGCAAGCCCATCGTCAACCTCATTAAACTTGAGACTCAGGAGCAGATAACGGCCGCGCTCGCCATCAAGGAGTTCAAGGACACGGTGTTTGTGGTGATGGCCACGAAACAGGGTATGATAAAGAAGACAAGGCTCTCCGAGTTCAACAATCCGCGCTCCACGGGCATTATTGCTCTCCGCCTGCGCGACGGCGATGAACTTATCGCGGTGAAGATCACAACCGGCAAGCAGGATGTTGTTACGGCAACGAGGAACGGCTACGCGCTCCGCTCTAAAGAATCAGACATAAGGGAGATTGGCCGCTCGGGGATTGGTGTTAAGGGCATGAAACTCGGCAAGGGCGACTTTATGATAGGAATGGAAGTCGTTTTTGACAAGTCCAGCCTGCTCACCGTGACCGAGAGGGGTTTCGGCAAGAGAACCGATCTCTCAGCCTACCGGGTTCAAGGTAGAGGGGGCAAAGGGCTTATTAATATTAAGACCAGCGAGAAGACAGGTCTGGTTATTGGGATAAAAGAAGTAGCAAAGGATGACGAAATAATGGTCATGACGAGTTCTGGTGTGGTGCTCAGGAGCAAGGTTTCCGACATCCGCCAGACAGGCAGATCGACATCGGGCGTAAGGCTTATACGTCTTTCCGAGGGGGACAAGGCGATGGCAGTCGCGCGGCTTGCTTCCAAGGACGAGGAAGAGTAAGGAAGCGGTTTCTCAACACGGAAAGGCCTTGTAAGGCCTGCAGGTTGCGGAATAATCAGGATAGTTTACGAGCGCCTCTCGGGGGAAAAAATGATTCCCGGCACTCTCTATATTGTGGCAACTCCCATAGGCAACCTTGAAGACATCACTCTCCGCGCCCTGCGAGTGTTGAAAGAATGCGATATAGTAGCCGCGGAAGACACCCGCGTAACAGGCAATCTCCTCAAGCATTTTGGCATTGAGAAAAAACTCACCAGTTATCACGAATACAATAAAGAAGGCAAAGGCAATTACCTGCTTGAACTCCTGCTTTCCGGAAAGAACGTTGCCGTAGTCTCTGACGCGGGAACGCCCTGTATTTCCGATTCCGGCTGGCTGCTGGTGGCCGAAGCCGCGAAGCGCGGCGTAAAAGCCGTGGCCGTCCCGGGTCCCTCAGCGGTCGTTGCGGCTCTTTCGATCTCCGGCCTTGATACGGACAGATTCATCTTCCTTGGTTTCCTTAAAAAGAAGCCTTCCAAGAAAAGAAAGGAACTGGAAGCGTACAAAGGCTCAAAACTCCCGGTTGTATTTTTTGAATCACCTTACCGCATTATGGACACGCTGGATGACATTAAAACGGTCTACGGGGATTGTTTTATCTCTCTTGCCAGAGAGATCACCAAGAAATTCGAAGAGGTCGTGCGCGGCACTCCCGACGAAGTGAAGGCGCGCTTTAAAGACGGAAAGGTACTCGGGGAATTCTGCGTGGTAGTTAAGCAGTCCGAGCCGGAAAAAGAGGCTGAGGAATGAAGCAGTTAAAGTTCATTGCCGCCCTCCTGCTTATCCCCGTGAGCCTTCTGTTGATCGCGGCTTTCGTGCATTCTTTAACGCTCCTTCAGGCGCCCCAGCGCACCGAGATATTTTTCCTTGCCGGAATCGTCGCCTATCTCCTGCTCCACATTCTGCTTTACCGCCCGGTATTTATGCATGTAATGGCGCACGAATTCACGCACGCGGTCTGGACTCTTATTTTCGGGGGGAAGGTTTCCGAGTTTCATGTTACGGGAAACGGCGGAAATGTAAAAGTTAACCGGACCAATTTCCTGATAAGCCTTGCACCCTATTTTTTTCCGCTCTATACCGTGGTTGTGCTGCTTCAATGCCTTATAATTAAAAAGGAATTTTATGATTACGCCGTTTTTTTTGTAGGGTTCAGCCTTAGTTTTCATATAATACTGACAATCCATTCAATAGCGCAGAAGCAGTCGGATTTTAACGAGTCAGGCTATCTTTTCTCGT
Organism: Candidatus Firestoneibacteriota bacterium; assembly: GCA_903894145.1. GTDB lineage: Bacteria > Oederibacteriota > D2-FULL-39-29 > D2-FULL-39-29 > CAIOVX01 > CAIOVX01. The sequence continues at coordinate 7,387 of CAITPB010000142.1, read as the reverse complement.
ATGCCTTTGTGATTTTTGCGAATATCCTGGTCATTGCCGGGGTCTTCGCGGCTATTTCACCCCAGTTCAAGTTCCTGGATTTTCTGAAAGACGCGCACAGTATTCTGGGCGGGCTGATAGGCGCGAATAAGTTCTGAAGGAGCTGCTATGCCAGAAAAAAAACGGATAGCCGTCACAATGGGGGATGCGGCAGGGATAGGGCCCGAGGTAATCGTCAAATCTATCGGAACTATCTCGAAATACTGTCTCCCTGTTATTGTCTGTGACGGGGCTTTCCTGAAAGCGCAAGCGCGGAAATTCAAAGCTGATATTTCCGGCGCAAAAATATGCGATATGAAGAATATCAAAGCGCCGATTAAGCCCGCAAGAGTCAGCGCGCCTGCCGGGCGCGCGGCCTATGAATATATCGTCGAAGCCGTCTCGCAGGCGCTTGTAGAGGATGTCTCGGCCGTGGTTACCGCGCCCATAAACAAGGAAAGCTTCAGCAGGGCCGGGGTGAAATTTCCGGGGCACACGGAACTTCTTGCAAAACTCACAGGAACGCGTGAATTCGCGATGATGCTCTGCGGCGTGGGCTTAAGGGTAGTGCTGGTTACGACACACGCGGCGCTAAAAGACGTTCCGGAATTGATTACCAAAGAAGAGATTGTTTCGAAAATAGGCCTTGCAGCAGAGTACCTTAGGGACGGCTTGAAAATAAAGCGTCCCAGGATTGGCGTTGCCGGGCTCAACCCTCATGCCGGCGACGGCGGAATATTCGGCGCGGAAGAGCGAAATATTATCCTCCCTGCGGTAAAGTCTGCCGGCAGAAAATTCGGGCAGAGTGTAATAACCGGGCCTGTTGCCCCTGACGCGCTGTTTTATAAAGCAAAGAGAGGAGATTTTGACGCTGTAGTCTGCATGTACCACGACCAGGGGCTGGTTGCGCTTAAGATGGAAGCCTTTGAAGAAGGCGTGAATGTAACCCTGGGGCTTCCGATAATCCGGACCTCTCCGGATCACGGCACCGCGTTTGATATAGCAGGGAAAGGCAAGGCAAACCCACGCAGTTTCATTGAAGCCGTGAAGCTTGCCGTCAGGCTGGCCCGCTAACGCCCGCCGTAACCCGGGGAAAGCGAAATTGACTTTAAAGGGTATTCAAGTTATACTATTGAACAGTACAAAATCTTTTGCCACAAAAGGAAAAAGATGAAATGCCCATTCTGCGGTTTTAAGAACGACAAGGTCCTTGATTCCAGAGAAAGCAAAGACGGGCAATCCGTCAGAAGAAGGCGTGAATGCCTGAAATGCTCCAAAAGGTTCACGACCTACGAGCAAGTTGAACAGCTTCTGCCTGTAGTGGTCAAGAAGGACGGGAGGCGCGAGGCCTTCGACAGGTTCAAGATACTGAACGGCATAAAGAAAGCGTGCGAAAAAAGGCCGGTCAGCATTGACGCTATGGAAGCGGTAGTCTCGGATATAGAGCGCGATCTGCAGTCCAAACTTGAAAAAGAAGTTTCCGCCACAATAATCGGCGATATGATAATGATACGGCTCAAGAAGCTGGACGATGTCGCTTATGTCAGGTTTGCGTCGGTTTACAGGCAGTTCAAGGATATAAGCGAGTTCATGAGTGAAATAAAGAAACTGCTAAATTAAAGCACCACAGGAGCAAGCACCAAATAAATACCAAAAAACAAAAAAGTAAAATTCAAAATGCAAGTAATTATCAAGTCAGTTTGTGGTTTGTGTTTTTTTTATTTTTATTTGAGATTTGGTGCTTGAGATTTGTGATTTAGCCTTGAGTGACTTGCTGCTTGCCGTATCGGGAGGGCTTTGAAATATGTCGATGAAGAGAAAAATAGCCCAGATGCTGGTTGACGAGGGAATAATCACGGAAGATCAGCTGGCGCAGGCCGAGAAAGAACACAAAGAAGGCGGCATCCGCCTTGAACAGGCTATCGTAAAACTTGGATTCAGCACCGAAGACGCCATACTCGCGTTCATGGCAACCCAGATGAGCATCCCTTCAGTTAATTTCTCCGAGCTCGGTGAACTTGATCCGGCAATCGTGAAATCCGTTCCCGAGAATGTCTGCCAGCGTCAGGCGCTTATTCCTATCGCCAAAAAAGGAAATACGCTTACCATCGCGATGGCAGACCCCCTCAATGTTTCGGCAATAGACGATATTAAACTCATGACCGGTTTTGACGTAGAGCCCGCGCTTGCTACCGAGGCCGAGATTAAGGCGGCGATTACAAAATATTTCAGCACCAGTTCGCAGGATATGGAAGACGTCATGAAGGACCTTGAAGATGTGCAGGACATTGAGGTCATTGAAGGCGAGGAGGAGGCGAGCGCCGCGGAACTTGCTAAGGCCGGCGAGGACGCCCCTATCGTCAAACTTGTAAACGCAATATTACAGAAGGCAATTGAAGAGAATGCCTCCGATATACACCTTGAGCCCTATGAGAAGAGCTGCCGCACCAGGTACCGCGTGGACGGCGTCCTGCACGAAAGGACCGCCCCGCCGAAGAAGATTTATGCCGCGCTTGTTTCCAGGATAAAGATTATCTCCGAACTGGATATTGCCGAGCGCAGGAAACCTCAAGACGGCAGGACGAAACTCCGTGTTGCCGGAAAAGAAATAGACATGCGTGTTTCCATACTCCCGACCACTTTTGGAGAAAAGGTGGTTATCCGTATCCTCGATTCAAGCAACCTCCAGCTTGATATGACCCAGCTCGGATTCGACCAGGATATTCTTCAGGTTTACAAGAAAAACGTGGACGCGCCCTACGGTATGATACTGGTGACCGGACCGACCGGATCAGGTAAATCAACGACGCTTTATTCCACGCTTTCCCTGCTCAACTTTCCGGATGTGAATATCGTGACCATTGAGGATCCGGTAGAGTTTGTCGTAAAGGGTATAAATCAGGTGCAGGTAAACCCAAAGGCGGGCCTAAACTTCTCTAACGGCCTTAAATCATTTCTCCGCCAGGACCCGGATATCATAATGGTGGGAGAAATCCGCGACGGCGAGACGGCCTCGATAGGCATCAACGCCGCGCTTACGGGGCATCTTGTGCTATCAACGCTTCACACCAATGACGCGGCTGGCGCCATAACCAGACTTGACAACATGGGTATAGAACCTTTCCTTATATCTTCGTCGGTTATCATGATCATTGCCCAGCGTCTTATCAGGAAGATCTGCCCGAAGTGCAAAGAATCTTATGAAGTCTCCCACGAATTGCTTGAAGAGCTCGGTATCAAACCCAAGGACGGAGAGAAGATAATGTTCTACCGCGGCACGGGCTGCGGGCACTGCAATAATACCGGCTACAAAGGCAGGGCCGCCATATATGAAGTGCTCAGCATGAACGATGAAATAAGAAAGGCGGTATTGAAGAGAAGCTCCTCTTCCGATATAAAGAAGATTGCCATTGACACGGGTATGGTGACGCTCCGCGAGGCGGGCATACGCAAAGTGAAGCAGGGAGTTACAAGCATCGAAGAATTGTTCAGGGCTACGACAACCGACTAAAAGCCGGGCGGAGGGCAAATGGTTTCAATAAACGATCTGCTGCGCGCGTTATTTGATAAAAATGCGTCCGACCTTCATATAACAGCCGGAGCGGCTCCGGGCTTAAGAATTGACGGAGATATTTCTTCTTTCGGAACCGAAAAACTTTCCCCCGAAGTCTGCCAGGAGCTAATCTACAGCGTCCTCACCGACGACCAGAAAGAAAAGTTCGAGCGCGAGAACGAGCTCGACCTGGCTTTCGGCGTAAAGGGCCTGGGGCGTATCAGAATGAATGTTTTCAGGCAAAGGGGCGCGGTGGCCGCCGTGCTGCGCAACATCCCGAGCCATATTCCGACATTTGAAGAACTCGGGTTGCCGGAGATAGTTTCGAAGACCATAGTTAAGCTTCCGAAGGGGCTGGTGCTGGTGACGGGGCCGACCGGTTCGGGAAAGTCGACCACCATCGCTTCCATCATTGATTACATCAACGCGGACAGGAAAGGCCATATAATAACAGTGGAAGACCCTATTGAATACGTTTACTCGCACAAGAACTGCCTGGTAAACCAGAGGGAGATAGGGACTGATTCCCTTTCCTTCACGGCTTCGCTCAAGCACATCCTCAGGCAGGACCCTGATGTGATAGTAATCGGGGAAATGCGCGATTTGGAGACTATCCAGGCTGCTCTTACTATCGCGGAAACAGGCCACCTTGTTTTCGGCACTCTGCACACTTCCGACACGGTACAGTCCATAAACAGGATAATAGATGTTTTCCCGCCGCACCAGCAGCAGCAGATAAGGACGCAGCTTTCGTTTGTCCTGCAGGCCGTGCTGGCCCAGATGCTGATACCGCGCGCTTATTCCGGCGGGCGTATAGCGGCTATCGAGGTGCTGATGCCGAACATGGCTGTCAGAAACCTGATTCGCGAAGAAAAAATACACCAGATTTATTCAACCATGCAGACCGCCACGGAAGAGGGGAACCAGACTATGAACTCCGCTCTTTCCCAGCTCTATATTAAACAGCTGATAACTTACAACGAAGCTATGGGTAATTCGCTGGACCCGAAAGACCTGGCCCGGATGATAAAGGGCTAAGGGGAGTACCGGAGGAGTTATGGCATATTTCGATTATAAAGCTAAGACCGCTACCGGCGCGGTAGTTTCCGGTTCCATGGAAGGCGACAACGACAAAGTGGTGGGGGCAAAACTCCGGGCCCAGAAGCTCCAGCCTGTTACCATAACTCCCGCGAAGAGAGCGGGGAAGAGCACTTTCAGGATAAGGAAAGTTACCGTAAAAGACCTGGCAATATTTTCCAGGCAGTTTTCGACAATGATAAGCGCGGGAGTTCCGGTCCTCCAGAGTTTGAACATTATTTCCGAGCAGGTTGAGAACAAAACGCTCAAAGAAATAGTGATAAGAGTAAGGGATGATATCGGTCAGGGCTCAAATCTGTCCGACGCTCTTGGAAAATACCCTACAGTCTTCTCAAACCTCTATGTCAATATGATAAGGGCCGGCGAATCAGCCGGTATTCTTGAAGGCATTCTTGCCCGGCTTGCGGGCTACCTAGAAAAAGACGACGCGCTTGCCAGAAAAATAAAATCCGCACTTATGTATCCCACTATGGTCATGACCATTGCGTTTGGCATTACCATCTTCCTTCTCGTCGCGGTCATACCTACCTTTAAGACTACTTTTGAAAGCTTCGGGCACGAACTGCCACTGCCCACCAGAGTAGTAATCGGCATAAGCGAATTTATGCAGAGTTTCTTCAAGTTCCCTCAGATCATATTTGAAGCCGTCATAGTGGCCGGCGCCGTAATCTTCCTGCGTTCTTTCCTTAAGACAAAGAAAGGCCAGCTGGCGAAAGACCGGCTGATGCTCAAACTGCCCCTTTTCGGCATGCTGATCCGGAAAGTGGCGGTCGCGAAATTCGCGAGGACGCTCGGAACGCTTATCAAATCCGGCGTGGCTATACTTGAAGCCCTTGATATCACAGCGAGGACCTCAGGGAATCTTGTCATAGAAGAAGCGATATTAAAAGCCCGTTCCAGCATTAAAGAGGGGGAAAATATCACGCAGCCGCTGCGCGAATCAGGCATATTTCCTCCGATGGTCGTGCAGATGGTCTCCGTAGGCGAAGAGACAGGATCACTCGATGATATGCTGATGCGGTCAGCCGATTTCTATGATGACGAAGTTAATGTCGCGGTGGCGGGCCTTATGTCCATGATTGAACCGTTAATCATGGCCTTTCTCGGAGTTGTTATCGGCGGCATAGTCATCGCCATGTTCATGCCCATGATGTCCATGGGCGAGATCGCCGGTTAAACGGCCGGCCTGATGCTGCAAATTCCAAATAGAATAAAAAAAGACCTGAAGCTTGTCGAGAAGAAACTAGGGTTTTACGCCCACAAGACAGAGGGTATACTTCCCGGTGTCCGCGGGTTGATACTTAACGGCGGCAAGCGTATCAGGCCTTCTCTCCTGCTGCTATCCTACAGGCTTTTCAAAGGGCTCAAGGGCAACGGAACTTTGAAGACAGCCCTTGATTCCGCGACCGTTGTGGAACTACTTCACGCCGCCAGCTTGCTTCACGATGACGTCATAGAAGGCGCGAAACTCAGGCGAGGCGCGAAGACCCTTAATGCTTCCATGGGCGACAAGACCGCCGTCCTGGTCGGAGACCTGCTCTCCACTTTCTCTTCACAGATAGTTTCGGAAACGCAGAATTTTGAGGTCTTAAAGCGTATTTCCCGCGCGTCCACCCTTATTTGCGAGGGAGAGATAGAAGATGTTGTGAATTCGTACAACGTAAGGATGAGCAAAGAGCGGTATATCGGGCTCGTGATGAAAAAGACCGCGGCCCTTTTTGAAGCCTGCAGCGAGATTGGCGGTGTGGCGGCCGGAGCGGGGCCGGCGGAGATTCGGGCTCTCAGGCATTATGGCACGAATCTGGGCATAGCTTTCCAGATAGTGGACGACATACTTGATTACACCGCGGAGGTCAGAGAATTCGGTAAGCCGGTCCTCTCGGACCTGGCGGAGGGCAAGATAACGCTGCCTATTATTTATGCTTTAAAGAAAGCGAGCCAGTCCGACAGGAAACGAATTGTACGGATAGTGGCCGAGTTGAAGCAGCGGAAGCACGCAACGGAAGCTATCATGAGAGAAGTTAAGGCGGTTCTCATGCGGTACGACTGCCTAAGCCTGTCTTACAAAACCGCGGTGGAATATACTGACGGGGCTATCAGGGCCCTGCGCAAACTCCCGGATAACGAATTCAAGCAGGCTCTGAAAGAGATAGCCACTTTTGTCATTCACAGAGAGTATTGAAATCAAACTATTTGAAAGAAAGCCTGCGGTTTGCTAAAATTAACACGGAAGTTAAAATTTTGGAAGGAGCGGAATAAATGGATTTCAAAAGCAGAATGAACCTGAATGTTGTGAACGCGCCGATGTCAGGCATAAGGAAGATTGCCGATTCGGTAGCTTCAATGCCGGATGTCATAAGGTTTGATCTTGGCGAACCGGATTTTGACACTCCAAAGCACATCAAGGACGCGGCCATAAAGGCAATTAACGACGGTTTCAGCCATTACACTGTCGGGCCCGGGATAATGGAGCTCCGGAAGGCGATAGCATTGAAGCTTAAGAAAGACAACGGAATGGAATATGACCCCGAGACAGAAATAACGGTAACTGCCGGAGGGGTTGGGGCCATCTATTCCGGACTGCAGGCAATAATCAACCCGGGTGACGAAGTTATTGTCTCAGACCCGGTCTGGCCTGTGTATCTCGGAATTCTTGCCATTCTTGAAGCGAAGCCTGTCCTTGTCACCATCAAAGAATCCGACAAGTTTAATATGCTT
>CAITPB010000141.1 GCA_903894145.1 Candidatus Firestoneibacteriota bacterium | reverse complement strand
GGTGTTTGAGATAGACGGCCCGCTCTTCTTCAACGCGACAGAACAGTTTGACGAAATAGACAAAGCCGTCGGAGAAAAACCTAAGGCGAGAATACTTCGCTTCCGTAATGTTCCTTTCATAGATTCGACCGGCATGCACGCTCTTAAGGGATTCATAACCAGGTGCAGCAGAAACAAGATACCCTTGATTATTGAAGGTTTGCGCATTCAGCCCTTGAATGAAATTATCAAAGCCGACCTGTACGAAGTTTTGGGCGAGGATAATGTCTGCGGGAGCATTCAGGACGCAATCCTCCGGGCTGAAGAATTAATAGGGAAACGATAGCGCGGAAGATTCAGCGAGCAGATTTCTTTTTTTTGACTTTAGGAGGGAGAGAAGCAGTGTAGTTAAGCGATTTTGAGAGTAATTCTCCCAATTTCTTTTTATCACGGGTGCTCGATGTCACCGGTTTTGATTGGGACAGCGGCAATATCAACAAGAAAATGTTGTGGCACAAAGTTTCAGCGATGGAGTGCGAGCAGATGTTCTTCAACCAGCCGCTGGCGGTTGCGGAAAATTCCGAACACTCAAAACTTGAAAAAAGGCACTTTTCGCTGGGGGTGACAGATGCCTGGCGAAAGTTGTTTGTAGTCTTTACGGTAAGAAAAGAGAAAATCAGGGTTATTTCGGCAAGAGATATATGCAGGAAAGAGAGGCTTATCTATGAAAAGAACTAAGGCGAAAAAATACAGAAGCGAAGACAGCGAGCGGGTATATTGGTCTGTTCATGATTCAGCGGCTGAGATTGATTGGAGCAAGGCAAAGCGCGTTGTGTTTCCGAACCTGAAGCCGACTTACAGTTCTATTCCAATCAGGATGCCTTCAATTCTGATTGAGGAACTTAAGTCCTTGGCGAACAGGAGGGATATACCTTACCAGTCGCTAATGAAGATATTTCTTTCAGACAAAGTAAAAGAAGAATTGGCAAAGAAGTATTAAAGGCGGATTGCAGGAGGGCAATAGCTGCCTGCAATCTCCGAAGTCAGCACTTTTCCTTCTTCCCCCGTATCTCCACCCTGCGTATCTTTCCGCTGATAGTCTTGGGAAGCTCGCTCACAAATTCAACAATGCGCGGGTATTTGTAAGGCGCGGTGACTTTCTTGACATGCTCCTGCAGTTCTTTCACCAGCGCGTCGCTTGCCGTGTAGTTCTTTGTGAGAACAACGGTGGCTTTGACTATTTGCCCGCGGTCGGGATCAGGAACAGCCGTGATGGCGCATTCAAGGACGGCGGGGTGTTCAAGCAGCGCGCTTTCCACCTCAAAGGGGCCGATACGGTAACCGGAACTCTTGAAACAGTCGTCGGCCCGCCCCACGAACCAGAAATAGCCGTCCTCGTCGCGGTAAGCAATATCTCCGGTATAGTACATATTGTTGTGCCAGACGGTTTGGGTAAGAGCCTCGTCCCGGTAATAACCCTTAAACATTCCAATGGGGCGGGTTTTGCTCAGCCGTATCGCAATCTGCCCTTCAATGCCTGCCTCGCAGGAGTTTCCGTTATCGTCAACAATATCTATGTCATAGCAGGCCATAGGTTTTCCCATAGAACCGGGTTTCGGAGCCATCCAGGGGAAAGTCGCGATTTGCACGACGGTTTCGGTCTGCCCATAGGCTTCCATAAGCTTATGGCCGGTAAGTTTCAGGAACTGGTTATATACCTCGGGATTAAGCGGTTCACCCGCTGTGCAGCAGTATTTCAGCTTTGTGAAGTCATATTTCGAGAGGTCTTCTTTTATCAGGTAGCGATATATTGTCGGCGGAGCGCAGAAAGAAGTAACGCCGTGCCGGGTCACCACTTCTATAAGGTTTTTGGGTACGAATTTTTCATAGTCATAAACAAAAACAGAGGAGCCTGCAATCCACTGCCCGTAAATCTTGCCCCACGCCGCTTTGGCCCAGCCGGTATCGGCCACCGTCAGGTGCAGTCCGCCGTCCGTGTTGTTCAGCCAGAATTTAGCGGTCATTATATGCCCGAGAGGATAGGTGAAGTCGTGGCAGACCATCTTCGGCATTCCGGTGGTTCCGGAAGTGAAATAAAGCAGGAAAATGTCGTCATTTTGAGTTGCTTCCGGACCTACGGGCCGTCTGAAAGCCGGGTTTGCTTTTTCTAAGCCTTCATCAAAATATTCCCAGCCGCCGAACCTCTGCCTGACAGAG
>CAITPB010000140.1 GCA_903894145.1 Candidatus Firestoneibacteriota bacterium | reverse complement strand
GAAAGACATCCCGAGCCCGAAGAGCAGAGAAACCGCGATGACAAATACGGGAGAAACAAAGAAAGTCAACGCCAGCATTGAAGAACCTAGCACAATAAGCCCAATGGCAATCTGGAACCGCTTGTCAATCTTATCCGCGAGCTTTCCAAAGAGCGGTTTAGTGAGAGCGATTGATAGTATCTGCAGGGAAAATATAAGCCCAATCTGACCGGCAGTAAAATTATTGTGATCAAGATAAATTGGAAGATAGGTCTCAAAAGTCCCGAACGCGAAGTAGGTTGCCATATCAACAAGCGCCGTTGATACCAAACGGCCGTCGCCGAAGAAATATTTTATGCTATCGCGGAACTCTTCGCGCGTGGGCTTCCTCTTTTCAAGCTTAGCTTCGGCGTCTTTGATGAACAGGCAGAAGAGAAATGCCGGTATTGAAGCGATGAAGGCCGTCACATAGACTGCTTTATACGGGAAGAGCCCGCCTTTGTAGAGGAAGAACGAGATAATGGCGCCGCCGGCTATCGGCGCGATGGTCCGCCCAATAAGGGTCGCTGAAGAATAGGTCCCGAGCTTCTCCCCCTTGTTGTTATCATAGGCCTCGGCAATTGCAGCGGAAGCCACGGGGCCGAGAATCGCGGTTGCCAGTCCGTGAAAAAACCGGACGGGAATAAGATACCAGGCGTTGGAGACAAATACATACATCAGCGGGGCTAGCAGAAACACGCTTCCTGAGATTAAAAGGATTTTTCTGCGGCCGATCCGGTCTGACATTACTCCAATCGGGAAAGAAAAAAGTATTCCGGCAAGCGGCGAGATGGCGGAGATTATTCCTATTATCTGCGGCGTTCCTCCCATGCCTTTGACAAAAAGCGGGAGCACGGGATTTTTCGCCATGGTAGTCGTGAATATGCCGAAGAAGCCTATCAGGGAGAGGTAGAAAATCAAATTCTTTTTATAGCGCTCGTCTGTCATGCGGTTAATTATAGCAATTAAGCCCGCATTCTACACCTCAAAAGATATACATTTTTTAATTCAGCTTCATTATATATCCCGCCAGTTTCTCCCTCATCTCATCAAGCTTTTCGCCTGTATATTTCTTCACTATTTCCGAAGCCAGCGTATCGTCCATTCTTCCGTCAACCTTTGTCTTGCTCTTAAAATTAATCTTACCTATTTCCTCAAGGTACTTTTGGGCCGCCAGAACATCCGGCGACTGCTTGTCCTTCGCCCGCTCTATGAGCTTCCGGAGAGTGTAAATATACCTGAAATCATTGACTCCTTCCATGCTTCGCAGCCATTGCAACGTGGAAACATAGGTCCCGTCAGCAAGTATCTGCACGGCGTAGGAGGTCGGGAACTCGGTACATGAATTGAAATATCCTTCGCCGTTTGAATACCAGAACTGCAGCCTGCCTTTTGCTCCGACCTGGTGGGTGAGCAGGCCGTAGGCGTACCTGCCGTATTTTGAATTATAAATATAGAGGGTGTTGCCGTTCTTCACGGTCTCTCTCATAAGTTTGTCGGAAGCCTCATAGGCATGGGTCATTACAAACTTGTTTTTTGAACCCTGCTCCCAATAGGTTGCGGTTTTGCTCTTATCCTCGAACCTGGGGCCGCCTTCATCGCTCATATAGGTCGGTATAGCGTAAATTCCGGCTTCATTATGCAGTTTCAGGAGGTTCTCGATATCCCAGAAGGTCCTTGCAAGAGGTCTTGAATTATCGGTGTCTATCTCCCTTGGCTCATCGTACATTACCATGAAGTCCGGCCAGCCGTTCTTTTCACCTGTATCTTTAAGCGACTTAAGCATGGCTTTATACGCCTTATTGAAGGTTTCATCGTAATACTTGCAGCCCATCTTGGTGACAAATTCGTTGGGGAGACCCGTCATTTCTATAACGCACTTTTTTAAACCGTATTTTTTCATCAGATTCATGTTCTTTTCAAGTTTAGAAAAGTCTATTGCGGCCCCGGAACCGGTTATAATAATTGCGCTCTGGAGCTTGCCATGCAGAATGTTCATTCCGTATTTCTTAATCTCCTGTATTTTCTTCTCGAGGTTCTTGCTGTTTGGTTCAACCCCGCTAAAATCGATATAGTTAAAGCAGCCGAAGAAATACTCATCGGAGAAACTCTCAAGCCTAAAATTCCTTACCTGCACGGTTAGCTCGGCGACTGAATCAAGCTTCCCGCCTGTAATAGAGAGTTTGCAAG
>CAITPB010000139.1 GCA_903894145.1 Candidatus Firestoneibacteriota bacterium | reverse complement strand
TCTCCGCCATTGCTAGCACAGCACTATTTTAGCTTAGGCTATACTAACCATCACCCCCAGAATGCGAAATATTTAAGCATTGAATTATACAAAAAACAAAAGGCCTTGTCAATACTCATTTTTCACGCATTTACTTATAAAACGCTCAAAAAAGGGCTGTCGCAAACGTTCATAACCCCTTGCAGCGCAAGCGTTATTCTGAAGGCCAAATTACCCGGCTTTTACTCTTCGTCTTTCAGTGATTTTATCTCTTCAAACGGGTCTTTTTCCACTGTCACTTTTTCTTCATCAATCGGAAGATCTGCAATTTCTTCCTGTTCTATGTGAAGATTACGATAAACCTGCGACCCCGTACCCGCAGGGATCAGGCGCCCGATGATGATATTTTCCTTGAGACCGCGAAGGGTGTCAACTTTTCCGACCGTTGCCGCATCAGTAAGAACGCGCGTCGTTTCCTGGAAGGAAGCCGCCGCGAATACGCTCTCGGTGCCGAGCGAGGCTTTCGTGATGCCGAGAAGAATTGTTCTTCCGGTCGCGATCTTTCCTTTTTTCTTCATTACCTTCTCGTTCTCTTCTTTCACAATATTCTTGTCAACTTCCTGCCCGGGCAGGAATTCCGTATCGCCCTCGCTGTCAATCCGCATTTTCTTGAGCATCTGGCGTATGACAACTTCAATATGCTTGTCGTTAACGTTTACGCCCTGCACTCTGTAGACTTCCTGAATATTTCCGAGCAGGTATTCCTGCGCGTCGTTCTCGCTCTTTGCTTTCAGGATGTCGTGCGGGTTAATGGGTCCTGCAGTCAAAGGATCCCCGTGGGAAACTTTTTCGCCGCTGGTAACGATGAGATGTTTTCCCTGCGGAACCTGGTACTTAGCGACCTCTCCGTTCTCGTCGGTTACGCGTATTTCCCTCTGCCTCTTGGTGACATCTCCGATCTCGACCGTACCTTCGACTTCGCTGATGGTCGCCATATCTTTGGGCTTTCTTGCCTCAAAGAGTTCCGAGACCCTCTGCAAGCCGCCGGTAATATCATGAGCCTTGCCGCCGCCGATAGGCATCTTCGCGATAACATCTCCGACATGCACCTTGGTGGCCGCCGCGTTCTCGTCGGTATTCACCATCATAATAGTGCCTTCGGGCAAAGAAATCTTTTCTTTTATCACGCCGCCGGCCATGATGTGCACCGCGGGATGCAGCTTTCCTTCCTTCTGCGGAACTATTACGAACTCGGACATCTTCGTCTCGGGATTTACTTCTTCCTTCAGCGTCTGCCCTTTGGTGATGTCTACGCAAACGACAGCTCCGTCATTGTGCGATATAATGGGAGTGCTGAACGGGTCCCATTCGCCGAGAATATCCTTTTCCTTAACATCCTCTCCGTCCTTGTAATAAAGCTGGGAGCCGTAAGGCAGTTCAAACTCTTCGCGGTGCTTGTCGCCGGACCCGCCCTTCAATTTATTCTGCTCAACAACCAGCTTTCCTGTCCTGCTGATGAGGATTACTTTGCCATTCCTGGTGGTAATGGTCTTCATGTTGTCATAGACCACTCTTCCGCCGAACTTCGCCACAACTTTATTCTGTGTCGTCTTTCTCTGCGCGGTACCGCCGGTGTGAAAGGTACGAAGCGTCAGCTGAGTTCCGGGTTCGCCTATTGACTGTGCCGCGGTGATTCCTACAGCTTCGCCGATATTAACAATCTTCCTGTAGCCGAGATTCCAGCCGTAGCATTTCGCGCAAATACCGGTCTTCGCTTCACAGCGAAGTACCGAGCGGATGCGGATCTTTTCAATGCCGGTTTCCTCAATCTTCTGCGCCTTTTCTTCGTCGATTACTTCGCCTGACTTTACAATGACCTCGGAGGTGATAAGGTCGGTAATATTGTCCAGGGCGACCCTTCCGATGATCCTGTCAGAGAGCGACTCAAGGGTTTCTTCTCCGTTCTTCAAGGCTCCGACAGTCACGCCGCGAAGCGTCTTGCAGTCCTCTTCGGTAACCACCACATCCTGGGCAACATCAATAAGACGCCTTGTGAGGTAGCCTGCTTCCGAGGTCTTCAGGGCGGTATCGATGAGTCCTTTTCTTCCGCCGTGAGTGGAGATGTAGTACTCAAGCACGTTCAAACCGCGCTTGAAGTTTGAAGTGATCGGGGTTTCGACGATTTCTCCCGCTTCACCGGTAACTTTCGCCCTCGGCTTCGCGATAAGTCCGCGCATACCCGCGAGCTGCCTGGCCTGCTGCCAGCTTCCGCGGGAACCGGTCTGAATCATGATAAAGAGCGGGTTTAACCCGTCCTCGTCTTTCCTCAGAGTGTTCCTGAGCGCTTTGTCGACGGTTACCGTCGCGTGAGACCAGATGTCGATGACGTTTTGGTATTTTTCGTTATAGGTAATGACGCCTTTCCTGTAGTTCTCAAGGATTCCCGCGACTTTATTTCTTGTGACCGCGATGTAGGAATCCCTCTCGAACTCTCCTTTTGCAAGGAGATCTTTGTCGTATTCGACATTGCGGAGCAGGCCGGGTTTCAGTTTGACCTCTTTCGCGAGAGTTTCATCTTTTATCGCCTTGGGTTCGACGATATCGTCGGTCGGAAGAGTGCTTCCGAGCTTGGTAGCGTAAACCAGCCCGAGGTCCTTTAGGTTATCGAGCATCTCGACAGTCTGCGAGGTGCCGAGTTTCTTCTGGCAGCGCATCGCGATGGTGTCTATGTACGATTTGAACCTATCCGATTTAAAACCGCCGCCTTTTCCGTAGAACAGATAGCTTCTGAACAGGTCTGTCCTGATGCTTTCAAGGTGCGCCTTTTCTTCATAAAGCTTATACCACATCCTTTTTTCAACTTCTGTGGTGAGATCTTCGCTGCCCTCTTTAAGACCAGCGCTGATGGGGCTCAGATCCTTTACTGTCTCGCTCGTAACCGGACCCTGATTGAACTTCTTCAGGTGCTCGAGTTTGAGTTCGGTAAAAAGTTCTTCCGCGGAATCATAGAGCCCTTCCGGAAGCGCTTCATGAAACATCACCATTCCGGCAGTCGCCTCAATGGGTTTCTGCCCGTTTTGCATCCTCACCTTAACTATGGCTTC
>CAITPB010000138.1 GCA_903894145.1 Candidatus Firestoneibacteriota bacterium | reverse complement strand
GTATTTCATACTGATGCACGGCGACTGCACCTTCGGGCTTCCTGACGGCGACTCCATGCTTGACTTTGTTTACCGCCTTGCGGATGAACCGGAAAAAGTAAAGGCCGAAGCGGAAGATAATCTCAATGAAATGCTTGAAGCCGGCGCCAAACTCAAAAAGCTAACTACTTTTGACGGATTCGGGCTTTGTTCGGACTACGCCTTGAATGCCGGCCCTTTCCTGTCGCCCGGCCAGTTCTCCGAATTTGTCGCGCCCTATCTCAAACGCCTCTGCGACGGCTACAGGTCAATGGGCTATCTGACAATAAAACACACCGACGGGAATATAAACCCGATACTTGACCAGATAGTTCAGGCCGGCCCCGACGCGCTGCACTCCATTGACCCCCAGGGCGGGATGGATATAGCGAAAGTAAAGAAAGCGTACGGGAAGCAGGTGTGCCTTATAGGGAATGTTGATTGCGGGCTAATGGATACGGGCACGGATGAGCAGGTGATAGCGTCCGCGCGCTACGCCATAAAACACGGGATGCCCGGCGGCGGGTACATCTTCTCAACCAGCAACTGCGTTTACACGGGAATGGACCTGAAAAGATATGAGCTTATAATGAATATCTGGAAGAACGAGGCAAATTACAAATGAAGGAGTGCTATCCCCTTTAATCATGCAAAACAGGAAAGTTATGAATAAAAAAAGCATTCTTTTGCTTGCCCGGGCCCGGGAGAAAATGAAGGAACTTTCAAAGCATCCGGTGCTCTCAAAGTATTGGCATAAAATATCGCTTGTCCTGAAAGGAAGCGTGTCCCGCGGAAATGCCGACCGTTATTCCGATATTGACCTGGTTGTATACTCCTCTCAAAAAGTAAAGAAGTCTATGATTTCCGGTTACCGCGCGCAAGGTTTGACGGAGCGTACGGACGGAGTCTTCATTCATTTCAATAACGGCCACTATAATCTGGAGTCGTATGAGTCGCTGGGAGCCTGCTTCTCCAAAAAGGATTTTGCGCGCTGCTGGGATATTGAACATTCCATTCTTTTGACCGACGCCGGCGGCAGGTTTGCAAGGATTGTCAAAGAAGGAAGACGGAAGTTATTTCAAAACAAAACGGAAATAGTAAAACGCGCCTACCTGGATATTCAACTTGATCTTGATTGGATGCGCATGCCTGTTGCCAGGGCGGATAGAGTTGCCGTTTTTCTTCATGCGGCAAAGATTGTTCAGGGACTAAGCAGGATTGCCTACTTGCTTGATGGCCGGAGTTACCCTCCCGACAAATGGGTGGCGAAGTATATTCCTTCGACGAGCTGGGGCCGGGCAAATGCGGGATTGCTGAAGAAATATATTGAGAACTGCGATAATCTTAACGCTCTTGCCGCGAACAAGCCTTTTGCCGAAAACCCCATTTACAAAGATGCGGGGTTTTTAGTCTCCAAGGTTTCCGGCTTTATACGAAGGACTCACGGGAAGCTTCCGTGGATTGATAAATGGTATAATTATGTGTGATGCGTGCAGAAGAGAGCAAAGGTTTTAGAAGGGTAAAGATGGTTTTGTATTTTGCCCTTGTCCTTGTTTTTGTCTCGAATTTTGGTTTTAATGCTTCTTTCCAAAAGGGGACAGCGACTTTTATTTCGTAAAACAGCCTGTCGAGTTCTTATCAGATATGATATAGTCGCTGTCCCCTTTAAGCTTTTCTCGGGGTTAATGTGGTTTCCGCGAAAAACCAGAATACAATAAACGCAATAAAAAAAGATATGCTTGCCGAGTTCAAGAACAGGAAAAAGAAATAGAGAACAGGCGCCTCTTCTTCTGCTGAAACGAAAGGAGAGGTCCGGGGTAATCATCAATTAGCAATTAGCAATCCGGCGGAGCCGGGACATTGCTCCAATATGCGCAACGCTTATAATTCCGCATTTTCTTGTAGTTGACGCCATGCTTTTACGCGATAGATAATAAGAAGGAGATAGTTGTTTTGCTAACGGCCGATAATCGCCAAAACGCCTGCCAATTTAACGAAGTTCAAAGGTTTCCTTCAGATTGATTTCATATGTTGACATGCGTGAATAAATAAAGTACACTTTACATATGCAAAGTAAATATAAACCTCTCAAACGCTATCTGAACTATGAACTCGGCAAGTTGCTTGCAAAACGGCAATCTGTTCTCGTATTAGGGCCAAGGCAGGTGGGGAAAACCACTCTTGCAAAAGAGTATCTGGATGGCAATGCCAATCAAATGGAATACCCGCTTCAAAATCCTTCCGTAAGATTAGAAATGGAGTCGGATCCGTCAAAGTTGATCAAACAAGTGGAAGGAAAGGGCGGCTATCCGCTGGTTTATATTGACGAAGGACAGAAGGTGCCTGAACTATTTGACTCGGTCCAATATCTGGTAGATGAGAAAAAAGCAAATTTTATGATTACAGGTTCGTCTGCCAGAAAATTAAAGCGGGCAGGTGTAAATCTGCTCCCGGGCCGCGTCAAGAGATTCAGGCTGGATCCTCTGATGTATGGAGAACTTGGGTTGATAAAGAGCAATAATCTTGTCGATTTGCCGTCCAAAAACCTTAATAAGGGAATAAGCTACACTTTTGAAGAAGCGATGGTATACGGTACTTTACCGGGAATTGTTCTCCTTGACGCGGAAGACAGGCCTGATTTTCTTAAGGCCTATTCAGAAACTTATCTCGAAGAAGAAATAAGGGCTGAGGCTTTAAGCCGGAAGATAGGAGCTTTCTCTAAATTCCTTGAACTTGCCGCGGCAGAATCAGGAACAAGCCCTAATTTTTTAAAATTGTCCCAACAGTCAGGTGTAAGTCAGCCGGCTGTTAAAGAATACTACAATCTGCTTGAAGATACCTTGATAGTTGAGAGAGTGGACCCGTATCTTGTCAGCGCCAGGAAGCGGCTTCTGTCATCAAGCAAATACTACATGTTCGATCTCGGTGTCAGGAATGCCCTGTCGAGAATGCCTTTGGTTCTTGATCTGGTAAATGCGCAGAAAGGGTTGTTGTTTGAGCATACGGTCATGCTGGAGTTGATAAGAAGGGCAAGGTTGTTTAAAAGCAATATCAGGGTAAATTACTGGAGAACTTCCTCCGGGCTGGAAGTTGATTGTGTTCTTGACTTGAAAGACAGGGTAATTCCAATTGAAATAAAATCCGCTTCGTCCGTTAAAGCTTCGGATTGCAAAGGCTTGACCGCATTTCTTGCTGAATACAAGAAGAAATGCAGCATCGGCTATGTAATCACTTACGGTGGCAAGAAAGAAAAGATTGCTGATAACATATATTCAATCCCCTGGAACGAGATGTAGTTTTATGCGCTTGTGCCAAAGAACACCCCGCCATTCATCTGTCTTGTCAGCAAAGCTGACAGAAATATATCACTACCTATACAGAAAAGCTTTGCTTATGGCGGGAATGTCCGCCAAAGGCGGATCTACGCCAAACTGCCCGGTGTACACGCGCCTCCGGCGGAAATTCGGCATGAATTATATCTTTACCAACCGAAACAAAAACTCCGGCCTTCAGGCCGCAGTATTTTATTGCTGATTAGAAGCTAAATGGCATTGTAATTAATAAGCAAAGTTTGTCTGCTTTGTTCCGGGAGCGTGTTTTGTCGCAGGACTTATCATAATTTGTGATAACTCCGGAATCTCCGCCAGAGCACAGGGAAAAAATGAAAACCTGATAAATAATAGGGTCTGGGTAGATTCAAGCTTCTAGCGCAACAACTCGCTAAAGACCTCGTTTGGTGTAAAAAACTCTAACACCTTGCGAGGTCTGTTGTTTAAAAGCTCTTGGACCTTTTTCGTCTCCCGT
>CAITPB010000137.1 GCA_903894145.1 Candidatus Firestoneibacteriota bacterium | reverse complement strand
TTTTCGAAGGTTCCCTCTTGACGGGAACTTTTCTTTTTTAAAAAATCTGTCAAAAAAGGTGGCGATTAAATTGGTGGAAGTCATAGTGAAGTCCGACGAATCGTTCGAATCGGCCCTCAAGAGATTCAAGAGGAAATGCCAGATGGAAGGCATCCTTACGGAAATCAGGAAAAGGGAGTATTACGAGAAGCCGAGCGAGAAGCGGAAGAAGAAAGAAGAAGCGGCTGCGCGCAAACTCAGAAAAAGACTTGAAAAGATGGACTAAGGAGCCGTTCTAGTGGGATTAAAAGAGAAAATAGACGAAGATATCAAGTCGGCAATGAAGACCAGGGAAGAACTTAGGCTCTCGGCTTTGAGGATGTTGAAGGCGGCTATAGGCAATGCCGAGATAGCCAAAAAGAAAACCCTGGTTGACGAAGATATTATTTCTCTTCTCCAAACGGCGGTAAAACAAAGAAAAGACTCGGCGGAACAGTTCGGGGCGGGTAACCGCCCTGAACTCGCCGAGAAAGAAAAGGCGGAAATAAAAATACTTGAGGCCTATCTGCCCGCGCAGCTTGGCGAGCAGGAGGTGCGTGAGCTTGTCGCGAAGGCTGTCGCTGATACCGGGGCGGCCGGAGCGAAAGATATCGGCAAAGTTATGGGCAAGCTTATGCCTCTGGTAAAAGGCAAAGCGGACGGCGGCCTGGTAAACAGGCTGGTACGGGAGATACTTAAGTAGCTTGTTGAAAGTATTAAGACGCGGCTTTTACGCAAGGCGCTCCGCGCTTGTAGCCGGGGAATTGCTCGGCAAGATAATTGTAAGGGAATTTCCCGGGAAAAAAATTACCGCCAGAATAGTTGAAACCGAGGCCTATCTCGGAAAAAATGACCCCGCCTCGCACGCCGCCGGAAAGCTGACCAAGAGAAATTCCGTTATGTTCGGCGTCCCCGGGCACGCGTATGTTTACTTTTGTTACGGATGTCATTTCATGTTCAATACCGTTACCGAAAAGAAGGGAAAGGCCGGCGCGGTGTTGATCAGGGCTGTTGAAAGCGACGGACGCGTTCCGCGCGCAAACGGTCCCGGAAAGCTCGCTAAATATCTAAGGATCGGCAGGGCTTTTAACGAACATGACCTTGCATCCGGGAAGAAACTCTACATAGCGGATGACGGCTATGCTCCCGGAAAGACCGGCAGGAGCGGAAGGATAGGAATCAGCGGCGCCAGGGAAAAACTTCTGCGGTTCTTCATCAAAGGGAGCCCGCATGTTTCAAAGTACAGGTAACGGAGGCAGAATGAAACTTCGCGAATTTTACAGGCTGGCGATAGAAACGGGGATGGATAATGACCCGCGCGGCAGGAAGAAAATGGAAAAACTGCTGAAACTGGCCAAGGAAAGCTTTGTCGAGCTAAAGGCGGAAAAAAAGAAATACTTCGACCGCGACAGGCTGATAAATCCTTACGCCGATACCCGAATACTAAACGGAGATAAAGACGCCGAGATAAAAAGAATCCTGGTCGGGATTGACATGGAAGCAGGCGAGATAGTTCTTGCGGACAGGCTGATGGAAAAACAAAAAATAGACCTTGTTCTGTCGCATCACCCGGAAGGCAGAGGGCTTGCTAACCTGCACGAAGTTATGTCTATCCATTCCGATGTCGCGGCTTCTTTCGGGGTTTCAATTACCGCGGCGGAAGGTGTAATGCTCACGCGCATAAAAGAAATAGAAAGAAGGCTTATGCCTGTCAATCATTTCAGGGCTGTTGACGCGGCAAAGCTTCTGAGGCTTAATTTCATGTGCGCTCATACCGTGGCGGACAATTGCGTCGCCAATTTTCTGCAGAAGAAGATGGACACGGAAAAACCGGAAACCATAAAGGAGCTGCTTGAACTGCTGCTCGAAATCCCTGAATACTCGCTCTCTGAAGCTGCGGGGGTCGGGCCGAGCCTTATAGCCGGGCGCGACAACGCGAAGGCCGGCAGGATCATGGTGGACATGACCGGCGGCACCGAAGGTTCAAAAGAGCTGATAGAAAAATGGGCGCGGGCCGGCGTAAATACCGTGGTCGGCATGCATTTCTCGGAAGAGCACAGAAAAGAGATGGATAAGCACTTCATTAATGCAGTTATCGCGGGGCACATCAGCAGCGACAACCTCGGGCTGAACCTGCTCTTTGATGAGATAATAAAAAAAGGCGGCAAGCTCGAATTTATCGAATGCTCGGGTTTCCGCAGGGTAAAAAGATAGTTTAATGGGGCTTATCCCGCAGGACAAGATAGAGCTGGTAAAAGACGCCAATGACATTGTTGACGTTGTTTCTGGTTATGTTTCTTTGAAAAAAACCGGGGCAAGTTTCAAGGCGTGCTGCCCGTTTCACACGGAGAAGACGCCGTCTTTTGTGGTCAGCCCGGCAAAACAGATCTGGCGCTGCTTTGGCTGCGGCATCGGAGGAAATGTTTTCGGGTTTGTGGAAAAAGCCGAGCATATGAGTTTTGCCGAAGCGGTAAGATTTCTGGCGGAAAGAAGAGGTATAAGCATCGAATATACGGATAGCGGCAAGCCGGAACTCCGCGATCAGCTACTGAAGCTTAACGAACTGGCGGCAAAATATTACAAATACGTTCTGGAATCAGAGACAGGCAGAGCGGCGAGGCATTATCTCTCGCAGCGAGGGATAAACGCCGAGTCTCTGGCGAGATGGAGCCTGGGATTTGCGCAGGACTCCTGGGACGCGTTCCTGAAATACGCGAAGACAAAAGGTTATACCGAACAACTGATAGAGTCCGCGGGCCTCATAATAAAGAACGAGCAGCGCGGGAGTTACTACGACCGGTTCAGGAACCGCATTGTTTTTCCGGTGCAGGATCGTAACGGGAAATACTGCGCTTTCGGTGCAAGGGTTACGGACAAATCGCTTCCCAAGTACCTGAACTCGCCGGAAACACAGGTTTATGTTAAGAGCCGGATACTCTACGGCTGGCCGCAGGCGAAGGCTGCGGTTTCGGAAAGCAATACGGTTATCATAGTTGAAGGCTACATGGATGTTGTAATGCCGCATCAGTATGGCGTTTCAAATGTCGTCGCGAGCATGGGAACTTCTCTCACAAAAGAACAGTCCCAGCAGATTAAACGCTACGCAGAGAACGTGAAAC
The DNA here is from genome assembly GCA_903894145.1 of Candidatus Firestoneibacteriota bacterium. GTDB lineage: Bacteria > Oederibacteriota > D2-FULL-39-29 > D2-FULL-39-29 > CAIOVX01 > CAIOVX01. Next base: position 2,268 of record CAITPB010000137.1, on the reverse strand, counting down.
TCTGCTACGACCTGGATAAAGCCGGAATAAATGCGAGTATCCGTGGAATAGACGTGCTGATAGAAGAAGGGCTAAATGTCAGCGTAGTGGTTATGCCGCAGGGCTGCAAAGACCCGGACGAGCTGCTGGTAAAGAAAGGAAAGGACGCCTTCCTTGAGGCAGTAAATAATGCAAAGGATATTGTTGAGTTCTGGCTCGAGGCGGAAAAAACCTCGGCAGGCACGGAGCTCTCCGGAAAGATTGCGGTTGTCGCGAAGATGAAGCCGGTAATCAACAAAGTAGCCAACGAGCTCCGCCGCAAAGGATATATTGAAACCATATCAAGGAAACTCGGCCTGGAAGAAAGGGTCGTGGAAAAAGAGTTTTCCAAGGAAGAAAGGTCCTATTCCGCTGCTGCGGTGAAGGGGCAGGCAAACCCGGCGGCCAGGGAAAGAGTCTGTCCTCCGGCTGAAAAGGAACTCCTGACTCTGATCTTAAACTCCGCCGAAGCCGCGGGAAGAGTGTGCGCGGAATTGTTAGACAGCGATTTTACGGACAATATAAACGCCGTGATCTTCTCGGAGATAAAGAGAAATATCGCTGAAAGAGGCGTGTTGGACCATTCCGGCATAGCGGCCGCGCTTGCAGGCGAAGCCGCGGAGGCTTTTACCGCGCTCTCGCTGGATGAAAGGGAATTTGCCGGGCAGGAGAAGGCGGAAAAAGACCTTGTCCGGCACATTATGAACAACAGGATAATCAACAGGCTGAAGGAACTTGAGCCTGAGGTAAAGAAAGTCGGCCGCAGCGAATACGATAAGAACCTTGTGAACGAATACTATCAGTTACTGCGCAGGCTGAAGGGGATGAAGAAGTGACGGAAAAAAACAAGAAGGCATTACCCGGGAAAAAACCCGGCAACCTGGCACAGCTTGTGGAAATGAGCAAAGAAAAAGGCTATCTTACCTACCAGGACGTGAACGAAGTCCTCCCGGAAGACGTTATTTCTCCGGATGAGATAGACGGTATTCTTTCCAAACTTGATGAGATGGATATTCACGTAACGGACGCCCCGAAAGAAGAAAAGGGCCTGAAGACTCCCAACGGGGAAATACATTTTGCCGCGGCGTCCGATGTCGGGCTTGACGATCCTATCCGGCTGTACCTGCGTTCCATGGGACAGATCTCCATCCTTTCCCGGGAGGAAGAACTTTCCCTTGCCGAAGAGATAGAAAAAGCCGAAGAGGAAATAGACAAGATACTTTACGAATCAAGGTTTGTGCTCGAGAAGGTAAACGGCTTCACGGCGGAAGTTCTGGATAACACGAAACCGATCCAGGATCTGATGAACATTGAAACCGACGGCGAGATAAGTCCCCGAATTATCAAGAAATACAAGAAGCACCTGCGAGACATGCTCAGGAAGATTCGAGGGGAAGAGGGCAAACTCGCGAAGTTCGACGCTAAGCTTTCCAAGAAAAGGATAACCGATAAGGCAAGGGCGCTCCTGGAAGAGAAAAAAATAGAAAGCCGCGGCAGAATAATCGACTGCTATATTGACTTGGATATCAGCCTGGATGAGAAGAAGATCATGATCCAGAGCGTCAAGGATATGGCTTTTGAGATTATCAAGGCCGAGAAAGAGATAACGGAGCTGGAGAAAGACAGCAGGCTTTCCCGGGACCAGATAAAGAGGGCCGCGGCCGGCAAAAAGATAGACGCGAAACCTAAATTGACGCAGTCAGAGCTTGCAGAACTTGGCAGGCAGATAGGTGTTTCAGAGAAGAAGATAAAGGCCGTAGCCGAGACTGTAGGCAGCAATCCGTTTAAGGTTAAGGCGGATACCAGGAAGATTGAAGAGAACGAGCGCAGGGCCTACAACGCCAAGATGAAACTGGTGCGCGCCAACCTCAGGCTCGTTGTTTCAGTAGCCAAAAAATACACAAACAGGGGCCTGCATTTCCTTGATCTTATCCAGGAAGGCAATATAGGTTTGATGCGCGCCGTTGACAAGTTTGAGTACAAGCGCGGTTATAAGTTTTCTACTTACGCGACCTGGTGGATTCGTCAGGCAATCACGCGCGCTATCGCGGACCAGGGGAGAACAATCAGGGTACCCGTGCACATGATAGAGACCCTGAATAAACTTGTGAAAAATTACAGGGAACTGCTCCAGTTGTACGGCAGGGAGCCTTCGCCGGATGAGCTGGCGAAGAAAATGGTTCTTCCCATAGAGAAGGTCAGGGAAGTGTTAAAGATAGCGCAGGAGCCCATATCGCTTGAGACTCCGAT
>CAITPB010000136.1 GCA_903894145.1 Candidatus Firestoneibacteriota bacterium | reverse complement strand
GTAAAACCTTCATGTCTGTTCATTACTGCTAACCTTCCTCTGTTAGCTTGACAGAATCAACCGGACCGTTTAGGTTGTATTGCATTATACTATCCCACAAAAGAAAAGGGATAGGAAACTTTCGCAAGAATCCTATCCCTCTTTTCATAAATTTAGTATGTTGTAAAACTGGCGCCTTTTGTATCTGTCGCCGTGCTGTTCGGGAAGATATACCCCTGGTAAGGCAATGCAGTAGGGTCCGTAATATAGCACCAGCCTGTGCCGGCGGCAGCCGGAAGAGTGGGAGACAAATTGATCGTATTTGAATTTCCAAGCGGGCTCGCCTTTGCCGCGGGAATGGGATACAGGTAACTTGTGAATGACGTGGTAAGGTCGTTCGGGAATGTGCCTTCTCTTTCAGAGTAATAGATTGATACTGCCGACCTCATAGCCGCAAGGTTGCCTTTCGTCGCGCCTTCTCTTGATTTCTCAAGCATCTGGGCGAAACGCGGAATAGCTATAGCAGCAAGTATTCCTATGATTGCAACGACTATCATCAGTTCAATAAGCGTGAAACCTTTAATCTTTTTCATCTCAACCTCCCTGTCAATTTAATTACCTGATTTGAAGACAAACAATTAATTCTTTTTAATTATACGTAATATCTCTTTTAACATCAAGCCCAATTATTCACTTTGTTATAATAGGCATTTGCCGCTGTTATGGAGTTTTACAGGTTATTGGCGTATTTTTGCTGAGGATTAAATGTTCCCACAAAAGCATCCGTTTCTTGCGCATTTTCCCGCCGCCATAGTTATGCAATTCTCCGTTCTTTTTTATAACCCTGTGGCAGGGAACAAGATAGGCGACCGGGTTATTCGCGACAGCTCCTGCCGCGGCGCGCACCGCTTTCCTGTTTCCGGCGGCTATGGCAACCTGTTCGTAGGACACTGTTTTCCCGAAAGGTATCCCCAGCAGAGCGTTCCAGACTTTCTTCTGAAAAACAGTACCGTGCAGGTCAAGTATAATTTCCCCGCGCTTTGTTTCCGGATTGAAGGCCTTCCGTGCAATACCTTTGGCCTTTTTTAGATCACGGATAAATTCGCACCCCGGGAATTTCTTTTTCACCCAATTCAACTCTACCCGGATATTTCCGCCAAATGACAGCAGACAAACGCCTTTGCCGGTTGAAGCCAGCACCACTTTCCCGAAAGGAGATTCAGCCGTTCCCCAGGTTATTCTTTGTTTTTTTATTCTTACGGCGTTGCTCATTTCTTAGGCCTCAAACATTTCTTTCATGGGCTTCCAGTAGTAATCTATCCATCCCTGTTTTATTTCACCGGCGTCATCAGCAGGGACCCCTTCTTGAAGGAACTCAAGCAATGTGCCGCCGTTATCGGCGGAAAAAATGAAAGTAACGGTAGAGCTCGCGCCATCCTCCCAGTCCGAAGCCCGCCAGGATTGCACAATCTTTTTGCCGGGAATAAGAGCCAGGTTTACTCCGCAGATATAGTCTCCGTACGCGGTAAACTTGCCGCCTTCTTTGGCGCTAATCTTCGCGGGTTCCCCGGTAAAACCCGAATGTTTCTTTGAATCCATGAGGGCGGAATAGACCTGAAGAGGGCTGGCCTTGAAGCGGACCTTTTGTTTAATTATCTTAGTCTTCATAACAGTTTCCTCCCTTCGTCTACAGCCTTAGACGCTTAAAAGCCCATGTCCCGACAAATGCCATGAGGATATCAAACAATATCAAAACAGCAAGATCAAGTAGTATGGGCATACTGGAAGAGCCTAAGATGACGAAGCGCAGGGCGTCAACCGCGTAGGTGGCGGGGTCTATCCTGGTAAGGATCTGCATCCAACCGGGAAGGTTATCCAGAGGATAAACCGCGCCGGAGAGCAGGAAGAGCGGATATATTACAAAACTACTTATGAGTCCGTAACCCTCAGGGCTCTCCATAAAAGAACCAATGATGAGCCCGAGGCTTATAAGCCCGTTGGCGAAAATAAAAAGTATCGCCATAGAAAAAAGCGCGCTCGGGATAGAAAATTTAATGCCGAGGAAAAGATACCCGATAAACAGGAGAAAATACGACTGGATGAGCGCG
>CAITPB010000135.1 GCA_903894145.1 Candidatus Firestoneibacteriota bacterium | reverse complement strand
TTACAAAAAACCAGAAATCCGCGGGAGGGTTGAGGCCTTTCAATTTCGCGATGGCAATCGTAGTGAGCGGCTCGCCGAGAGGAGTGAGCGCCGCGCCCATCCCGATTGAAAAACAGGCCATAACCACAACCTTTATCTCGGCGTTTCGCTCAAGTTTCAGGTGTCCGATAATTTCGACGAGCAAAAGCGCGGCTATAATGGCCGTGATGACGCTGGAGAGCAGGCCGAGCAGCACGACAAGAAGAAAAATGAAAGTCCGCATGCCGGTAAAATTGATGAATGAATTAAGGTGTTTCCTGATTGGTTTCTTGAGGAGGTTGAAAAGCAGTCCGGCGACAAGGACAGCCCCGGTAATCTTTAGCGGCTCCAGCAAAGCGTCTTTAATAAGGCCTCCGCTCCACTGAGAGGTCAAGGTTACGGCAGCGCAGCCCATAATAAAGAGGAATATTTCCAGCTGTTCTTCCACTTTCTTTACGCTGAAAGGCAGTATGAGAACCGCGAGCATAATGGCCGATAGGCCCGCAAGCACCAGCATGTGTTTTCTCCTTTATAAAAGCGCTCCTGTATTATACAATAGTAAAGTTGCTTAGACAATCCGGAACGAAAGGAAAAACAATGATATTCAAAGCCGTATTATTCGATATGGACGGGCTTATGACCGATACAGAGACCCTCCATATCCGCGCCTGGGACGAATTCCTCTTGGATTTTGGGGTTAAGCTTCCCGAGTCTTACCTTGGAAGGTTTGTCGGCATGTCAATCGGGGCAAATATGCGGGAGGTTATGCATACTTTCGGCGTTAAGGGAGAACTCGAAGAGCTGATAATAAGGCGGCGTGACAAGTACCTTGACCTCGTGAAACAGTCCGGGCTCGTTCCCGCCAGGGGAATGAGGGAAATACTTGAAAAGATAGAAAAGAAAGGCCTGTTGAAAGCTATAGGGACTTCCAGCCCCAGGGTTGAAGTGGAACTTGTCGCGGGAATGGTGCTGAAAGCTCTCGGGATAAACAAGGGCCCTTACGAATATTTTGACACGGTCGTTATCGCTGAGGATGTGGCAGAGCCTAAACCCGCGCCTGATATTTACCTGAAATGCTCCGAAAAACTCAATGTAAAGCCGGCTGAATGCCTGGTCCTTGAGGATTCATCCTCCGGGATAAAATCGGCGAAACGCGCGGGCTGTTTCTGCGTTGCCGTGCAAAGCCCGTACTCCGGCCATCACGATCTCACGATGGCAGATAAAAATGCGGATAGTTTGCTGGATGTCCTGGACTTGCTCTGAAAAAATCAACGGAGGACCAATGACTAAAGCCGAAGCCCTGAAAGAACTTGTCAAAGCCGGAAAAATGATAGCCGAGCTTGGTTATGTGATAGGCCCCGGCGGCAATACAAGCATCCGTTGCGGAAACACGGTCTATATAAAAGCTTCGGGCGCTTCTTTTGAAGACTGTGATCCCAAAGATTATGTCGGTGTAGATCTTAATACCGGAGAACTGGTTGACGGAAAACGCAGGCCATCATGTGAAACGCTTGCGCACATTGCCTGCATGCAGGCGGCAAAAGGAGTGGGCGCGGTCGTTCACTGTCATCCTACATATGTTTTGGCCTGGGGCATGAGCGGAAAGATGCTCAGGGCTTCCAACCCTGAAATGGTTACGATTATCGGTTCAGATGTGCCAGTGATGAAATACACCCCGTCCGCGGGAGCTCCTTTCGCAAAAAAACTTCAGAAATATATCAAAGAAGGCTACAACGCCGTGATAATCCAGAATCACGGAATATTCGTAACCGGCGACAATATCCGGCAGGCGCTCTACAGGACAAGGCTGATAGAGGACGGGATAAAGACAATGGTAGCGGCAAAGATTCTGGGTAAGATTCGCTATATGACAAGCAAGGAATGGAAAGAGATAGACAACGCCGAGTTTGAAGATTACAGGCGTACT
>CAITPB010000134.1 GCA_903894145.1 Candidatus Firestoneibacteriota bacterium | reverse complement strand
CAGAGCGGTTCTGGGAGAACTCTCTTCTTCGGGGCGCCTGAAACTCGCCGAGATTCACAGATTTTCAAACAAGCCCTTTAGGAAGAACGGTCGTCTCTGCTGGGACACCCACGGCCAGTTTGAGCAGATAAAAAAAGGCCTCGCCCTTTGCGCTAAGTCAGGCAAAAAGATTGATTCCGCCGGCATTGACGCCTGGGGCGTAGACTTTGGCCTGCTGGACGCTAACGGAAAACTCCTCGCGGATTCAATCTGTTACCGTGATGTGATGACCGAAGGAATGCCTGAAAAACTTTTCAAAAAACTTCCCAAAGAACGCCTCTACAAACTCACCGGCATACAGATAATGAGAATCAATACGGTTTTTCAGCTCTTCGCCCTCGCAAAGAAAAACGACAAAGCGCTGAAGAGGGCAAAGTCACTGCTCTTTATTCCTGACCTTATGAATTACTTCCTGACCGGAAAGCTTGCCTCGGAATTTACCGTTGTCACCACCTCGCAGTTATACAACCCGCGGGAAAAATGTTTTTCGCCCGAGATATTCAGAAGCATAGGAGTTGATATTTCCCTTATGCCGCCTGTTGCGCAGCCCGGGAATATTCTCGGCGACATTCTTCCGGCAATCGCTAAAGAGGCGGGAATAGATTACCGCGTTCCGGTGATAAATGTCGCTTCTCACGACACGGCCTCCGCGGTCGCGGCCATTCCGGCAAGCGGAGAGGACTTCGCCTATATCAGCAGCGGGAGCTGGTCTCTTATCGGCTATGAGGCAAAGAAGCCCTGTATAACCGCTCTTTCCGCCAAACTTAACTATACGCACGAGGGAGGGGCGGAAGGAACTTTCAGAATACTGAAGAATATCAACGGCCTCTGGATGATACAGGAGATCGCGCGAAATCTCGCGAAAAGAGGAATAAAGAGAAGCTTCGCGGAGCTGACAAATCTCGCGAGAAAGTCAGGAAAAGCGGCTGCCGTCATAGATACAAATTATCCGCCGTTTCTAACTCCCTGCGATATGCCGGAAGAGATCCGCGCGTATTGCAGGAAAACCGGGCAGAAAACTCCAAAGAGCGAAGGCGAGCTCGTCCGGGTTGTCCTTGAGAGCCTGGCGCTTTCTTATAGAAAGGCGCTTGAAGAGATAACGCTGCTCCGGGGCAAAAGACCCGTGCGGATTCATATCATCGGCGGCGGTGCGAATAACACGCTGCTCTGCGAGCTCACCGCGAAAGCAACAGGACTTCCCGTTTATGCCGGGCCGGCGGAAGCCTCGTCGGCCGGGAACATACTCATTCAGGCGCTTGCGTCGGGGCGGCTCAAATCTTTGAAAGAGGCGAGAGAGGTCAGCAAGAAATCTTTAAAGCCAAAGATTTACTTTCCAAAATGATTTGTTCGATGAGAAAGCACGCAAGCCACAAGGCAATATTACGGAAACCGGAGGTATAAATGAAGGTATCTTTTCATGAAAAGTTGGCCGCATGGAGCCAGGCGGTTTTAAATAGTCCGGTTTGACTGGACCACTTTTAGGCGGAAATAAGGTGTAAGAAGTGGTAAAAGGAAGAAGCCTAAAAGGAGGCCGGATGAGGAAGAAATTTGAAGCAACACTGAAGGCAAAAGTAGCAATAGAGGCATT
>CAITPB010000133.1 GCA_903894145.1 Candidatus Firestoneibacteriota bacterium | reverse complement strand
CTTATAAACAACGGCAAATCCGCGGAAGTGATAAAAAAACTTGAAGCCCCGGGGGATAAAGGAGTTTTTGGTTCGGCAAACTTTGCTCCATCCCCCGAGAAGCCCGTCGGGTGGCGGGGTGACGGGTCCGGCAGGTTTCCGGGCGCTACGCCTCCTTTAAAGTGGGGCAGAAAACTTGACGGATCAACGGATAATATCGCCTGGATAGCCGAAACTCCGAGTTTTTCAGGCTCGTCTCCGGTTATCGCCGGAAATAAAATTTTCATAACCTCCGCCTCCTGCGACCTTGTATGTTTTGAAAAGAAGACCGGCAAAATGCTCTGGGTAAAGAGCGCGGGCTTTTACGACGCGGCGACTGCCGATGACCGGTCAAAATTTCCTGAGGTTTTTAAAAGCCTTGATATGCTCGCGAAACTCCGCGAGAAGATGAACAACGAACTTCCCTCGCTCTCGGAGCCTGGCGAGGTCTGGAAAGAGGGGCAGGACAAGTCAAAGAATATTTTGGATAAGATGGACAGCCTGCTCACCGCCGCTGATTCGGAGAGGTTTAAAATATTCGAAAGGATTGACGCCACCACAACGCCCGCGACCGACGGAAAGTATGTTTATGTCCTGCACAATACAACGGGAATACTCGCCTGTTACGACCTTGACGGCAACAGGAAATGGCTTACCTTTATCTGCGACCCGGCCGTCAAATTCCAGCACCACGGCTACACCTCAAGCCCTCTCCTCGTAGACGGCAAGGTCATAGTATTTTTCAAGGGTTACCGCGCTTTTGACGCGGCCACCGGAAAGCAGTTGTGGAGCAGGAACGGAGCCGAGCCCCAGGGCCTCCGTTACGGCTCGCCGGCGGCGGTGAGCGGCAGGAAGGATATCTTTGTGGGCTGCACCGGCGCGGTTTTTAAAACTTCCGATTGTTCATTGTACAGCAAACAGAATATTACGGTAAGTGAATCCTGGGGAGGGGGCGTCTTCTCGGATGACTATGTGGCTTTTCTGCACGCAAGAGGCTACACGGAGAATGGCTTCAAGCCCTTGGGCTGGTATAAACTTCCTTCCGCGCCTTCGGCTTCACCCATTACGGCAGTCTGTCCGGACAAACCGGGAGAGGAGATGTTAAAACCGGAGTGGAGCGGGAACGGTCAGCCCATCTACAACACATTCGCGACGACGCCTTTGATCTACGGCGGTTTGATATATATAGGAAGCGAGGGCGGCGGTTATTCAGGCAGAGGAACTGAGACTCCCTTCATTTTTGCCTACGGCCTTGAAAAGGGCGAGCTCGTTTACAGTCTTCCCGCGGATTTTTTTGTCCAGAAGTACTATTCCCCTTACAGCGTCTACTCCCTGCAGACTCCGTTTTCAATGGCGGGAGGCAATATCTTCGTGCTCGGCCCGCTAAACGAAATTATTATTCTCGCGCCCGGGAACGAAAAGAAGGAGCTGGCCCGGAATAAGATAGAAATGAAATCGCTAAGTATCGGCGACAAGTATAAGGAGTGGTGCGTCGCTCCGCCTGTTTTTGAAGGCAATAAAATATATCTCCGCTCCGAATCGCACGTTTACTGTATCGGCAAAGATTAAGCTATTTTGATTTTACTTTATAAACTTTATGAACATTATTAACTTTATAAACTTTAATATAAATTCTCCCCGCGCCAATCTCCGGCCCGGTTATTTTCTTTGTGCCAAAGATTACGCCGACCTTCAAGTCGAGCATTTTACTTGCTTTACATTAAAAAGCAAGACACCGCGAAGCTGTAGCTTTTCGTTGCAAACGTTATGAACGTTATTCTGCTATGCCGGACGTAGTCCGGCATGAACAAATACTTCCTTACAGAACAAGACGTACGAAGTGCGGCTTCTAAACTTTACAAACTTTATGAACCTTATAAACCTTATAAACTTTTATAGACTGACACCCCGCGCCAAATTAAGGCCATTTCTTTATATTCTCGCGACTATAATAATTTATGTGCCCTTATATTCCATGCCCCCCCTGCCCGGCCTCAAACCTTCAAAAACCCCTGTTGACGGGGTGCATAAAAACGCAGAAGCGCAGCGCCTTTTTATGATGGGCGCTCCGGCGGCTGCTATCAGAAAAGCCATTGCTCCTACAGGCACCGTTAAGGTTGCCGTGATATTTGTCAGGTTTACAAGCCACGCCTTCATGGCCGGAGAGATTACAAACTATACCGCCCCCGGCACCGGCTACCTTCAGAAATTCTCAGATTTTTACGCCGAATGTTCCTCTTCGCTGCTTTCAATAAACTGCTCCGCCTTTGATAACGGCGGTTCCGGTTATACCGTGCCTGACCAGTTAAACAGTGATACTGCCGCGAACACCGGCGCGCTTGCCTCTTCGGCTTGCGCTGCGGCGGGCGTTACAAAAGCTTCAGGCCCTTACGACGCTGTTATAATTGTTCACGCGGGGCAGGGTACAGAGTCCGCGGGCACCGGAACGGCAAACGCGTCCATATGGTCTGCTTTCAGCGACGGCTGGACGACTTCAGCCGGCTTCACTGAAGGTGTGAATATTCCCTCCAACGAAGGAAATCCCTCCTCGGCGGTTCCTTTCGGAACTCTCTGCCACGAGTTCGGGCACCAGCTGGGCCTTCCGGATGTTTACAATACCGCCACCGGAACCTCGGCGGTGGGTGAATGGGAACTTATGGACGACGGCGGCTGGGCCGGCAGCCCCCAGGGCAGCAGCCCGGTTCATCAATCTGCCTGGTGCAAAATTTTGCTCGGATGGATAACCCCGGTTACCGTTTCAAGCGCTTCTACTCTCACCATAGATAATTTCGAATCTGCCTCGGCCGGAAGGGTATATAAATTTCTCATAAACGGAAAAACGACGGAATATTACCTGACGCAGTACAGCAAACAAACAGGTCAGGATCTCGCGCTTCCCGGCCAGGGAGTGCTAATCTGGCATATTGACGATACGATAGGGACTTTTGCGGCAAACGACATAGATATAAACCCGGATCATCCGAGAATCCGCCTTGAAGAGAGAGATGATTCGGCGGTGACCTCCACGGGAGCGAGTACGGGAACGACCTCGGTGTCTCACAATTTCGGGGATTCGGGAGACCCGTTCAACTCGCCCTCTCATATATTTCAATCAAGACAAAATTATTCCTACGCAGGCGTTTCCAGCGGTATTACAATGCAGAATTTCACAGGCGCGGGAAGCAGCTCAATGGTTTTTCAGGTGAACGCGGGCCAGGCGTCATCGGGGGGCAACGCTGTATTGAGCGCGTCCTCGTATCCCAACCCCGCGAAAGGCGCCCCAAAAACAACCGTAAGGCTTCTCTTCTCGTCCGCCTACGACAGCGGAACCGCGAGCCTTAATTTATATACAGTCGCGGGAGAGTTTGTTGCGCGCGCGCCTGCCGCAACGGACTCAATGGTTCTTTCCCCTGGCCCTGGCTGGTACGCGGATATTGTGTGGGACTTGAATAATAGCGGCGGCAAGCCGGTTGCTAACGGCGTTTATTTCTATGTATTCTCGGCCCTGTGGAACGGGCAGAAGGCTTCCAGAAAAGGAAAGATTGCGGTAATAAAATAGATGGTTGGATGGTTAGAGGGTTGGACGCTGGAAGGCAGAGGGCAGAGGGCAGTGGACGGTCGACAGAGAACGGTCTGCCCAGTGAGTCTTTAATTAGTTATCAGCAATCATCAATCAGTAATCCGCGGAGCCGGCGGAGTGCAACGTCAACGACGT
>CAITPB010000132.1 GCA_903894145.1 Candidatus Firestoneibacteriota bacterium | reverse complement strand
CCTTAAAGGTAGCCACTTTGGAGGCATAAACGTCAACTATGACGTCTTCGGGTTTAAACCAGAGTTTTATCTCGCGTTCCGCGTCTGTTTCGTCGGAAGAAGCGTGAATGACATTTTCGAAAACGCCGGTTGTGGTAATCCTGCCGTAAGCTCCCCTGATGGATACCGGGTCTGCCTCTTCGGGATTGGTCGCTCCCGCGATCTCTCTGACTTTCTTGATAGCATCCTTGCCCCAATAGACCATGGCGAGTACTTTGTGCCTGTCGTGATAATCGCCGAGGAGGTATTTTATCACATCTTCAAAGAAAGGTTTTTCTTTGAGATGCCGGTAGTGTTCCACCGCGAGCGCTCTGTCTACCTTAACCACTTTCGCGGCTATGATCTCGAGCTTTGTCTCTGAAAGCCTCGTGAGGATGTTCCCGGTCAGGGATTTCTTCAGTCCGTCAGGTTTTACTATTACAAGGGTTGATTGGCTCATAGGTTAATCTTATAACATACGCATTTTCTTAAGTCAACGGGAAATCAGAACGATTTAAGCGGCATATGTTTTCCGTTGACATTTTAATCTGGAAGTAATACTTTTATATAGGGACCATCGGAGGCTACAATGAATATTATCCATGTTGAGGGGGAAAACAAAGGAAAGATAATGATATATGCGCTCTCCACCTGCATCTGGTGCCGTAAGACCAAACAACTTCTGAAAGACAAGAAAGTGGCCTTTGATTACTGTGATGTTGACCTTGAGGAGGGTGCGGACAAGGAAGCTGCCCAGAAAGACATAAAGAAATGGAATCCCTCGATATCCTTTCCGACCCTTGTAATAAACAACAAGGAAGCCGTGCTTGGCTACCAGCCTGAAGAGATTAAGGAGAAACTGGGTTTATGATAGACGTTAAAAAAGCTCTGAATCTCGAAGTTGATAGAGTTTACGCGAAAATAAAGAAAGACGCTGATGTCGGGGGTTACCATCTAAATCCTGATGTTCAGTTTGCCAAGGACCTAGTACTCGGCCTTTTGATAAATGAAAAAAGATACGGGTACTGGGCCTGCCCGTGCCGGCTGGCTTCCGGAATAAAGAACGAAGATGTTGATATGATTTGTCCGTGTGATTACAGGGACGCGGACTTGATAGAGCATGAAGCCTGTTATTGCGCGCTCTATGTCTCAAGCAAAATAGGCGCCGGTAAAGAAGCGGCAGAAGCTATACCTGACAGAAGGCCGCCCAAGGAAGCGCGAGAAGAGGCAAAGAAGAAGAACAAAAGGGTAAGACGTCTTCCTTCTTTGCCTGTATGGCACTGCAAGGTCTGCGGGTATCTTTGCGCCAGGGAACAGCCGCCTGAAATATGCCCGATATGCAAGGCCGGCAAGGAAAGGTTTGAGGTCTTTGCCTGATATGAATAAAGCGGATTTCTGCGTTGATTGCTGGTGCTGCAAGAAGGCCCGTGAAAAACCGGGAAGTTTTTGGCATGGCTTCGTAAAATTCATTTATCATTCCCTCTGGTGCCCTTACTGCAAGGCCTACGAGAAGGAAACCGGCAAGAACCCCTACGAGAAGTGAAATTGACTGGCTTTATTTCGTTATGCCGAAGAATACCCCGCCATTAATGGCGGGGATGTCCGCCTCCGGCGGAAATTCGGCATGAATTATATCTTTACCAACCGAAACAAAAACTCCGGCCTTCAGGCCGCAGTTTTTTATTGTTCCGGCATAAAAACTGTTTAAATTATTTTATTTTGGAGGGAATTTCATGGGAGCACTGGATAAGCTGTTAAATAAGAGCGACAAAGGAAATTCGCTTTTTGAGGCGGAAATTCGGAAAATAAAAATACCCGTCTGCAAGCAGTTCCTAAGAGGCGGGAAAATCTCCCCGGTTGATTTCAAGCCTTCAAAAAATTCTGTCTCTACCAAGGACTCGACGAAGGTCTTCGCGAGTTTCCCTAATCTCAGGGAGACAGCCTCGAAAGTTATGGAAGGAGTGAGGGGCGGGAAAACTCCGAAACTCAAAGGGAAGAGGGTTGCAGTTCTTTTCTCGGGCGGGCCGGCCGCAGGCGGGCACAATGTGGTTGCCGGGCTCTTCGACATGCTGGCGGCTTCAAAATGCACGCTGCTCGGCGTCAAGGCTGGTCCCAAGGGGCTGATTAACGGAGACCTTTTTGTGATAAAGGCCGAAGATATAAAGAGGATAAAAAATACCGGCGGATTTGACTATCTTGGATCGGACAGGACCAAGATAAAGACAGACGAACAGTTCGCGGCGGTAAAGAAGACCTGTGTTGACAACAAGCTTGACGCTCTTGTGGTTGTTGGCGGGGATGACTCAAATACAAACGCGGCAGTGCTTGCCGAGTATCTATATATTGGCGTAAAACCCGATGGTTCAGGCGTGCAGGTGATTGGCGTGCCAAAGACTATTGACGGCGATCTTCAGATAGGAAAATACCTCCCGATATCTTTCGGGTTTGACACCGCGACAAAAATCTTTGCGGAGATGGTAGGCAATATACTGCAGGACACGCCTTCCTCGCGCAAGTACTGGCATTTTATAAAGCTTATGGGGCGGGCCGCCAGCCATGTTGCTCTTGAAGTCGCGCTTCAGACTAAACCTGCCGTCGCGCTTATTTCCGAGGAAGTAGCCGAAAAAAAGATGGCGCTCGGCGATATAGTAAAACAGATAGGAGATACGGTAATAAACCGCGCTCATAACAAGATGAACTACGGCGTTGTCGTGGTTCCTGAAGGACTGATAGAATTCATCCCTGAAATGAACCTGCTGATACACGAGCTTAACCATATAGTGGCGCGGCATGAAAAAGAGACGGCCGGCCTTGACCTTTCGAAGAAGATTGAATTTGTCAGAACAAAACTTTCCGAAGAGCACAGCAGCCTCTTTGCCAGCCTGCCGCATTATATCCAGGAGATGCTGCTCTTTGACCGCGACTCGCACGGCAACCTGCAGGTTTCCCAGATACCGACCGAAAAGCTGCTCATTGACATGGTAAAGAAGTACGTCAAGTCAAATTCTCCAGAGACGAAATTCTCCACACTCAATCATTTCTTCGGATACGAAGGCAGGTGCGGCGCGCCGTCGCTCTTTGATGCGGCATACTGCTACAACCTGGGATTGACCGCCGCGGCCGCGATTGTGAACGGCATGACGGGTTATATTGTTGCTTTTACGGAACTGGAAAACGGCGGTGAGATACTCGCTGTGCCGCTTGTCGGGCTTTTGAACATAGAGATGAGGCACGGCAGGGAAGAGATGGTAATCGAAAAAGCGCTGGTTAAAACTGACTCACCGGCGTTCCTGTACTTTGCCGTTAACAGGGCCAGATGGGGCGAGCAGGATCTATTCACTTCTCCCGGTCCGCGTCAACTTTGGGGGCCGGTTTCAAACCAGATGCCGATGACAGTTGCTCTTAATCAGGGGTATGGGAAATTAGGGTTTAAAATATAGTTCCATAAAAAGTTTGTAAGGTTAATAAGGTTCATAAGGTGGAAAAAAAGAAGAGCCGGGATTCCCGGCTCTTTTGTTTTATGCCATACTTTCTTTCACTTTATAAACTTTACAAACCTTATGAACCTTATGAACTTTTGAACTTAGTGTTTACTTTGATAAAGTATCTTAATTCCCGGACCTGTATAAATATCCGAATCTTTTACTTCCACTTTCGCCTGTCCAGGGCGAGCGCTCTTGAGCCCTCTTTTCCTGCCGCCCCACGAACTCCCCGCTGAAATAGTTGAGGATAGCTTTTCCGACGGATAAATCGGGTGCGAAGCGAGCGGTATTGACGCGTTTATTATTTTCTCTATGCTTTTTACATCGGCGCCCTGATCGGGAGTGGCAAGAGTGATGGCGTGCCCCTTTCTGCCCGCTCTTCCGGTCCTGCCGATGCGGTGGACGTAATTTTCAGGATCATCGGGTATCTCGTAATTTATGACAAGTTCAATGTCGGTCACGTCAATGCCGCGAGCGGCTATGTCTGTTGCCGCGAGTATTCTGTATTTGCCTGATTTAAACCCGTCGAGAGCCTCTTTTCTCTGGGACTGTGTCCTGTCGGAATGAATCTCGGAGGCTTTGTGCCCGAGCTGGCGGAGGGTTGAAGTTATTTTTGCGGCGGCTCTCTTAGTCCTTGTGAAAAGCAGCACGGAACCGTTGTATTGTTTCAGGAGTTCGTTAAGCAGTTTGTTCTTGAGTTCCTTGCTGACAACGAAAAGTTCCTGGGTTACTGTTTCCGCCGCTGTTCCTGAAGGAGCAATCTCGGTGCGGACCGGCAGCTGCATGTATCTTCTTGCGATGTCAACTATGCCGAACGGCATTGTCGCGGAGAAGAGCATGGTCTGTCTTTCTTTTGGGATTAACCGTATTATGCGCTCTATCTGCGGGAGGAAACCCATATCCAGCATCCGATCAGCTTCATCAAGTACAAGCACTTCAACATTCCTGATATTGACCGTTTTTCTTTCAAGGTGGTCGTTTAGCCTTCCGGGAGTCGCAATTATTATCTGAGGGTTGTGAGCCAAGTCCTGGTTCTGGCCGAACATGGACACCCCTCCTATGAGTACCGCCGTTTTCATCTTAAAGAGGGGGGCAAGCTTTTGGAAGGATTCTTCGACCTGGATAGCGAGTTCCCTTGTCGGCACAAGCACTAGGCCGCGTCCTTTTCCGTTGGCAAGCCGCTGTATCATCGGTATAGCGAAAGCAAGGGTTTTCCCTGTACCTGTCTGCGCTATGCCTATTATGTCTTTTCCGGCTATTGCCTGCGGAATTGCCTTGCTTTGAATGGGGGTGGGAACCGTGAAGTTTAGCTTTTCCAGCGCGTCAAATATCCCGGGAGCTATTCCTAATCCGTAGAAACTGCTATTTTCTTTTTCCATATACATAGATTAGCATTATTTTGGCGATTATTAAAGGTATTAAAAGGTTTAATCCTTGTTTTCCAGTTTTCTGCCATCGTATTTTTAAGAGAAACCCTGAGGACGGCTCAAGGGTTTTTCGCTTGATTTTGGACGCCTAAAATGATAAAATCCCTAATCTTTAAAAGCCTTTTTTATCCGGAACATTCCGGCAAACCTTATCAACGAGAGGTAAAATGCTGCTTCTATTGCTCTTTGCCGTAGTCGCTATTATATCCGCGCTTATGGTAGTTTCAATGAAGAACATAATGCATTGCGCGCTTTTTCTGGCGCTCTTTTTGCTTAGCGTTGCCGGCATATTCTTCTGTCTTGACGCAGACTTCCTGGGAATTGTGCAGATCCTGGTATATGTAGGCGGCATAATAGTCCTTATTCTCTTCGCCGTCATGCTGACTTCAAGGGTTTCCAGCGCGCTGATGGAGCAGACTAACGAGCAGAAAGGCCTCGCTATAGCGGCTTGCCTGCTTCTGGTTGCGGCGATTACGACCGCCGCGTTCAAGACAAGCCTCGTAACCGCTTTTTACGGCGCGGACCCGGAAGGGACTACAAGAACAACGGGAGAGCTGCTCCTTACGGTGTATGCTCTTCCTTTTGAAATAGCGTCGGTTGTCCTGCTTGTCTCGCTTATCGGCGCGATAGTTCTTGCAGGCAAGAAGGGGGAGTAGTCATGATGCTTGTCCCGTTCATAGGGATCTCTGCAATAATCTTCGCTATAGGAGTTTACGGCGCGCTCACCAGAAGGAACGCGATAGGGATTTTGATGTCGCTTGAACTGATCTTTAACGCCGCGAACATAAACCTTGTGGCCGCCAATAAGTTCCTAAACCTTGAGAACAGCATCGGAATTATTTTTCCGATATTTGTTATCACCATAGCAGCAGCGGAAGCCGCGGTAGGCCTAGCGATCATTCTCTCCATTTACCGCCAGACAAAGACGGTTTATGTCGAGAAGATCAACATCATGAAATGGTAGGGTGACTTGATAAATTTCGCTTACATAATTCCTCTCCTGCCGCTCGCGGCCTTTGCCGTAAACATTTTTTTCGGAAAGCGGCTGAAAGGCGTTTCAGCCTATATAGGAATAGCCGCCATTTCGGCTGCTTTTTTGATTTCTCTCTCAATATTCTTTGCTTTTCTTGGAGGGGCGCAGCGGTATGAAGTAAATCCTGAATGGCTCAATCTCGGCACCGTGAAATTCGGAATGGGTTTCCTGGTGGATGGTATGACTTCGGTTATGCTTATAGTAGTCACGCTTGTAAGCCTCCTGGTTCAAATATATTCGGTCGGCTACATGCACGGCGATCCCAAATATCCGAGATATTACGCTTACCTGGGCCTTTTTACTTTTTCAATGCTGCTCCTGGTTATCGCCAATAACTTCGCCATGATGTTTGTTTCCTGGGAGCTTGTCGGAGTCAGTTCCTATCTGCTCATCGGCTTCTGGTACGAGAAGAAATCGGCTTCTGACGCGGGCAAAAAAGCTTTTATCACGAACAAGTTCGGCGATTTCGGATTCTCAATCGGCATAATGATGATATTCGCATTTTGCGGCACGTTGAATTTTGGCGAGGTGTCGGATGCCATATCGAAAGGCGCTCTGTCAGGGAGCGCTTTGACGCTTGCGGGAATACTTGTTTTTTGCGGCGCTATCGGCAAGTCCGCGCAGTTTCCGCTCCACGTTTGGCTACCCGACGCCATGGAAGGACCTACTCCGGTGTCAGCGCTTATCCACGCCGCTACAATGGTTGCGGCAGGCGTATACCTTGTGGCAAGGACTTATTTTCTTTACGCGGCGTCTCCAACCGCCTCGGCGGTGGTAGCCTATACGGGCGTTTTTACGGCCTTCTTCGCGGCAACGATGGCGCTTGTGGCAACCGATATCAAACGCGTGCTCGCGTTCTCAACCGTAAGTCAGCTTGGTTACATGATAATGGCTCTCGGCGTCGGAGGTTTTACGGCCGGGATGTTTCACCTTACAACTCACGCGTTCTTCAAGGCGCTCCTGTTTCTCGGCGCTGGTTCGGTAATACACGGCGCGGCAACCCAGGATATCAGGGAAATGGGCGGGCTTGGAAAGCATATGAAGATAACGATGGTGACCTTCTTCATTGCCTGCCTCGCGATTGCCGGAATTCCTCCGTTCTCCGGCTTCTACAGCAAAGACGAAGTTTTGCTCGCCGCGTTTAATTACAGCAAGCCAATCTATATCACCGCGACTTTTACGGCGTTTATGACGGCGTTTTATATGTTCAGGCTATTCTTCAAGACTTTTGCCGGAGAGATGAGGACAAAACTGCACCCTCACGAATCTCCCTTTGTTATGACAATTCCTCTTATGATTCTGGCGGTACTCTCTGTTGTAGCCGGCTGGCTCTTTGTCCAGGGGCACACGTTTGAACACCTGGTGCATTTTAAGGAAGCTGCCGCGGAAGAGGGGAATATGCTCGTTGTCTGGATTTCCATCGCGGCATCCGTAATTGGTATCGGGCTGGCTGCGGCAATTTATGTGTTCAAACTTGTGCCTGACGGTTACTTTAGGAATAAATTCCCCCGCCTTCACACAGTTCTGATTAATAAATGGTATGTTGACGAGTTCTATGACAGGACGGTAATTAAACCTTCGTTCAACATGGCGCGCAGGTTTTTTTCTTTTGACGCCAAATATGTCGACGGCGCGGTTAATCTTACAGGCGTAATAAATGTGATTATAAGCAAACTGCATAATATCTTCGATAAAGCCGCTGTTGACGGCGCCGTGAACGGCGTTGCCGGCGCGGCGCAGGGCGGAGGCGGAATGCTCCGCAGGGTTCAGACGGGGCTGGTTCAAAACTATATGTTAATTCTGGTTGCGGGAGCGGCTCTGGCTGTTGTTGTTTTTTTCTTCATTAAATAGGAAAATATTTCCTGATTGCGCCGATTTAGAAAGACAATTACGCGGATTAGAGAGAGCATGGCTTAATCTGCCCAATCGGTTTAAGGAATCTGAGTAATCCTGAAGAAATTGTTTCTTGAATAGTTTCAGTCGAAAGGAGGAAGGATGCTGTTAACACTGGTGACATTCATCCCGCTCATCGGAGGGCTGGCGCTCTTATTCGTCCCGAAGGGTAAGGACAATATCGTGAGGGGTATAGCAACCGCGGCTGCCGCGGTCGCGCTTATCATATCTCTTATGGTTCTTCTGGGGTATGACAAAAGTATCGGCGGAATGCAGTTCATTGAACAGTGCTGCTGGATCCCTTCCCTTAATGTCACATATTTTATGGGCGTGGACGGCTTAAGTATCGCGATGCTGGTCCTGACAACACTTCTTTCTCTAATATCGGTTATCTATTCTTATAACGTTACTTCCAGGGTAAAGGAGTATTTCTTCTTCTTCTTGCTGCTTGAAACAGGAATGCTAGGAGTCTTTCTCGCTCTGGATTTTTTCCTGTTCTATGTCTTCTGGGAGATTACCCTTGTTCCGATGTACTTCCTGATAGGTATCTGGGGCGGCCCGAGGAAGGAATACGCGGCCATCAAGTTTTTCCTTTATACTCTGTTCGGAAGCGTCATAATGCTTCTGGGAATAATAGCTCTCTATTTTACCAGCGCTCCCCATACTTTCAACATGCTTGAGCTGGCGAAACAGGCTCCGCTCTTCACGAAATTATTTCAGAATGTTATATACGTCGCGCTCTTCATCGGGTTCGCGATCAAGGTGCCGGTCTTCCCGTTCCATACCTGGCTTCCTGACGCTCACGTGGAAGCGCCGACAGCCGTCAGCGTAATCCTCGCCGGCGTGCTGCTCAAGATGGGAACTTACGGAATGCTCAGGGTCAGCTACAGCATTCTGCCCCAGGCCGTCGTTTATTTTGCCCTGCCGCTCGCGGTACTGGCGATGATAAACATTGTTTACGGCGCCTACTGCGCCATGGCGCAGAAAGACCTGAAAAAGATGATAGCCTACTCTTCAATAAATCACATGGGTTATGTCCTGCTGGGCATGGCGGCCATGACAACTGCCGGTTTAAACGGCGCCATCTTCCAGATGTTTAATCACGGAATAATAACCGGCGCGCTTTTCCTTCTGGTAGGAGTTATTTACGACAGGGCGCACACAAGGGAGATTGAGGGCTTCGGCGGTCTCGGATCAATTATGCCGGTTTATACCGGAATTATGACAGTTGCGGTATTCGCGTCCCTCGGGCTCCCTGGTCTCTCGGGTTTTTGGTCTGAATTTATGTGCTTCCTCGGCGCTTTCCAGGTTCAAAACACCTGGATGAAGATCATTACAGGTTTCTCCGCGATTGGCATCGTGGTGACGGCTGCATATTTCCTTATTATGATACAGAAGGTATTTCTCGGGCCAGCCAATGAAAAATGGAAAGGCCTGTCGGAGATCAACACCCGTGAACTTATCTCGGTCGTTCCGCTGATTATCATCATGGTTGTCCTTGGTTTCCTGCCAAGAATAGTTATGGAGCTGTCTTCCGCGAGCGTGGATTCAATGCTTAAAGCCCTGGGGACTATCAAGCCATGAATACTGCTTTACTGAAAGATTTCATATATTTGGTGCCTGAGATATTCGTACTCTGTCTCGGTATCCTGATACTGGGCTTTGACCTTTTCATCCCTGAAAGGTTTAGGCGCAGGTATATCATAAATCTCTCTGTCTGGGGACTGCTCCTGTCGCTTGTGCTGCTCGTATACGCTCCGGCAAAAGGGCTGATACTCGGCAATATGGTTTCAATAGATGCCTACGGGGTATTCTTTAAAGGCATAATAATACTTTCCACGGTATTCGCGCTGACGATGGCAAGATATTACGCTCCAATAAAGGACGAGGTTATAGGGGAATTCTCGGCGCTTGTAGTTTTCGCGGCGCTCGGCATGATGTTTATGGTGTCTTCCAGCGACTTGCTGATGATCTTCCTGAGCGTGGAGTTTGTCAGCATCGCTTTCTTCGTGCTTACGGGGTATATCAAGAATGACCCGAAATCAGCGGAAGGAGCGCTTAAGTACTTCCTGATAGGCGCTTTCTCCGCAGGAATATTCGTGTACGGGATGTCTCTTGTCATCACTTCTACAGGTACGACCAATCTCAAGGCAATGACTGAAATACTCCGCGGGCCGGGCGCTTATTCACCGCTATTTATCTGCGGTTTTCTGCTGATGCTCGTCGGATTTGGGTACAAAATCGCAATGGTTCCTTTTCATAGCTGGGCTCCTGAGGCGTATGAAGGCGCGCCTACACCGGTTACAGCCCTTCTTTCTACGGCTTCGAAGGCTGCAGGTTTCGCAGTACTTCTTCGGGTTGCGCTGGCAGCAGTAACAGGAAAAGGTGACCTTGTTATGGCGCTTGCCGTGCTCTCAGCGCTTACGATGACAGCCGGAAACCTGATGGCGCTCCAGCAGAACAATGTAAAAAGGCTGCTTGCTTACTCAGGTATTGCGCATTCAGGATATATTTTAATGGGTGTGGTCGCGGCTTGCTCGGGAACGGCTCCGGCGCTGGGGATTACCTCAGTGCTGCTCTACGCTTTTGTTTACATGCTTATGAATATCGGGATATTTGCAGTGATAATAGCTTTCTTTAACAAGACCGGCAGCGATGATATGCAGTCATACTCCGGCTTTTCAAAGAGCAATCCGTACCTAGCGCTGGTACTTGTTGTTTTTCTGGTCTCGCTTGCCGGAATACCTCCGACAGCTGGTTTTATAGGAAAGTTCTATGTCTTCTCCGCTATAATTCAGGCCGGGCAGAAATTCCTGTGGCTTGCGATTATCGGCATAATGAACAGCGTTATAGCTCTCTACTACTATTTTAGAATCGCCTATTTTGTCTATTTTGGCGAACAGAAAGACGAAAGAAAAGTCGAACTCTCTACAGGACTTGCAGTGATAGCGGGTGTTACCGCAGTTCTGGTACTGTTAGCCTGTATTTATCCCGATCCGTTCATTTCAGCGGCTGCGGGATCAGTCTTAAATCTATGGTAAAAAAGCTTGCAGCTCTTCTTGTTGCCGCTTTTGCGTTCCCTGTACTAGCTGCTGACCTGCCGCAGGCGCAGGCTACACCGGAGAGAGCACCCGGAGGGTTTGAACTTAAGGTTGAAGAACTTTCCGCGAGGCAGGCGGAGATAGCCGGAGAGTTGCTAACTATAAGGGGTTCGATCAGGTGGTTATCCGAAAAGATAACTGTTGTGGCGAAAGACGTCACGTCAGAAAGAAAGACGGCTGAACTGCTCGGGATTGATCTTAAAAAAGCGCAGGAAGGTCTCGAGAAAGTTCTTAAACAGTCAGGCTCCTTTGCTGATGACCTTGATTCGCTGAAGACGAAACTGAACTATCTTGAAAATGATTCAAAGATAAGGTCAGACGATCTTAACAGTTTGCGGGAGAACATTTCGTCTCTAAAAAAGAGCGTGGATATGAACACCGAGAGTCTGAACGACTGCCGCAAGTCTTACCGGCAGATGAGGGAAGAACTGAACAAAAGCAGCAGGCTGACGCCTGAGGATCCGGCCGGCTGGCCTTATTGGGGAGTGGCCGGGACAGCGGTGGGGATACTCGCGTTGATTTTAGCGATAGTAAAGTAACACATAAAAAGTTTATAAGGTTAATAAAGTTTATAAGGTTCATAAGGTAAGAGCAAAGCCAGATGCGAAGCTTGTAATGTAAATCGCGAGGAGCGAATATGAATAGCATGACGGGGTTTGGGCGGGGAGTTAAAGAAGCCAAGGGCGTCCGCTATTCAGTGGAGATAAGTTCGGTAAACCACAAGTACTTCGATGTGAGTTTCCGCATGCCAGGCTCCATGAACGAATACCAAAGCAAACTCAGAGAGTTGCTGCACGCCAGAATTGACCGTGGCCATATAGAGGTAAATATCTTCGCGTGGGAAAACAAAGAAGAAAAAGAAATAATAGTAAACAGCAAGCTGGCAAAGAAATATCTCGGCGCTCTCTCCGGGCTTGGCAAGACGCTGAAATTAAATGGCGGCATCTCCATTGATCAAATACTCAAGTTCAACGACATCATAAGGACTACAGAGCATAAAGAAACGAGTTTTCCGGCTCTAAAAGAGGCTTTTGAGACAGCGGTTAAAGGCCTTACAACGTCAAGAAAAAATGAAGGCGCGAAAGTCGGTAAAGATATCGGCGCCAGGACAGCTTCTCTTTCCAAGATGCTCGATACTATCATAAAAATCAATGCAAGGATAATGCCGGAAAAGAAAAAGGCGGTAACTGAAAAACTGCAGGAGATATTTAAAAATGTTGATAAGATGGACCAAAACAGGATTTGCGCGGAAGCTTCTTTGATGGTTGAAAGGGCGGATATCTCCGAAGAGATAGCCAGGCTCTCAGGACATATCGAGGAGTTCAAACGCATAGCCGGGGAAAATAAACCCGCGGGGAGGAAGTTTGATTTTCTCCTTCAAGAGTTTATGAGGGAGATAAACACCATCGGCAGCAAGTGCAACACGAACGAAATATCCCACATTGTAGTCGCCTTCAAGGAAGAACTCGAGAAGGTGAGGGAACAGGTCCAGAATGTTGAATAACGCCGTTTTCAACAGCGCTATGAAGAAATGGAGCAGGTCGGGAGGACGGCTTGTGGTGATTTCCTCTCCTACCGCCGGCGGCAAGACTACCGTATGCGCCGAACTAATCAAGTCCGATAGCACTTGCGTGCGTTCTATTTCCTGCACGACAAGACGCCCGAGAAAGGGAGAGAAGGACGGAGTTGACTACTATTTTATCGGAGAAAATGTTTTTAGGGAAAGAATAAAACAGGGTTTCTTCCTGGAATGGGCAAAAGTACACGACAGTTACTACGGTACTCCGGGACTGCGCGCCAAAGCACTGTTGAAAAAAGGGAAGAACGTGATCTTGACGATAGACGTGAAAGGAGGCAGGCAGGTGAAAAAGAATTTCAAAGACGCCTGCCTTATATTTATTCTGCCTCCGTCTTTTAAGGAAATGCTCAAGAGGATAAAGATGAGAGGGACGGAAAGCAGGCCCGTTGTGAATCTGCGGCTTTCAACTGCAGAAAAAGAACTAAGAGAACTGCCGGCGTATGAGTACCTTGTGATAAACGACAGCCTTAACGACGCTGTCTGCAGTATAAAGGCGATAATAAAAGCAGAGAATTCAAAGATAAAGCATGCCAAGGAGGCACATTAATGTCCACATTTAAGCTTGAAAAGATGCTAGACAAGGTTGACAACAAATACATGCTGACGGTTGTCGCCGCAAAAAGGGCGAGGGTTTTAAATGACAGGAGTTTTGATTTTGACACAAAATCTGTTTTTCGCAAAGCCACAAGCATCGGGCTCGAAGAGGTGCTTGAAGGGAAAGTAAAACTTAAAACAGAAGGCAAGAAAAAAGCGAAGTAAGTTCCCTTCCAAGGACTAACGTGAGCAACAACGCAAGGGAACAGATAAAGAAAATGATTAAGAGAGCCGTTGAGGATGACGGCTATGTTTGTTTTAGAGAAAAATCGGGAGCGGCCGCAGGCGGGAACACGCCCCTGTTTGCGGGGAAAGCTGAAACCCTCAAGGCGCTCTATGAGAGTATTAAGGATTGCAGAAAGTGCGTTCTCGGCGCTTCACGGAAGAATTTCGTCTTCGGAGAGGGGGATCCCGAGGCAAAACTTGTTTTTGTCGGCGAGGCTCCCGGAGGAACCGAGGATGAGCAGGGCAGGCCTTTTGTAGGGAAAGCCGGCAAACTGCTGGACAAGATAATAGAAGCCATTGGTTTTAAAAGAGAGCAGGTCTTTATTCTTAACGTGCTGAAGTGCCGTCCTCCTGATAACCGGCCGCCGGAACCTGAAGAAGAAAATCTGTGTATTCCTTATCTGAAAGCCCAGCTGGAGATAATAGCCCCAAAAATTATCTGCACTCTGGGCAATCCTGCAACTCATAACTTATTGAAAACGGAAATCGGGATAACAAAACTTCGCGGTACAATACAAGATTACAACGGAATACCGGTAATTCCAACCTACCACCCTTCCGCCTGTCTTAGAAATCCTAACCTTAAGGTGGATGTCTGGCAAGATGTAAAACTGCTGAGGAAGGAATATGACAGAATTTGTCGAAGCGGCGATTAATGCGCCGGGAGATATTTCTTTCACTTATATTATTCCGGAGGAACTGAAAGGACGCCTTTCCTTATTCCAGCGCGTTATTGTTCCTTTAGGCAACAGAAAAGCCATAGCATTCGTAACCGGCTTCCCTGATTCGTCTCCAGTCGCAAATCTCAAGAATGTTTCCTCTCTTTTTGACCCTCTGCCCGTGCTTGACAAGAATCTGTCAGGGCTCGCTTTTTGGATGGCTGAGGAATATGCCTCTTCCCTGGGAATGTGTCTTCACACAATGCTTCCCGACAAGTTAAAAGTATTCCCTCCGTCGCGAGGATCGTTCCCGGACCTGCCCGAGCGCTTTACTGACGGCAGCGCCGTGAAAGTTAAAAATTCAGTAAGATCCATAGAACTTCCCCGAGTAAAAAGAGAAGCCGAATATTTGGACATAATAAAAAGAACGGCTGCAGCCGGCGGCAAGACAATGATCATTCTTCCGGAAACGGATTTGATATCAGATTTTGCCGTGAAAATCAGGGCTGCCGGCGTTTTGACTGTTGAAGCGAACGCGAAGCTTCCTCAAGGCAAGCAGTTTTTGGCGCTTACCGCCATGCAGGGCGAAGGCCCGCTGTGTGTTGTAGCCTCTCGGCAGGGCCTCTTCTTGCCTGTCAGAGATTTGCGCGCGGTTATTCTTGAGGAAGAGAACGCAAATAGTTACAGAAGCGATGAAACTCCGAGATTCCTGGCCAGGGATGTGCTTGTTGAACGCGCAAAGCGTTCAGGTTTTGATGTCATTCTGGGTTCCTACCTGCTCTCGGTCGACACCCGTCACCGTTTCCCTCCTGAAAAGAGCGAGTTTTTCAGCCCCGGCAGAATAACTGTGGTAGCCTTCAAAAATAGGTTTAGGATGCTCTCTCCGCTCGCCGTAAAACCGCTTGAAGACGCCGTGAAAAAAGGAAAAAACGCGGTCTTGATTACCACGCGTAAAGGTTTTGCCACGGCTACCTTCTGTGATGAGTGCGGTTCGGTTATCCGCTGCGGCAAGTGCGGCATACCGCTCGTTCAACACAAAGAGGATAGCACCCTGCGGTGCGGATACTGCGGGATAAAGAGCCCGATTCCGGAATCGTGCCCTAAATGCAAAGGTATCCTATTGTCCGGCATAGGGGATGGCGTGGAGAGAGCTGAAGCTGAAGCGGCAGAATTGATGCCGGGAGTCAGAACTGCTCGTATAGATACTGAAGCTTTGAAAAGGAAGTCCGACAGGGCCGGCGCTAAAGCTGAATTTAAGCTGGGAAGCGGAAGGCTTGCTGTAGGCACTCATCTTGCGATAGCTTATCTTGCAGGAATCGATGGCGGAGCTGCAGTAATCTCAGGGATTGAACACTTAATGAACAGAAATGATTTCCGCGCTGTTGAACAGGCGCTTTCGTTCGTTGCGAAGGCGGCCGATACGGCTCCGGTTTCGGCTAAATTGATTCTTCAGGTAAGAGACGGAAAGAATCCTGTTGCCAGAGCGGTTCAGGGCGGCTCAGTCGAAGAATTCATGAGAATGGAACTTGCTCAGAGAAAAGAACTTCTTTACCCGCCTTATTCCAGGCTGGCTTTCATAACGCTGAGCGGAAAAACTGAGGAAGAGCTCAAGAACTTTCAGCATATTTTCGGTTTAAGTCTTGAGAAACATAATAGCAGCGGTGTTGAAATCCTTGGGCCTCTTGAACTTGGGAAGTCTTTCGCGGGATTCAGGTCTCAGTTTCTGCTCCGTTCTCAAACCGGAGTAGGCGCATTAATTAAGGCCGCGAAAGCGGAGTTGTCGCGCGACAAAAAGTTTAGAGCAAAAATGATTGATGTGAATATTATTTAGATGACCGGAAGGCGAGTCCTGTTCGCAGGTTACGTGAGTGGTACAGGGTCAGAAGGTTAAGTTTCTTATGACGCAAGGGGGTTGAAGTGAGCATTGCCAATAAGTATAATCGGGATATGCGTATCAAAACTTTGACTCTTTTTTCGTGGCTTGTTGTATTCTTGGCTGTCTCCCTGTTTTCACAAACAACCAGCGCGGAGCTGTTTGATGACCTTGTCTGCCAGGATTCTGAGATAAGGCAAAAAGCTTTCTACCGGTTCGATTCTTCTGATGCAGGTCTTAAAGAAAATATTACAAGAAGACTCATTGAAAGGTCTTACAGCAGCGCCAACCAGCCAGATGACCAGGCGCTTAAAGTCTTAATAAATATTGGAGCCTCTGCCATAAGCCCGGCAATAAAAGTAATAGAAGATGTTACTTTTGCCGAAAGAAACCCCTGGGTTGATATTTGTCTAAACGCAGGAAAAGGAGCAATTCCCGAACTAAGAAAATTCTTAACTTCTGACAGAGTCCACTCTGCCGCGGCGGCTTCACTGATGCTGAAAATCGACCCTGAAAATGATGAAGCAGCCTCTCATATTTCAAGAATTTTGAAAGCTTCCAATGAAGAAAAAATGACAATATTTTGCCTGAGAGCCCTGAGCACAGCGGCAAAACCGACTGCGCCGGAGATTCAGACCGTAATAATCAGGCTAGAGAATCCGGGCAGCATAAGAGATGCGGCTCTTAATTGCCTTAACAAATTCGGCTCGCGGGCATCCGCATCGGCCGCCGATGTGCTTAAAGTGTTGAAAACAGAAAGCAAGGAGGGGAGGATAATTCCCTTGAAAGTGCTCGGCAATCTCGGCGAATCGTCGTTTGAGGCTGTGCCATATCTCTGCGAACTGGCTGCGAATGAAGACATAGTTCTACGCCTAAATGTCCTGAGGGTAATAGGCGAAATTGGAGTTGATCCTGCGCGTTCGGTTCCCGTGCTCGAGGCTTCACTAAGTCATGAGGATGAGTTCGTAAGGGCTGCGGCCGCTGAAGCTCTTGGACGTTTCGACAGAAAGGCGTACCTGTCAGTGCAGGCTCTTTCAAAAGCCCTTATGTCAAGCAAGCTTAATTACACACAGGATAAGATAGTTCAAGCTCTCCGCGCCATAGGCACCGCAGACGCGCTGGCGGCAGTTGACAAATTCAGGAAGGAAATCAGGCAAAAGAAGAAATAAATTATTGCTGTCTTAAGGCCGACATATCCTGCTTGTCAGTGAAACTTACAGAACAATATCGAGGCTTATCAGGAAATGCTTTTCTTGTTTTGTTTCGGTTGGTAAAAATATCTTTCACACCGAATTTCCGCCGGAGGCTGTGCCTCCTTGGCGGACATCACGTGCCGCCATGAATGGCGGGGTGTTCTTCGTGATAAACTAAATAAACGGAGACAGGATGAAAACGATACGGGATTATGTTCTAGGAATGAGGTCCTTCGCAGGGAAATCTTTTGTTTCCTGGCAGAATGGCGGGACTATTGAAACCGTGTCCTACAGCGTGGCTGCCGATATTGTTAATGCCTACTCCAGAGGATTCCTTGAAATCGGCTTGTCTCCCGGAGACAGGGTTGCGGTATTCTCCGACAATGTGCCTGAATGGATTCTTGTCGTGCTCGGAATAAATAATGCCGGACTGGTGGATGTGCCGCGCGGCGAAAATTCCGATGAAGAGGAGATAAGATATATTATTGAACATAGCCATTCAAGGCTGGTCATAGCCGCTGACGGGGAAATCGCGAAAAAAGTAAGCAAATATTCGCACAAGCAAGTCCTCGGTCTTTACACTATAAAGCGCGCTGAAGGGATGAAGCATATTTCCGAGATAAGCGCGGCAGGCGCTAAGAGCCTGGCTGGAATGCCTGCTGTTTCCGGCGATACTTCCTGCAGTATAATCTATACCTCGGGAAGCACAGGCGATCCAAAAGGCGTTGAACTTTCACACCATAACTTTACATCCAATGCCGACGCCTGCACAAGAGCCATTATGATAAGCTCTTCCGACAAATTTCTGTCAATACTGCCGGCCTGGCATGCGTTTGAAAGAATAGTGAAGCTTTTCGCTCTTTCAAGCGGTTGTGAAACGTTTTATTCCTCTCCAAAAAATCTTATTAAGGATTTAAAAGAACAGGAGCCGACAGTCCTTGCCTCCGTTCCCAGGGTCTGGGAAACAGTCTACAGCGCCGTTATCAGGAAAGTCGGAGAAAAAGGGAGGTTGGGAAAAGCTGTATTCGAACTTGGCGTAAAGTCAATTATTGATTCCGAGAAGAACAAAGCGTTGTTTCACCCATCCAGGATTATCGGGCCGCTGGTGAAACCCTATTTTGACGCGAAGATATTCGCGGGAATAAGGGCGCAGTTAGGCGGAAAGTTCAGGTATGGAGTTTCAGGCGGCAGTAAGCTTCCCGCGCACATAGACGATTTCTTCGCGGCAGCCGGTATTGAGCTTCTTGAGGGTTATGGGCTCACAGAAACTTCTCCTGTGTTAGCGGCGCGCCGTCCCGGAACTCCTGCTCCTTACACAGTCGGCCCGCTGCTTGACAATGTCAGCGGCAGAATAATAGACCACGAAACAGGGAAAGAATTGCCTGCCGGGAAAGAAGGCGTTCTTTACGTAAAAGGCCCTAATATAATGAAAGGGTATTACCGCGATTATCAAAATACGCATAAGGTTCTTGACGGCGGGGGCTGGCTGGACACAGGCGACCGCGGGTATTTTGACGCCGCCGGCAATCTCGTGATAACCGGGAGAGAAAAAGACATGGTTGTGCTTTCCAACGGGGAAAATGTTAACCCGGCTTCAATCGAAGAAAGGTTTTCAAAAAGCGGGTTCATCGAAAATATCTTGGTTACGGGACATGACTGGAAGCACATAGGCGCTCTTATAGTCCCGCGGTTTGAAAGGCTAAAAGAGTGGTGCCTTGCCGGCGCCATCGCTTACGACCCGGAAGATCTTACAACGACCCTGTCTAACGAAAAGATAAAAGAACTCTACAGGCTGGAGATTAGAAAGTATTTGAACCCCGGGGCCGGGTTAAAAGATTTCGAAATGATTAGAGAATTCCGCCTGCTCCCGAAGCCTTTTGCGGCCGGAAGGGAACTTACGGCGACTCTAAAAATGAAAAGAAGATTTGTCGTTGAGCTGTATTCTGAGTACGTGAAAAGCATGGGAGAAAGGATAAATAGGAGCTTGTAATTGCGCCAAAGCGGCAAAGTGCCGGGAACTACGGAGTAAAGATGAGAAATTTCGCGAAAACTCTGGCGCCGGTCATCATTCTTTTTATGATCAACGCAGCTTTTGGGCAGACTTTCCATCAGATTGGGCTCTCCGGAGGAGGCGCCACCTATTACCCCGCGATAAGCCCGCTTAACAAGAGTTTAATGTTTGCAAGCTGCGATATGTCCGGTTTTTATAAAAGCCAGAACGCGGGAGCTTCCTGGAATGTTGTCGATTTTCATCAAGTAAACAGCTGCAATCAGTGCTATCCTGCCTTTGACCCTTCAGACCCGGCCCGGATATATACGGCAACAAATGCCGTTCTAAAAACCAGTAGCGACGGAGGCAGCACCTGGTCAACGATACGCTCATATTCTCCGGACACGGCGATTTACAGGATATATATTGACCCCTTAAATTCGGCCAATATTTATGCCGGAACTAATGCCGCAATCTATAAGAATGCGACAAAATGCACTGACATCACTGACTCGGCTTCAGCCAAAGGTTTCTATATATCAAATTCCGGCGCCAAGTACGAATACGCGGCAACCTCCAAGAATATCTGGCGTTCGGGCAATGACGGGGGCAACTGGGTTGTTAAAAGCCCGGCAGGTCCTTCAGCTTTGAACAGTTTTTGCGGAGGGAGCAACAACAGCATCACAAGGCTTTACTGCACCGGAACCGACGGCAAAGTCTATCTGTCTATCAACAACGGCGATAACTGGGCTGCTGCTTCCACTGCAGGAATTCCTTTGACTGACCAGGGTTATCTTTATCAAGTAGTTTGCGCTGAAACAAATCCTGATATAGCGTACGCGATGGTCAATAATTCAAACGTTCCCTGGGACTTGAACATATATAAGACTTACGATGGCGGGAACAGCTGGGCAAATGTCTTCATTGCGAATCCGTTTGCCTGGCAGTCGAGCCCCCCCGCCGATCCTCCGGGAGATAATGTGACGCTCGGTTGGCAGGCGTACGATGAGCCGGGCTGGAATAGCACATTCACCTACGGGTTTTACGCCTGCAGTACAGATCCAAATTATGTTGTCGGGGCCGGCGGAGGAGAGGTTTATCTGACGTCAGATGGCGGAACAACCTGGAACGCAGTCTATACTAAATATGCCGATACCGGGACGCGCGGCAAACATAAGAAATGGCAGAGTAACGGCCTTAATGTAACAACAGTCTGGAATTATTACATACATCCGTCGGATACCACAAAACATTATATTTGTTACACCGATATAGGGCTGGCTCAAAGCAATGACAGCGGACTGACCTGGTTTTCTTCCTGGACAGGAACTCCTTTCCCGAACACATTTTATGATCTGGCTTTTGATCCGAATTCACCGGGAACAATGTATGGGGCCGGTTCTGCAGACCACGATATACCGACCGGCTGGGGGAAATCTCAAGACACCCCGGATTATCCCGGCGGACCTGTTGTAAGCACCGATTACGGCAAGACCTGGTCTGCGATGAGTTTCTCCGGGCTTACGACAAAGAGCTGGACCCAGGGCACTTATCCGTATCCCTGCACAGGGATAGCGGTTGATTCAGCAGGAACATCGCTTTACATAACACAATACGGCGACGGAGTTTACAAGTCCGTAAAAACCGGCGGCGTCTGGGGAGCATGGACTAGATTAAGCGTCCCAGCGATAAACAATAATAACCATTTCTATAAAATCAAAGTTCACAAGGACGGCACAATCTTTGCCGGGCTCGTAGGGAGGATAACTTACAGCGGGGGGACGTGGGGTTCCGGCAGCTGGCAGACGCCTGATGCCGGAGGGGTATATATGTCAACAAACGGCGGTACTACCTGGAGCAATATCGCGCAGAATGTCTATTTGGGCAGCACGCCGCTCTATAATCCAAGGCTTTTTGAGTTCGATCCGGATAACAGCAGTATTGTCTATCTTTGCGCGGCCGCGTCCAGGAATGGCTCTGACTACGGGGTTTATAAAACCTCTAACGGAGGAGTTTCCTGGACCAAATTCACTTTTAGCGGCACCTATAATCAAACCTACGGAATGGCCACGCCGGAAACCATAAGCATAGATCCGTCGAACACTTCGGTGCTCTACCTGTCCTCAAGTGATAACAGTCTTTGGAAGAGTACTGACGGAGGCGGCAACTGGTCAGCGCTTGCTTTTCAGTTCCTTCCGATTAATAATGTCCGCGTCGATCCGGTAAATAGCTGCCTATATGTATGTTCGTACGGCAGCGGGGTCTGGACAAACGCTGCCGGGGCGACGCAGCCGCCTCCGCCAGGCGGAACAAGCTCCGTGAACACTGTGGTATTTCCCAATCCCTGCAATATTTCAGCCGGGGGGAGCGTAAAGATAGCGGCATTTTCAGTCCAGCCAATTTCGATTGAAATCTATAACAGCGGCGGTTCGCTTGTCAGAAGATTAACATCCTTTGCGCAGGCCTCGAACGGCTATTATGCTGTCTGGGACGGAAAGAATAGTTCCGGAGATACGGTTGCCAGGGGGGTCTATCTTTACTCGGTAATAAGTCCCGCCGGGAAAAAGACAGGTAAAATCGGTATAATCAAGTAACAGGCCGATAAGAAAGATTCCAAAGGAAAATACTTTTATGATAAAATACTAAACGAGGAGAAAATATAACTCTGTTTCCGGGAGGAGGTATGAAAATGGGATGCTTTATGTTCAGTGCTGTGTTTTGGGGTGTAATAGTCGTAATCGTCGGGCTTTCTATAATACTGAGGGCATTCGGAATAAAAATACCTGTGATGAGCGTCATGTTTGGTCTGCTTTTTGTATATATCGGTATGTCCATTTTGACAGGCGGTTTTGGCTGTAAGGCAAAGTGCAAAGCTTTCATGAATGACCTGCATGTTGCTTCTTCCGACGCGAAAGAAGGCGAGTATTCTGTTGTATTCGGGAAAGGCGAGGTGGATCTCAGCGCGCTCCTGCCGAAAGAAGGCGGAGAGACTGTCAAAGTGAAAACTATTTTCGGAGAAAGCCGGATTAAGATTGATACGGCTAAACCGGTGAGTGTCAGGATAAAAGCTGTTTTTGCAAGCGCTAAGACGCCTGACGGGAATGTAATCTCGTTTGGCGAGTATACCTACAGTACCGATTCAGCGAAGACTTCAAAGAGCGTGCTGAATGTAGAGGTTGACACTGTCTTTGGCGGCGTAACTATACTGGATAAGTAGATTAGCCGGTTGCGATTCCTGGAACTCGGATGAAAATGAAAAAATTAGTGTTGTTGCTATTGATGATAACGGTTTCGCTGGCTGCCGGCAAAATAAGAGTCATTGCGACAATTTTCCCTGTTTACGACCTGTCAAGGCAGGTGGGTGGCGGGCTATGCGAAGTTTCAATGTTAATACCCCCCGGCACCGAGTCTCATTCTTACGAACCGACCCCCGGGCAAATAACCGGGCTTGGAAAATGCGACCTTCTTGTTTATACCAATCCTTATATGGAGCCATGGATAGAAAAGGCGGCGCGGGGTGCCGGAGTTGAACCGGGTAGTCTGGTAAATTCCTGCAAGAATATAGAGTTTCTTGGCGGCGACAGTGATGATCCCGGGGGAAAAGATCCTCACGCCTGGCTTGACCCAATGAACGCCGCAAGGATGGCCGGAAACATAGCTGCGGCTTTTGAAAGAAAGGATCCGGCTAACGCGGAGAAATACCGCCGGAACGCCAAGGCATATATTAGTTCCCTTCACGAGTTTGACGCGCTGGCGAAAACGACCGTCTCCGGTTTCTCGAAGAAGAAGTTCTTTTTTGCCGGGCATTTCGCTTACGGTTATTTTGTGAAAAGGTATGGGCTGACCTATGATTCGCCGTTTAAAGGGTTCTCGCCTGACGCCGAACCTACTCCAAAGGCTCTTGCGAGGATGTCCGACGGGATTAAGAAGGCGGGCGCAACGGTAATTTACCGGGAAGAACTGCTTTCTTCAAGGCTTGCCGATGCCCTGGCCTCTTCGGGCGGTTTGACCGTCCTGGAACTTTCCGCTGCGCATAATATTACAAAGAAAGAACAATCCGGTGGTGTGACCTTGTTAGCGATCTTTCAGCGCAATTTAAATAATCTTGAGCGGGGGTTGAAGTGAGCGTAGTTGAATTCAGGAAAGTCACTTATAACGCCTCGGGAAAGATTATTCTTGATAACATCAGCTTCAGCGTTTCTGAGGGCAACTTTGTGGGTATAGTCGGCCAGAACGGGAGCGGAAAAACAACGCTGGTAAGAACGATGCTTGGCCTTTTGAAACAGGCTGAGGGGGAAGTAAAACTTTTTGGAGAGATTCCGGAGCAATTCAGGGACTGGAGAAAGGTTGGCTATATCCCGCAAAAAGTATTTGCCGGAGATAGCAAGTTTCCGCTGACAGCGTTTGAAGCTGTCAGTCTTGGCCTTCTTTCCGGAAAGAAGAATCCGAAAACTATATTGGCGGTTGACCGGGATAAGGTGCGTGCGACGCTTCATGCGCTGGACATAACAAGCATTGGCGACAAACTTGTAGGAAACCTTTCCGGGGGGCAGCAGCAGCGGGTAATGTTGGCGAGGGCGCTGGTCAATGATCCGGAGCTTCTGGTACTGGATGAACCGACTGCCGCGCTCGATGTGGCCGCGGGTGAAGCGTTCATGAAGTTAATTCGGGATCTAAACGAGATCCGCAAAGTGACCGTAATCCTAGTAACTCATGATATAGCTAACATCGGTAAATACGCCGATAAGATGCTCTACATAGACAAAAAGATGGTGTTCTACGGGACTTTCGGGGATTTCTGCATCTCTCCGGATGCCGCGCTCTATTTTGGCAAATACGCCCAGCATATAATTTGCCACAGGCATGACCACGAACGGGCGGCGGGGGAAGGCCATAATGCTTGAAGCTCTCCACTACGCTTTTATACAGAAAGCCCTGCTCGCGGGCGTTTTCATCTCTGTTCTCTGCTCCGTGCTCGGGGTATTCCTGGTCCTGAAAAAATTCTCTCTTATAGGCGACGGGCTTTCTCACGTGACATTTTTTTCAATCGCGCTCGGACTGTTCTTCAAAACCTCTCCGCTCTATGTTTCGGTGCCTGTTGTCGCCGTTTCGTCCCTCGGGATTCTGAAGCTTACGGAAAAGGGAAATGTTTTCGGCGACACGGCAATAGGCATAGTTTCTTCGCTCGGCATAGCGGGAGGAGTGATAATAGCCAGCCTTTCCGGCGGGTTCAATGTTGACCTGATGAGTTATCTTTTTGGCAGCATACTGACAATCCAATGGGGCGAGGTCGCGCTCTCAATAGCCCTTTCGGCGCTCGTAATAGGGCTGGTGGGTTTCTATTATCACGACCTTGTTGCGGCAGCCTTTGATGAGGAATCCGCCAAAGTAATGGGTATTAACACGGGGCGGGTGAACAAGGTGCTCGTACTTTTAACATCGCTTACGGTGGTTCTTTCCATGCGCATTGTCGGTATAATGCTTGTTTCAAGCTTTCTCATAATTCCGGCGGCTTCCGCGCTTCAGCTGGGATTGAGCTTCAGGACAACCATCCTTGTTTCCGCGGTATTTGGCCTGGTCTCCGTGGTAAGCGGCATCTTCCTTTCTTACGCCGCGGATCTTCCGGCGGGTGCGGCTATTGTAATGGTAAGTTTTATTCTTTTCTGCGCGGCCTTCGGGCTAAGGAAGGTGTTAGGAAGATGATTGAAAAGAATGAATCCGTAGAACGGCTGCTTCAGGTAGGAATAGCTCTTTCCAGCGTTGAAGATCTTGATACCCTGCTTGATCTAATTCTACGGGAAGCGCAGGAACTCATGGGATGCGACGGCGCGTCTATTTTTCTTGTGGAAAAGAATAAGCTGGTTTTCAAAGCCATGCGCTCAGGCACATATTTCAGGATGTGGGGCGAGGAAAAGACAAAAGCTACGTTCAAAACTTTTGAAATGGCGCTGACAAAGAACAGCATTGCCGGTTATGTGGCCTTAACGGCATCCGCTTTGAATATTTCCGATGTTTCGCAGATTCCGGGCGCAGAGCAATACCGGTTCGACCCCGCATTCGACGAGAAGTACGGGTACAAGACCGTGTCTTTGCTGGTGACCCCTATTAAAAATAAAAAGAATGAAGTAATAGGCGTGCTTGAAATGATAAACGCGATTGAAAACGGGAAAGTAACGAGATTCAGCGGCGAGGATAAAGAAATTGCGGAATCTTTCTCTTCTCAAGCGGGAGTTGCTATTCTAAACACCAGCCTGACCGAACAGCTAAGGGAAGCAAACTTCGACACCATCTTCAGGCTTTCGGTTGCCGCGGAATACAGGGATAAGGAGACCTCTAATCATATTAAAAGAGTGAGTTACTACGCCAGGATGATTGCAGATAAGCTCAGGTACTGTACTGAAGACTGCTCGCTTATCTTTTGGGCCGCGCCGATGCACGATATCGGAAAACTGGGTATACCGGACTCCATACTTCAAAAACCGGGGCCGCTTGATCCCGAAGAACGCAAGATAATGGAGAAACATTCCGTAATAGGAGCGAAAGTTCTGAAGGATTCAAAGGTCCCCGTGATTCAAAAATCCAAGGTTATAGCTTTGACCCATCATGAAAAATACGACGGCACAGGGTATCCAATGAAATTAAAGGGTCTTGCCATTCCGGCCGAAGGGAGGCTTGTGGCGCTTGCGGACGTTTTTGACGCGCTTACCAGCAAACGCGTGTACAAGGCGCAGATGCCGGAAGAACAGGCGATAAAGATCATGAAGGAAGGCAGTGGGTCTCATTTTGACCCGGAAATGCTTGATTGTTTTCTTGGCAGCCTCGATGAGGTCAGGGAAATCAGGGATAAGTTTGAAGATAAACCGGAAGATTTTGACAAGTTAAAGGATACAGGGAACGAAGACCTTGGCGAATTATTGAAATAATTCTGTGACACGGAGGTTCTGTGGAAACGATAGTAACAGGGGGCGCGGGATTTATTGGAAGTTGTCTTATTGCAAAGCTCAATTCCGAAGGCATTAACGATATTATCGTTGTTGACAGAGTAGGCAAGTCTGACAGCTGGAAGAACCTGTCAGGCAAGAAAATAAGCGACTATCTTGACATAGACGCCCTGCCGGATTATTTGAAAAAGAACAAGCCGGGGCTTATCCTTCACATGGGGGCCTGCTCCGCCACAACCGAGACTGATACTTCCTATCTCATGGAAAACAACTACCGCTATACCCGCCTGCTTGCCGAATATTCCGCGGCCAGGAAAGTGCATTTCCTGTACGCTTCCTCCGGGGCTACCTATGGGGACGGAAGCTTCGGCTACAACGATTCAAACGAGGTGTCAGCGAAGCTGGCGCCGCTCAACGCGTACGGCTATTCCAAGCAGCTCTTTGACCTGCATGCAATTAAAACCGGCCTTGATAAGAAGATAACAGGATTTAAGTTCTTTAACGTTTTTGGTCCGAATGAATACCATAAAGGAGACATGAAGAGCGTAATCGCCAAGGCCTATCCTTCAGTACTCGCCGGAAGCAGTATGAAACTCTATAAATCCTACCTGAATGAATACGGTCATGGAGAGCAGAAAAGAGATTTCATTTACATAAAAGACGCGGTTGAGATGGTCTGGTATTTCGTCAAGCATCCGGGAAAGAAAGGTATTTACAATATCGGAACCGGGAAGGCGAGAAGCTGGAATGACCTCGCGAAAGCAATGTTTAAGGCCGCCGGAAGGCAGCCCGAGATAGAGTACATAGATATGCCTGAAGCGCTCAGGGGAAAATACCAGTATTTCACGCAGGCTGACACGGCAAAACTGATAAAGAGCGGTTGCAGGCACAAATGCATGGAGCTTGAGGAATCAGTAAAAGACTACGCTTCTTATTTAAAAGACGGCAAGTATCTCTGAGTCCCGCTAAAAACTTCCCGGAGGGTTGAAATGGCGAAATATTTTATTTCAGGAGGCTCCGGTTTCCTCGGAATCAACCTCATTCGCTTTCTTCTAGCCAAAGGGCACGAGATTGTTTCATATGACCTTGTCCCTTTTGAGTATGAAGATGTTAAAGGCCTCATTACTCATGTTCTCGGGGATATCAGGGACGCGCGGCTTACGGCGCAGGCGCAGGCCGGATGCGAAATAGTTGTGCATACCGCCGCTGCCTTGCCGCTATACAGCAGCCGTGATATATTGACAACCGATGTGGACGGCACCCGCAATATGCTTGAAGGCGCGCTTGCAAACGGAATTAAACGTTTTGTGCATATCTCTTCGACGGCTGTTTACGGTATTCCGGACCATCACCCGCTTGTGGAAGATGACAGGCTTGACGGCGTTGGTTCCTACGGGAAAGCAAAAATACTTGCTGAAGAGATGTGCGCTGATTACAGGAAGAAAGGATTGTGTGTTCCGGTCCTCAGGCCAAAATCATTTATCGGTCCGGAAAGGCTCGGAGTCTTCGCGCTGTTTTATGATTGGGCCAAGGACGGGCGCGGGTTCCCTATGATTGGCAGCGGCAATAACCGGTACCAGTTTCTCGATGTTGAAGATTTATGCGAAGCCATTTACCTGGTTGCTACAAAGGACGAGAGGACTGTCAATGACACCTTCAATATAGGCGCCAAGGAATTCACAACAATGAAAGAGGATTACCAGTCGGTCCTGGATAAGGCAGGTTTCGGGAAAAAAATAAAAGGATTTCCCGCTTGGCCGGTAATAATGGTCCTGAGAGTCCTTGAGTTCTTAAAGCTTTCGCCTCTGTATAAATGGGTCTATGAAACCGCCTCAAAAGATTCATTTGTTTCAACTGAAAAAGCGGAAAAACAACTCGGATTTTTTCCCAGGTACTCCAACAAAGACGCGTTGCTCAGAAATTACGCCTGGTATCTGGCTAATCTTAATAGTTTTAAAGGAAAGAGCGGCGTCTCCCACCGCGCGCCCTGGAAACAGGGCATCCTCGGTCTGGTTAAACATTTGTTCTGAACCAAAAATCGGCCCTGTGCTTAACAAGGAAGTACTTAAATGAAATATAATTTTAAGGAAGAAGCGGAAAAAATCCTGTCTTTGAAAGTGAAGAGCCGCGTCAATTCTCTGGGCGGCTACGGCCCGGCGGGCGAGGTTATCTACGAGAAGCATCCTTCGGGATGCCCGTCAACTCTAATGACAAGCCGCGGCAGTTCCAAAGCGGTTTTCATGACGAACGGTTCTGTTTCATTCGAGGTCAAGACTAAAGAGGGCATGGACATAAACGTGCTTGCCGGAAGTTTTGATCCGAACGAGAAACACGAGGTCAACGCGCCATCTTCAAATATCTGGTTGTCTCTCGGTTCCGGAAAGCGGGAGCGGATAACCTCGCTCATTAATCCCGGCTGTAATGTAAATTGCGCGCCTGATTCTATGAAGATAGTAAAACTCGGAGACCCTGAAAGGGCAATGTGGTATAGTTTTGACTTTTCCCCGGAGCCCGGCGTTTATTTCAGCACCGCGGTGAAATATATGTTTATCGCGTCGGCTTTTGGTCCCGCGATTATCAGACAGGCCTATGTGAAGAACCGCGGGAAGAAAGCCCTAAGAGGCGATTTATGGGCCTATTTCAACCTTCAGGGAACCCAAAGATTTGTCTATAACAAACCGCTATGGTATGACGCGGGGCTTGCCGTTCTGCCGGCAGAAACAGTGGTTTCCTGCAGGGTGCCTTATACGGATATTCTGCAAATCAAGCGGGTTTCCGGCCGGGCTTACGCAGGCATAAAAATAAAAGGAGCTTCCTGCGATTATACCGGTTTTATCGGCGACATTTCGGCTTTTTCCCTGCTGCCGCAGGCGGTTAGGAGCGGAAGTTTCTTGAACGGTTCTGGAAAAATGTTTAACCGGTTTTCCGTGCCGACAATATCGGCTTTTAAATGCCGGATTGACATAGCTCCCGGGAAAGGCGGAGTTTTTGAGCAAAGCCTTCAATTTATGACCGAGCCGGGCATCATATCCGTCTTCAGAAATAAATCGTCCTGCAGCTACCCGGGATATAAACATGTTGAAAAAGCGTTTGCAGCCGCGTCAAAAAACCTGATTAAAAGCACCCCTGACGCCGAAGCTTTATTAAAGGCAGCCGGGTTGGCCGGCGTTCCCTCCAGGCCGGTTTTTGAAATAGGAATGCCAAATTCCGGAGTAGTGACTGAATACGCGCGTTCTGTTTGGACCGGAGTTCAGGAGTTGTACGAGAACTGCAGGGCTCACGGCGCTATGCTGGCAGACGGGATTGAGCTTGGCACCAGGGACCGGGGCCAGGATATGTGGCCAAAGATGAAGGAAGACGCGGCGCGGGTCAGAGCGGACCTGCTCAATGCTTTAAGTTTCAGATATGTCACGGTTAAGACCGGTCATAAGTGGTCTTCTCCCCTGACAAGAACCGAGAAACTGCACGGCATGTTTCCCCGCCAGTTCCCCAGCAGGTGGCTTGACAGGTCAAAACCTGTCATGAACGATAACAGGCCTTATAATGACAGCGCCGTCTGGCTTCTGAACTCTTTGACAAAATACCTCGCCGAAACAGGGGATCTTGGCATCCTGGACGAGAAGGTCAGGTGCGTAAAGCTGACCAACCCCGACAAACCCGAGCAATCAGGCATTGCCGGGCTTGAAGAGTCCATGACCATAGCCGAAACCATGCTTGAAATACTAGAATGCTACGGGCGTCAGGCGAAAGACTCGCCCTACGGCATGGTGCAAATGATGTACGGAGACTGGTGCGATCCTGTCGATATGATAGGAACCTCAATCCCCGGGGACGCTTCCACCAGAGGCATTGGAAGGGGCGTCAGTGTCAGGCTGAGCGCGCATGTTTTTAACAGTATGGTTGAAGCAATTGACATAATCGGTTCGGTTGAGTATCTTGAAACAGCTTCCGGAGAATTCAAATCAAGGATAGAACGGCTTAAGATTACGGCCGGCATGCTCAGAAAAAACATTATCAGGTCTGGCTGGGAAAACGGAAAACCGGGCGCTTTTCTTGACGCAATACACGAGTTCAGGCGGGACGGCGCAAGGCCCGATTATGATGCCGGGGAGACGGGTTATACAATCGGCTCGCTAAAAGCAAGGGAGTTTGACGGTATTAAAAGACGCGAGCTGCTAACTCAGGCGCATTGTATCCCGATGCTGCTAAAAGAGAGAGCCTATCTTGAACCGGTTAAGTACGGCGCCGAAATGCTCAAGGAACTCCTTCAAACCGCTGACAGAACGCTTTATGACCGGGAACTGGGATTCAAACTCTTCAGCCCGCCAATCTCAAATGACGAGAATTCCCTGAGGCTTGTAGGCAGAATGGGCATGATTCCGGCCGGGACAGCGGAGAACGGGGAGTATCATCACGCACAGCTGATGATGCATTTTTTCAGGGTTCAGGTGCGAGGTGAAACGGATAAAGCCTGGTCTCAGTTTAAGGCGGTCATTTCAGCGACCAGGGACGAGTCTCTAGGCGGGCCGTTTGACATGCCGTCGACATCTTATGCTTCCGATTCCGATGACCCTCATTACGGGAAGGGAATGTACTTCGGGCTCTCCGGTTCTACGGACTGGATCATTGAGTTCTTTCAGGAAATAGCCGGAATTAAACTGGCTCTGCATGATTCAAACAAGCCCGACATTGAAGTGTCGCCGCGCCTGCCAGCTGAACTCAAAGGGGAACTGGTCTTTAGAAGGCTGATTCACAGAGCGGGTTCGGCAGGGTTTGAAATAATCCCTTTCGAGTTGAATATTCACAGCGGTACCGGCAGAACGGAAAAAATAAAATCCGTAAAAATTAACGGGAAAACGTCGGAAAGTGCGGCGCTGCACAGTCTGGAAGGCTTCAAAGCAGTAGTAATGGAAATAAACTACATCTAATAGGCCCTCATCCGATTATGAAATTGCTAAAAGCGCATGAAATTGCTATAATTTAGTCACGCGCCCTTAGCTCAATTGGATAGAGCGTCTGACTACGGATCAGAAGGTTGCAGGTTCAACTCCTGCAGGGCGCATATAAAGCAAAAAGCAAATTCTAAACACTAAATTCTAAAACAGTTCTTTAACAGGTACGAGGAGAGAGTATGAAAAAGACTATCCTTTCTGTTCTGATGCTCCTGTCCGTCTCTGTTTTTTCCCAGACTGCCGATGAATACTTCAAGAAAGGCATTGAGGCGGCGCATCATGGTCACATAGACAATGCCATTGAAAATCTCAAGAAAGCCCTTGAACTTTCCCCTGGACTGGCGGATTATCACCTGAATCTGGGAGTACTGTATGCAAATAAAAAGGATTATGATAGCGCTGTAACGGAGATTCAAGCTTCAATAAAAAGCAATCCTTCAAATGCCATGTCTCACTATGTTATGGCTATGTTGCTTGAAAAGAAAAAAGACCGCGCCGCGGCTGTGTCGGAATGGGAGGCGGTGTTGAGGTTGAAGCCGGCTGACGATCTGTCCGAAACGGCGAATAAGCATATAAGACATTTGAAAGAACGTCTCAATGAAAAAGGCCAATAGATGAAAAAAACTATGCTTCTCTGCCTTATGGCTGCGCTATTATTCGGCTGTGCGGTCAGGTATTCCGTTAAGAAAGGTTATGATTTTACGAAGATTAAGCGCATAGCTGTCTGTGAGTTTTCCGGAAGTTCTGTTTTCGCGAATTCAGGAGACATCATTGCCGACGAGTTCGTCATGCAGATGATAGACAAAGGCTACAATGTGATGGAGCGTAACAAAGTAAACCTTCTGATCAGGGAAAGGAATATTGACTCTTCCGATTACAGCAAGCTCGGGAAACTTCTCGGCGTGGATGCCATTCTGACCGGGTCTGTTTCGAAATATTCAGAAGACGCGGGCCGCACTTTTTATTATACGGATTCCAGCGGCAATACCCGGGCTGATGTTTCAATGTCGCGCGCTGTGGTAGGTGTTTCAGCGAGGCTTATTGACGTTAATACCGGAGAGATAGTTTGGAGCGCCAGAAATGACGACGAAGCTTTTGATCTTTCAAACGCCGTCACTTTTGTGGTTGCCGGCCTGCTGGATTCATTCAAAACAATAAAACTGCAGTAATTTCCGGGGAGCTATGGATAAGATACGTTTTTACAATTGGTTGCGGCTGCTCGGAATATTCCTTTCTATTATTTTCCTTATGTACCTTGCCTTTCTCATGCGTGAAGTGCTGATGCCATTTTTTGCGGCAGGCCTCATTGTCTATATCTTGAACCCGATTGCCGATTATTTCGAAGGGCAAGGCGTCAGGAGAAGCGCGGTAGTCGCGGTCTTGTTTCTTGTATTTGTGGCCGTAATTGCCGTCGGCGGATATTTCTCATGGGGTTCCCTGATGGGAGAGGTTGATTACCTGAAGGTTAGCCTGCCTAAATACCTGCTGAGCATTAAAGGCTCGCTAATTCAGACTGCGGGGCTTTTGGAAAAACAACTGGACTTCCTTCCTAAAGGTTTTTTCTCGGGGATTATAGAGGAAAAATTCAGCCAAAACTCTGGAGTAATGCTTTCAGCCGCGCCGGGCCTGATAATTTCGGCTGTAAGCCTGATAATGTCTTCGATTATAGTTATGTTTACGGTCTTCTTCTTGTTGAAAGACGGAAAACTGATGCGTAAAAAGCTTATTAGATCAGTTCCCAACCGCTATTTTGAGATTACGCTGACGATACTTGACGAAGTAAATACGGCGGTCGGGAATTATATCCGCGGGCAGATAACAGACTGTCTTATCATTGGCGTTTTATCCACGGCAGGTCTTGCGTTAATCGGGTTTAAATATGCCATCCTTGTGGGAGCTATAGTGGGCCTGATGAACATGATTCCTTACCTTGGCCCGCTGACAGGAATGATTGTCGGTTTCATGATGGCCTTGATAGACGGGAACTCTTTGCCGATGGGACTGCGTGTATTGCTTGTCCTGTCAATTGTGAAACTGATTGACGATGCCCTGGTAAATCCCATGGTAGTAGGCAATTCAGTTGAGCTTCATCCGCTAGTTGTGATCCTCTGTATAGCCGTTGGCGAAGCGCTCCTTGGTGTTGTTGGTATGCTGATTGCCGTTCCGGTTTTCTGCGCGCTAAAAGCGACATTTGAAGTGCTTCACAAGGGTTTGATAACTTACGGTTTCTGG
The DNA here is from genome assembly GCA_903894145.1 of Candidatus Firestoneibacteriota bacterium. GTDB lineage: Bacteria > Oederibacteriota > D2-FULL-39-29 > D2-FULL-39-29 > CAIOVX01 > CAIOVX01. The sequence continues at coordinate 371 of CAITPB010000132.1, read as the reverse complement.
GAAGGGCAGGGCGCGGAGCCGGCAGGGAAATGATTCGCGACCTATTCATGCTGGAAGCGCTTAAAGAGGCCCGCAAAGGGGCTGAAAAAGGCGAGGTGCCCGTAGGCGCTGTGATAGTGCAAAACGGCAAAATTATTGCCAGGGCTCACAGCCTGGTGCGCAAAAAGAAAGATCCCACAGCTCACGCAGAAATGCTCGCTATCCGGAAGGCATCCGCCAGAATCAAATACGAGAGGTTAAACGGCGCGGAGATGTATGTCACGCTGGAACCCTGTTCAATGTGCGCCGGCGCCATGGTGCTATCCAGAATAGATAAACTCTATTTCGGCGCAAGCGAGCCAAATACCGGCGCGGCGGGAACTGTCTTTAAT
>CAITPB010000131.1 GCA_903894145.1 Candidatus Firestoneibacteriota bacterium | reverse complement strand
CTGCGAATCGCACGGCAACCGCATTTCCTGCGCAGCCTGTTTTGACTGCGGAAAACTGCTCTGCGTTGAATGCGCGAGACGGTCTTTCGGCAGGGACTACTGCAGTTCGTGCGAGCACGCGGAGCGTTCAAAACAGCGCAGAAGATATTCAGACAAGCTGGTTTTTATCGCGGATGGCAGGGAACGGCAGGAGACAAGAGCTTTAGCTCTCAAACACGCGGCTCTCATCGCGCTCTGCCTGGCGGGAGCGGCCGCAACTCTCCTAAAGGCGCTTCCTTAATATGGAATGCTTGCCCGGATTTTTCTAGCGCATCAAAGTATTACGACTTTCTTGACTGTTTTTTCTTCAACTGTTTTCTTCCACCCCAATACTGTTTCTTCCGAAGGAGAGACCCACGGTTCAGGAAGAGTTTTCCCGAGTCTTTGGGCCTTTGAGCCTCCGAGTTTGTGATAGGGAATAATGTCTATCTCCGTAACGCCCTTTAGCTCTGCTGCAAGCAGGGCGATATGCTCAAGGTGTTCCTTGCGGTCGTTTATCCCGGGAATAACAGGGCAGCGCAGAATAATGGCGGCTCCGGCCCTATTTAGCTTGCAAAGGTTTCCGCGCGGAAGTTCCATTTCAGCGCCGGTAAATTTCAAATGCAGCGCCGGATCGCTTTCCTTGATATCAAACAAAACAATGTCTATATCACGCATTATCGCGCTGTACTGTTCCCAGGGGGCGCAACCGCAGGTTTCAATACAGGTGTGCAGGGATTGTTTTTTAGCGGCGGAAAGGAGCGCTTTTGTGAACTCAAACTGGGCGAGCGGCTCGCCGCCGGTCAGCGTCAGGCCGCCTCCGGAGTTTGTGTAGAACGAGAGGTCTTTCATCACTTCTTCAAGGACTTTGGAGACGGAAATATCCTTTCCGGCGACTTCCAGGGCCTGCGAGCAGCATTCTTTCGCGCATAAACCGCAGCGCGCGCATTTTCCGCGGTTCATTACGTGAACGCCTTCCCGCATAATATGGCAGCCGTTAGGGCAGGCCTTAAAACACCACCCGCAGCCGGCGCATCTTTCCGCGGTAAAAAATATTTCGATGTCCCGCTCGCGCGACTCCGGGTTGTGGCACCAGGCGCAATTGAGCGGGCAGCCCTTCAGGAAAACCGAAGTCCTGATGCCGGGCCCGTCGTGTATTGAAAATCGCTGGATGTTAAAAATCCGTCCTGCTATTTCTTTCATAGGTTGCATTTCTCCGCTTTTGCCCTCAGCCAGCCGGGAATCTTTTGCTATTTCAAGACTTTATCCAGCCTGATTATCTCCTGCGCTATCCCGTATCTCCATTCCTCGAGCTCGTGACCGGAGTTTCCCGTGTCGGCCGTCGCAACAAGGCGTGAATATTCCGGTATTTTTTGTTCAAGCGCTTTCAGGAATTGCCCCGCCCTGCCGGCGGCCGCAACTGCTTCCGGATTTCCGCTGTTTTTCGCGGCGGCGATTTTACACTCAAGCGTGTAAATATATTTCATATCATCCGTCCCTTCCCGGGCCTTATCAAGCGAAGGAGTGCTTTGGGGCCCATTAGCCGCCGGGTAGAGTACCCCGCACGCCGGATCCCCTCCGCCGTAAGTACTCCAGGACAGGAAATCCTTTGATACCGTTTCCGTCCAGCCCCAGGCGAAGGCCCACTCCCTGCGCCCCTTTGCTTTCCATTTCCAGGGATTAAATCCGAACGAGAGCCGGTTTCTGCCGGAATTATACAGCCACAGTTCCGCCTTGGCCCCGTTCTTGCATTTATTAAGCATCTTGCTTGAGTATTCATACGAATGCGTTGACAGGATGTCAAGGATATCGCAGAACCCCGTGTAATCCCTGCCGAAATGCTCATCCGCCATAGGCGTTACCATTGTTATGACGCCGGGAACTTCCTGGCAGAGTTTCACATACTTCACGGTATCGGCGTAATTTCTGTTCTGATACGCGGAGGCATCCTCCCGCGGTTCATCAACAACAAAGAAAACGACGCGCAGCTTATTCTCGGCAAACCACTTGACCAGCTGCGCATTTATCTCCTTGAACGCCTTATTAAATTCAGGGCTGAACTCTTTGAGATTGTAAGTATGCATCAGCCCGCTGGCATATTCCATAAGGAATATCTGATGCCGGTATTTTTCCAGGCCAAACTTTCTAAGCTGTTCCGCTCTTTTCTTGGGACCGGAGAAATCCAGAGAGATTTTTCCGCCGGCGTAGGTCATTTTCGGCTCCAACCCGCTGTCCACGCTGTTGCTGCCGTGCTCTATGGCAAACTGCAGGGTCTCATCGTCCAGGGGCATGCCGAACCAGCCGGTGGGGAAATCACAGTCTTCAAGAAGTTTAACCGGCAGGACTTCAAAGGAGATTTTTTCGGTAAACGGTTTCTTGCCGGCGGTTACGGTCAGCGTTCCCTGATATACTCCGGCCGGCGCGCCTTCCGGAACCTTAATCGTAAACCAAAGCGTTCTTGTTACGCCTTTGTAAATATCGCCTGTATTTCCTTTATTTATCATTTCAGGCCTTACTTCCTGCTGCTGAAAACTTACGGTTTTGAGCAAGTGAAGGAGGAAGCCTGTCTCGATGTTTGCAGCGGGAATGACAGCTCCGTTCCCCGAAAGATCACTTGCCGTAACCGTGAGCTGCGAGGTCTGAAGCGGGTAAATTCCGAGAGCGAAAGATTCATAACGTCCCGGCGCGGCAGCTATTTTCAGCCCGCCGATTCTTCTTTCGGCTTCAACGGGAGAATAATTATAACTGGTCATTAAAAGGTAACTTCTTTCAAAAGGAATGAAGCCTAAATCCCTGTCCGCCGCGGAGGGTACCGGCGCCGGATTTTCCGTCTTCGGCGTCATTACATTTACCTTTCCGATCTTTGACATCAGGCGAAAGGAGGTCTTTACATCTTTGTTCCAGAACGACTCGACTTCCGGTTTCACGGCTTCTTCCAGGACATAATCCGCCGCCGGCATTATTGACGGCAATAGCAATGTTCCCGCAATTAAAGATATTGCCCGCATCCCCTTATAAAAACGGTCCATTTAATTCCTCCCAGAGTTTTTTCATAATTTATTCTGTTCCGTCCGCACTATTATCATTTCCTGCATTTCCTTGTTTAAAGTGGCGAACCTGGCGGACCAGCCCGAGACCCTGACCGCGAGATTGGGATATTTTTCCGGGTGTTCCTGCGCGTCCCGCAGCATCTCCGTATCTATCGCGTCTATCTGCAAAAAGATCCCGCCAAGCGAGACAAAGGTCTGCATAAGCCCGGCCAGGGCGGAGAGTCCTGCCTCGCCGGCCAGCGAAGGAGGGAATAGTTTTAATTCAAGGGCCGTGCCGTTCGGCAGTTTTGAAAAGTCCACGGCGCAATGCGACTTGATGACGGCCGTCGGCCCGCGCTTGTCGGTGCCGGGAGAAGGGCTGAAGTTCACCGCCAGGATATCTCCTTTTTTAGAGCCGGCCGCGGAGGCCGCGCGCCCCGCCCGAAAGACGCTCGCTACGCGGCAGTATTTTCCGACGGACTGCTTATTGTGTCGCGAGTGTAACATATTTACCCATATAACACATATTTTATTGCCTGTCTATCGCTTCCGGTTCAAGTCCTGACGGCAATTCTATGCCTCCCCGGGCTTGCCTGTACCAGCTATTTCGTTTATGCAAAAGAATAGGGCCTTCCGAAGAAGGCCCTTTGAGAAACAGATTAAGATTATCCCCCTCCGGCTCCCCTTGTGGAGCAATTGCTGATTGCTGATTACTAATTGCTGATTGAATTCTAAGTCAAGGTCAAAACTAAGTCAATGACGCAAACTACTCTATGCTATTTACCCCCACCTTCTCCCCCTTGTGGAGCAATTGCTGATTGCTGATTACTAATTGCTGATTGAATTCTAAGTCAAAGTCAAAACAAAGTCAATGACGCAAACTACTCTATGCTATTTACTCCCCACCTTCTCCCCCTTGTGGAGCAATTACTGATTGCTGATTACCAATTGCTGATTGAATTCTAAGTCAAGGTCAAAACTAAGTCAATGACGCAAACTACTCTACGCTATTTACTCCCCACCTTCTCTCCCTCTGATGAAGGCTATGCAAAAAGAAAAGGGCCTTCCGAAGAAGGCCCTTTGAGAAACAGATTAAGATTATCCCCCTCCGGCTCCCCCTTATCAATAAGGGGGAGTGAAAGTGGTAACGTTATTCTTCCTCGTAGACCAGGTAGAAGTTGCCGAAATAGGTCTCGGGCAGTTTCTGTTCGCCATAAACTATGAAGCACTGCATATTGGTCATTTCCAGGGCTCTGCTCGCGTAGGAAGAATAGAGGCCTTCTATGCCGATATGGACTTCCTTGTTCTCGCCCGGCTTAAGGGAGAAACTCGTTTCAACATAGTTCCTGCCCCACTTCGCGTAGGACTGCTTGTCGCCGAGCAGCATCATGCCGCTCCAGGGTTTATCGCCGGTCAGAAAGGCGTTGAACACAAGATAGTTGAATTTTGACCAGTCAACATTCTTGGTAAGCCCGTTGATGCCGGCATTACCCGTTACTTTCATTCTCATTTTTTCATTTCCTGTGAGATGCTCTTCAGAAAGCGACTGCGAGGCCATACCATCGCCGGCGTTGAACTGATCACCCTTCGAGAAGTTCAAAAGCACGACTTTCTTGGCCTTATCGCCGCCCTTAGCGTCTTCTTTCTTGGCTCCTGCCTTGTCCGCGGCAAGGGAAACTCCGCAGGCAAACATTACCGCAAACAGCGAAAACAATATCTTTTTCATAACTCCTCCTGAAAAGCAGAACTTATATTATTCTACATCTATATTAACACTTGTCAATTGTTTTCCTTCAGGCAAAACAGCTTGTCTTCGGCAAACCCTGTCGTCGTTTCAAATTTCGAATTTGCTTTTTCGAACTTAGCGCCAAAGGAAAGGGCCTTCCGAAGAAGGCCCTTTGAGAAACAGATTAAACTCATCCCCCTCCGGCTCCCCCTTGTGGAGCAATTACTGATTGCTGATTACCAATTGCTGATTGAATTCTAAGTCAAGGTCAAAACAAAGTCAATGACGCAAACTACTCTACGCTATTTACTCCCCACCT
>CAITPB010000130.1 GCA_903894145.1 Candidatus Firestoneibacteriota bacterium | reverse complement strand
GGTTTACAACGTTACTAACGTTCTTAACGTTTGTAACGTAAGACGCATAGTTATTTATGCCAGACTCGTCAGGTAGAACAGAATTACGGTCTTAACGTTTATAACGTAAGGCGGACAATATGGAATGTAAGAGAGAAGAAAACGTGAAAAACTGCACCTGTAAGGGCGAGTGCGAGCGGAAGGGTAAATGTTGCGACTGCGTGCTGCACCATAAGCAGAAAGGCAGCCTGCCCCACTGCCTGAGGAAGCAATAACCGGCAGAATGCATTAAAATCAATGTGTTTTGAAGGGTTTTCTTCCTTGACTACCCTCTGCTATTTACTATATAATACTTAAGCATTTTCGCTATTGGCGCTAGTAAAAGGGGCCGGTACAGGCCCTTTTCAATTTTAGGAGGAGAATTATCATGGTGAAAGCGTATTACGAGAAAGACGCAGACCTTAAGCTTCTTAAGGGAAAGACCGTCGGCATAATAGGCTACGGAAACCAGGGCCATGCACAGGCTCTGAATCTCAGGGATTCAGGTATTGAAGTTATTATTTGCGAACTCCCGGGAACTGACGCTTACGATGCTGCAAAGAAAGCGAAATTCAAGATAGTTACCGCGGAAGAGATGGCCCAGAAGGCCGACCTTATCCAGATTCTCACCCAGGACGACCTCCAGGCGAAGATCTACAAGGCTTCTTTCGAGAAATATATGAAGAAAGGCAAAACCCTTGTTTTCTCTCACGGCTTCAATATCCATTTTAACCAGATTGTGCCGAACAAGGATGTTGATGTTATCATGATCGCCCCCAAGGGGCCGGGCCATCTGGTCCGCACCCAGTATGAAGAAGGCAGGGGCGTTCCGGCGCTTATCGCGATTTATCAGGACGCGTCCGGCAAAGCGAAGAACACCGCTCTTGCGTACGCCAAAGGCATCGGCGCCACCAGGGCCGGAGTTCTTGAGACAACTTTCAAAGAAGAGACCGAGACGGACCTTTTCGGCGAGCAGGCAGTTCTCTGCGGCGGCGCTTCCGCTCTTGTCAAAGCCGGATTTGAAACTCTCGTTGAAGCAGGATATCAGCCCGAGATAGCGTATTTTGAATGTCTGCATGAGCTCAAGCTCATCTGCGACCTTATGGTTGAGCACGGCATACAGGGCATGAGAAGGAATGTCAGCACGACCGCAAGGTACGGCGACCTGGTCTGCGGCCCGAGGATAGTGACGGCGGAGACCAAGAAAGAAATGAAGAAAATGCTCACCGAGATACAGGAAGGCGAGTTCGCGAATAAATGGCTGGTTGAGAACATGGTCAACCGCCCGGTCTTCAACGCATTGATGCGGAAAGACGACGCCCACTTGATAGAAAAAGTGGGGAAGGACCTGCGCGCGATGATGGACTGGCTCAAAAAGTAAGAAGGTTCAATCGAAGGCGCGGGTCCATAAGGGTCCGCGCCTTTTTTAATGGGGAAAGCATGCTCGCAAAAATACTGACAGGAACGGGTTTAAAGATAACTCTGGGAATTGGCTTGACCGTCTTCGGCGGCCTGCTTCTGGCGTGGATTATAAGTTTTCTGAAGCCAAAGATCGCGCTTAAGGAAGCTTTGGGCGCGGTGCTTGTTGTCTTCGCCTTCGGAGTTCTGTCCCTTGTTTTAGGCGTAACTTTATTGAAGTACCGCCAGCAGTGGATTTTATGCTGGCTGCTCGGAATAGCGCTGCTCTTAATGTTGACAGTTCTAAGTTTCTTTCGCGACCCGGAACGCAGCGCAAAGGTAAATGAAGGAGATGTGTTCTCTCCCGCGGACGGCGTTGTTGACCTTATAGACGAGGCCGCTGAAATTCCGGGAATACCTGGAAAGGCAAAGAGGATCAGCATCTTCCTCTCACTCTTCAATGTCCACGTTCAGAGGGCCCCGGTAGCCGGAAAGATTACAAAGATCGAGCATGTAAAAGGCAAGGTTCTGCCTGCCTTTCTCGGGGAATCATCTGAAAAAAACAGGCATAATGTATATTACATGGAAGGTGAAATACCTGTGGTAATAAAGCAAATCTCAGGGATTATAGCCCAAAGGCCGGTTTCCTGGGTGAAGTCCGGGCAGCAGCTTGGCATCGGCGAGCGCCTGGGCCTCATCAAGTTCGGCTCCAGGGTGGATATTTACCTGCCGGCAAAATGCGAACTGCTGGTGGATGTTGATTCAAAGGTAAAGGGCGGGCTTACAAAAATAGCTAAGTATTAAAGGACGGACAAGGTGGCAAGAAAGGCCGTAAAAACGGAAAAAATACCGCTGCTCCCGACGCTGCTCACGACCGGGAATCTCGTCTGCGGAGTCATAGCTATTATTCTCGCTATCTATGACTCTTTCAAACTGGTACTCCCGCCGCCCGGAAGCAGCCAGCATGTTTTTATTCCCTATGTGACCTCCTGCTATCTTATACTGCTTGCGATGGTCTTTGATGTGCTTGACGGCATGGCGGCGCGCCTTACCAATACCGCGGGAAAGTTCGGTATAGAATATGATTCGCTGTCTGATGTGGTCTCTTTCGGAGTGGCTCCGGCGATACTGATGTATGTTGTAGTGCTGCGCTACCAGGGTCCCGTCGGAATTGCTCTTGCCTCTATATTTATTTTCGCGGGCGCGTTCCGTCTCGCGAGGTTTAATGTGCTCACAAATTCCGGAGCGGGCGACCCAAGGATATTCAAGGGGCTTCCCATACCGGCCGCGGCTTCCGTGCTGGTCTCTTATGTGATATTTTCGCAGTGGTTTGATGTTTACTACGCGACCGGGCCGAGGCTCTTTTATGACAAGGCGCTTGACTGGTATTCGGAGAACATCACCACTTTTCAGCATTATGTGATACCGGCTCTTATGATACTGCTGGCGGTGCTCATGATAAGCAACGTCAAATTCAGTTCTTTTAAATATTTTCTGGTGAGAGAGAGGATCAGGTTTGCGGTGCTGGCAGCCTCGATGTGCGCCCTCTTTATACTGTTCGTAAAATTTGAAGTATCCGCTTTTCTCTTGTGCACCGGATATGTCTTGTGGAACCTAATCAAGGCGGGTTATGAACTGCTCAAAGCGAGAAGGCAGAAGTTAAAAAGGAGAAAACAAAATGGCTGACAAAATCCTCATATTTGACACGACGCTCCGCGACGGGGAACAGGTCCCGGGGGCTTCTCTTACAAGGGTGGAAAAACTTGAAATAGCGAAACAACTGGAGCGGCTGAATGTGGATGTCATAGAAGCCGGTTTTCCTATATCTTCACCGGGAGACCTGGAATCTGTAAAAGAAATATCGAAGGCTCTTAAGAAACCTATCATAGCGGGTCTTGCCCGTGCCGTAAAGAAGGATATCGAGGCCTGCGCGGAGGGAGTCAAGCCGGCGAAGCATCCGAGGATACATACCTTCATCGGAACCTCGGATATTCATGTTAAGTTCATCACCAACACGACCCGCGAAGAAGTGCTAAGGCGTTCAATTGAAGCGGTAAAACTGGCGAGAAATCTTTGCCCCGATGTGGAATATTCGGCGATGGACGCGACCAGGACGGACTTTGATTATCTTTGCAGGATAGTTGAAGAGACTATACGCGCGGGCGCTTCCACCATCAACATTCCGGATTCCGTGGGCTATTCCGAGCCGGGCGAGTACGGAAACCTCATAAAAAGGCTTATGAATACTGTACCGAACGTGAACAAGGCGATAATTGCAGTGCACTGCCACAATGACCTTGGACTCGCGACCGCGAACTCGCTTGCAGCAATTCAGGCAGGCGCAAGGCAGATAGAGTGCACCATAAACGGGCTCGGGGAACGCGCGGGCAACGCTTCACTTGAAGAGATCGTGATGACCCTCAAGGTCAGGAAGGATATCTATAAAATAGACACTAACATCAAGACCGAGGAAATATACAAAACCTCAAAGATGGTGACGCGCTTTACCGGTATTCCCGTTCAGGTGAACAAAGCTATCGTCGGGCAGAACGCTTTTGCCCACGCTTCCGGTATTCACCAGGACGCGATACTCAAGAATGATTCAACCTTTGGGATTATGACGCCGAAAAGCATCGGCATTATCGGGCACGAGATAGTGCTCACCGCCAGGTCCGGCAAGCACGCGCTGAAGCACCGCCTCGAG
>CAITPB010000129.1 GCA_903894145.1 Candidatus Firestoneibacteriota bacterium | reverse complement strand
GCACTGTCTACAACCCTGTCTACCGCGTAGCCATTCGGGGCTCCCGGGTTTGAGGATTTCAAATTCAAGACCGCCCAGGTATATCTTCTTCCTCTCCACATCTGGCCGGTGTCTGCCGGTTTTGTATCAAATCTCCACCAGCCCCAGACCACGGGGTAGGTTATTTTAAGCTTTTTGTTTGGGCCATCAACATTTATACAGGTCGGAGGCAGGTTAATGGGATCAACCGGATCTCCCGGGTAATTGACAATGTCTGTTTTATCACTGGTCTCACAATATGAATTCTGCCCGTATCCTATCGGAAGATTGGGAATATTCGGCCAGCTGTCATACCTCAGCGTCGCTACATTAATATAGGCAAGGTCCCTGTCCGTAGGAATGTCGTAACTGAAACCGTCTGCCTGAAAGAGGACGGGACCAAGATTTAAGGCAGGGCCCCACCAGTGAAGGGTTTGCAATCCTTTATTCGGCAGAGCGTCGGTCTGGCCCGGGACAACTTTTATCTCGTAGTTTGTTATATTGGTGACCTTACCGATAGGATGGTTCCAGTTCATTGTCCAATCCGGGGAGATAAGGTGTCCGAAGTATTTATAAGTCAAGTCCGCCATAGTTGGAACATTAATGAATTTACCCCCGTTGTCCCTGTCCGCCAGCAGGTTATAACTGTAGGTGCTGCCGTCATCAGCGGTTTTTGTGACTGTACAGGGATATTTTTTCGCGTCATAAGGCCCGTCAGGCCAGAAGGAATGCCCTTTCGCCTCGAAAAACACTCTTGAGAAGTGCGGCCACGATTCCGGTGTAAATTTTATGGTATCGGAGGTGTAGTAGGCGACAAAAGGGTCGGGCGTATCACCTTCGGCAAACAAGACGTGACTGTCCGTGCCTGTGAATTGAGACTCCCCAAACGCCCCTAGAATATTAATTTTCTGAGAACAATCTATTACAGGACCGAAAATTGAACTTTCCTTAAAAAAAGAACAGGCGCCGTACGACTTGCCAATCAAGGCATTGCCGTTGACATGCAGGGGTCCGTTAAGATTCGTGCGGTAAAGACTTCTGGTGCCGTTTTTTACATCCAGGAATTCAACGAAATCGGTAGTTGAGTTCATTTCGAGCCTTGCCGTCTCCGCGAACCTCGCGGTGGTGGAATCTGTCACGGTTGAAGTGCTGACTGGATACTCGCCCACGCTCGCGACAAGAGAGTAATGAAATCCCCGGCCTATCAGCGCCATGCTGCCGATGCTGTACTGACCTCCTCCGAAAGCAACATCCTTGCTGACACGGTACTGGTACAGGTCATAGTACCCGCGCAGGTCGTGTATCTGCTGAGAAATTCCTGCCCTCGCTATCCAGGAGGCCTTGATTCTCTCCGCCTCCTTCACCACGCTCTTGATGTTAACGGTGGTCAGCTGGAGAAAGACTCCCGCCAAAAACATTATCATCACCATAAAAACCATGGCCAGTACCAGCACTGAGCCGCGGTTCCTCTTCATGCCTTTAGCCGCTGTCCTTTTCATTTTAGCACCAGCCTCCCGGTGACTTTCTCGCCGGCCGTGTTAGTAACCATGTATATGTAAATTCCTCTGGCAACGGTTGAACCGCTGTCATTTTTCATATCCCATTCAATAAGCCCGGTATCGTCCTTTATGGTCCTGGCAAGCTCGCCCGATACGGTATAGATGCGGACCGTGACGCCCGTCGTCAGGTTCATAAACTTGACGGTCTGCCCCGATGCGCCCGCGTCAGCCGGGTTCGGGAACACAACCAGCGATTTTAAGTCTGCCGCGGCCTGGACAAACCTGCCCAGCCGGTAAGTCGAAAAATGCGTTAAATCCGCGTAAACCAGCTTGTGGACTGTGTCTACGACGGCAGAATCAACGATGACCCACCTGCCATTGGTCAACAGCAAAAGCTTAAGGTTGTTTTCCAGGAAACTGTCATTTAAGCCGGCGGAAGAATAATCAATTTTTAGCCGAACAGTTTTGCCGGGCTGTATGGCGAGACCCAATAAAACATTGAAGTCAAGCGTGAACGGGTCCAGGTACGACGGAAACTTCAGATTGTTATAGTAGGCGGCATTAGCTCCCGCGACTAACGCGTCCGCGGGCGTTTCTCCGAAGATAATAGTATCCTGGCTGAAACTACCGGGAGTGACCTCTATGATGTACTTGCTGCCGAAAATGGTCTGCGTGGAACCGGAGGTACTGTCAAGCATCACATAGAAATCATAACTCGTAGCGTCCTGGAAGACGGAAGAGCTCACAACCATTGAATACTTACCGAGCGCCTGGCCTGAGGGAAGAATTACAACCATGCTTGTATCCGCCGTGACGCTGTAAGAAAGTGATGCCCCCGTGTTAAGTTTCACACCTGTCACAACCGGCGTGCTTGTGCCGCCAAAGAAACCCCCGCCGCTGACGGTCATCGTAAGACCGCTGGTCGCTCTGCAATGATTAGGGGTTATTACCCCGAGTATCATCGGCGAGGAAACCACGGTTACCGGCGAAGAAGAAACTGCCGCATTAGGATTCCCGGTCGCGAGTATCAGATTATAGGCGCCGGTGAACGGCATTACGGGCACGGTAGCCGACATTGACGTGTCAGAAAGAACAGAGAATGAAAGCACATTAGTCTGCGGCGAAGTGTCTATTTTAAGGCTTCGGACATCCCCGCTGGCAGTCCCTCCGTAGAAACCGCTCCCGTAAATCATTATATTGCTGGTCCCGTTATTGTAAACTTGCGCCGGATAAAAGGACGATATGTACGGGGCGGCGGTGCTGATAACAAGCTTCAGACTTGTCAGGTTCGTGCCGAGGCTGGTTGTGACCTTTACGTTATAAGTCCCTGCCTTTGTGTTTCCCGGGAAAACCACGCCAAAAATATCAGAGTCTGTCTCCGTTGTGTAGGAAAGCGCGCTTGTCCCTGCCGCATCGTCAAGCTTTACCAAGGTTACCGTGGCCGAGGGAGTGCCGCCGTAAAAACCGGAACCGGAAATATCATTTATGACGATGGTGGAGCCGGGCGTTGAACTGTTATTGTAAGCGCCTGCCGGCGAGGGCCCTGGTCCCGGGGTCATAGCGGAGATATTCACCCCGTAGACGCTGCTATATAACCCGGCCGAAGTTGAATTTGAACCTCCGCCGTTTACGGCAATCATATTGTAATAATTGTTTGTGCCGAGGCCGCCGTCATATAGCGGAGGCATTACTGCCAGAAGCGTTGTGTCAGAATAGACAGTCACTGACGAAGCCGTATAAACCGTCGTGGTTACGGGAGTGGACCTGAGCAGAAAACTGCGCACATCCGGAGCGTCCGCCCCTCCGTAAAATCCGGCGCCGGTAACCGAAATCGTCTCGTACCCGGTATTGCCTCTTGCGGCCGGCGAGCAGGTCAAGACCGTCGGAACCGCGGTCGTCACGGAAAATTTCTGAACGCTTGTTGTGTTTGAGTCGGAGTTCGTGTAGACCTTGACATTGTAGGAACCGGTACGAATACCCGCGGGAACCACAGCGGGTCCAATCATCGTGTCAGAGAATGAGGCGCCGGAAAGATTGAAGGATGTATTGTAGGCGT
>CAITPB010000128.1 GCA_903894145.1 Candidatus Firestoneibacteriota bacterium | reverse complement strand
GCCTTTTTTTATCTGCTCAAACTGGCCGTGGGTGTCCCAGCAGAGACGACCGTTCTTCCTAAAGGGCTTGTTTGAAAATCTGTGAATCTCGGCGAGTTTCAGGCGCCCCGAAGAAGAGAGTTCTCCCAGAACCGCTCTGCCGCTTCCGGCGCCAAGGTCAAAAGCCAGGTATCGGTTTACGCTCATTTTGCCTCAGGAATTCCCGAAAGCCCCGTCAATCTCTTTGAGCTGCGCGCCGCTCAGCCCTTCAGGCTCTTCCCCCGCCATTTTACAAAGGAAATAAATATCCGCGGCCTTCGCGATAGTGTCAATAAAATCAAAAGACTCAAAGATATCAACTCCGGCAGAAACGACTCCGTGCTTTTCCCAAACAGTAATGCTCTTGCCCTTGAGGGAGCCTATGGTCGCCTCTGCAAGATCAAGAGAGCCGGGACACCTATAAGGGGCAAAGCCGACTCCCTTAGGCAGTACCACCCTGACTTCAGGATGCATTCCAAAGAGGACAGCATTTAGTTTTGCTTCGTTCTTGAACTCTTTCATCTGTGAAAGAGCGATTAGATTGTTTGGATGTGTATGGATGACCGCCCTTTTCGGAGAGTTGGAAGCGCGGAGCATACCGTGAACCATAAGATGAGAGGGGAACTCCGAGGTCGCCTTCTTTGCAGCTCCTTTCTTTACGTTCAAAACATAGTAACCGCTCAAATCTTTTGCGATCATAACCACAAGCAGGGTGTTCTCCCTGTCTTTTGCAATGTCGCGAAGCCTCGCGCCGGTTATGGTTGTTATAAAGAGCCGTCCCGCAAGATTCTTGCCGCACTTTTGGAGCGGGTATTTCATGTATTGGCTAAATTCCTTCGGAGCCGCTACTTCGCCGGTGATATCAATGGAGAGGTTTCCGGCGTTTCGCTCGGCCCACCCCTTCTGCCAGAGGTATTGCGTGACCTCGGAGATATCTTCCCAATAACGCTTCAAGACTTTATCGGTTTTGAATGAATACTGCTTTGGCATGACCACTCCTTTTGCAAGAACCTGCATGATTACACAGATTACAAAAATAGATTGCGCAGATTAATGCGTCTGCGCGAGATATTCCTAGCGCTTTGATAAGACACTTTTTTCGTATGCTTCCACCTCTTTCAGCCAGTCAATCCCTTCAGGAACATTGTTCCGGCGGCAGAACTCGTCCCAGACCTGTCCCGCGGGAAGTGTTTTTGACTCCTCCGAAAGCGCCAGGCGGGCCGTTAAGTTTCCGTCTGCTTCATAAGCCTTAAGTGTTGCGCGCGGTTCAAGCAGGGCGTAAAGCAGAGCTTTGCGGGCGGCCCTAAGGCCGATCACCCAGGCAGCCACTCTGTTTATGCTTGCGTCAAAATAATCAAGCGCGAGATAAACTCTTTCGGTATAACCGCCGCGGACTATTTCTCTCGCGAGCGAGACGAGCTCGTCGTTTAAGACAGCGACATGATCGCTGTCCCACCTGACGCCGCGGCTGATGTGGATAAGCACGCTGTCAAGATTCACAAGCAATGCCGAGATTTTGTCGGCGACTGATTCTGTCTGGTGGAAATGGCCCATATCCAGCGTAGGCAAGAGGCCATTTTTCGCCGCGTAACTGAGATAGAAGTCGTAGGAACCTGTCACATAACTTTCGGAACCGAGCCCGAAGAGCTTGCCTTCAACGGCGTCTATCATATCGTGTTTTGGAAGTTTTAAAGCATAAATCCTGTCCAATGATTTCTTAAGGCGCTCTCTGGGGCTTTTCCTGTCCGCCGGCTCGTCCTTGTAGCCGTCAGGTATCCAGAGGTTGTTTATGGCGGTCTTCTTGAGAGTTTTACCCATACCTGCCGCTATCTTCCTGGACAAGAGCGCGTGTTCAATCCAGAAATTCCTGATACCTTCGTCAGCCGAGGAAAGGGTGAATCCTGAGGCGGCTTTGGGATGCGAGAAGAATGTGGGATTAAAATCCAGGGCAAGTCCTTTGCGTTTTGCCCAGTCAATCCACCTGCCGAAATGTTCAAGTTTAAGTTCATTCCGTCCCACCGGCCGGCCGTTGGTCTCCGCGTACTTGGCATGTATATTCATGCGGTGTTTCCCCGGGGCGAGTTTCAGCGCGAAATCCGCGTCGGCCCGAAGTTCATCCCCGTTCCTTGCTCTTCCCGGGTAATTGCCTGTCGCCATTATTCCGCCGCTTAAGGCTCCGTTTGACACTTCCGTTCCGGCAACATCATCCCCCTGCCAGCAGTGAAGCGAGATTTGAACTGCGGCGAGTTTCTTTATGGCAAGGTCGGTGTTTACGCCGTAAGAGGCGTATACGTCGCGTGCGTTCTTATATAGCGCACTTTTATTCATATAACTCCTTGAAAACGAATTGATAGAGCCTGAGTTTGAAATCCTTCACGGCCGCCCTTTACCTGAATCCTTCGCTTCGCTCCCTATCCTGCAGAGATGGGTCCTTCGCTTCGCTCAGGACTTCGCCTGCGGCTCAGGATGACACTTTCCTGCCGCATGGTTAAAACGTCGCCGAGATGCCTGCCTTCGGGGCGACGCCGAGTTTCAAACCGACAATTCCGGTGTCTTTTTCAGCGAGGAAGATATAAAGTTCCGCTCCCGCGTTAAGATTCAAGTTCGCGGTGACCGGCAGTTTCAGCCCGGCGCCAAGGTCTATCGCGGCAGTTACCGTCTTTCCTTCCAGCCCAGCGTAGATATACGCAGGGAGCGTGGACACAATACTCGTCTTGAAATCCTGGTAGAACGCGCCTACGCCGCCAGACACATAGAACATATCAGTTAAGTGATGGTAATAATCTATTTTGGCAAGCACAACCGTTGAAGACACGGATTCAACCGCGTTGTTTAGGCCGCTCGCGTAAGAGTTTATCTGTTTGTTGGTCGTGAATGAACCGACAGTGACTTTAATGCCCGGATGAAACTGCGTGAATTCGCCGAAGGAGATATCCGCCTGCCAGCCGTAGCCATCAAAAACGATATTGCCGCTCCAGGGCGGATATATACCGGAGGTAAAAAGCGCCGTGCTGTAGACGGAACTGAACGAATAGTAGCTGTAGGAGAATCCCGCGCCAATTTTCTTAAAAGCATCAAGGTTCAGAGGCTGCTCATTGCCCGGAAGCGCGGGGGCGTCCCCGGCAGAAGAAGTTTGATAGTCGTCCGCGTCTATCTCTTCAAACTTTACCTCATTCCCCCGCTCGTCGAAGTATTTCTTAACTTTGCGGGTGATCTCTTTCTTTATGGATACCGGCGGTTTATCGGGTTCCTGGATTATTTCAGTCCGGAATACCCCGGTACCCTCTTCCACCCAAACCGCCTTGATGTGCCTGTGGTGCGCGTCAAGCTGCGAAGCGGCAAGAAGCACGAACAGGGCTGCCGAGACGGACAGAATGCTTCTTTTCATTTTTCCTCCGGGGAGATTAAGCCTTGCCAAAGTATGCAATAATACCGGTCAAAATGAACCTTACGGCAATAGCCGCAAGCAGTATGTACATAACCTTCGCGAATACTTTTGAACCGAGGTCCCCGATAATCTTATAGATTGGACCTGACAACCGAAGCGTCGCCCAGAGCAGGAGCGAGTTTATAGCAATGATGAGCGCGGCGATATACCACGGCTGGCGCTGAAAAATAAGGAATGAGGTGACAATGGAACCCGGCCCGACCAGAAGCGGGAAGGCCAGCGGCACCGCAGAGAGCTCTGTGGTTGAAACGCCGTGATGCTCGTTTTTTCCGGGGTTCTTGATGATGCTGATGACCGAGATGCAGAGAAGGACAATTCCTCCGGCTATCTTTAGGTCGTTAAGCGTTATTTTCAGCACCTTCTCAAGGATTACCTGGCCGAGGAAGGAAAATACCAGAAGTATTGCGGCGCCGGTCAGCGCCGTCGTCGTCGCGGCATGATACCTGGTTTTTGAATCGTGGTTTTTTGTAATTTCAAGAAAGAACGGAATCCCCGAGATTGGGTTCACGATTGCGAAAAGTGTTACGGTATCTTCTATTATGCTTCTCCAGTCCAATTTGGCTCCTTAAAAATAGTGTCATTTCATTCTATCAAACCCGCGCGGTTTTTCAAGTGGAAATACCCTGCTATCTTCGTTATAATGGAACTTCTTTAGGAGGCAAAATGGCATATAACATAACATTGATAAAAGGCGACGGAATTGGGCCGGAACTCGCGCAGGCGGCAAAAATGTGCGTGGAAGCAACCGGGGTAAAAGTAATCTGGGACGAGGTGGAAGCCGGCATAGATGTGATGGCAAAAGAAGGCACCCCCCTTCCGGAAAGAACCATAGAATCAGTCCGCAGGAACAAGCTGGCGCTCAAGGCGCCCGTAACCACGCCCGTCGGCACCGGATTTCGAAGCGTTAATGTGGCGCTTCGCCAGGTGTTGGGGCTCTACGCGTGCGTGCGCCCCTGCAAATCCTACGAGGGCGTGCGTTCCAAGTACAAGAACATTGACCTCGTCATAGTCCGCGAGAATACCGAGGACCTTTACGCCGGAATTGAATTCAAACAGGGCGAAGAAAAGACGAAGAAACTGATTGACGAGATTTCGGCTCTCGGCGGCAGGAAAATACTCCCTGATTCCGGCATCAGCATCAAGCCCATCTCAATCCAGGGCACCGAAAGGATTGTGACTTACGCGTTTGAATACGCGCGCAAGCACAAAAGAAAGAAGGTCAGCGCCGTTCATAAAGCAAATATCATGAAGTTCACGGATGGCCTCTTTCTGGAAGTCGCCCGCAATGTCGCGAAAAAATACACGGACATAGAGTTTAACGATGTTATCGTCGATAATATGTGCATGCAGCTGGTGCAGAAGCCCGAGCTCTATGACGTCCTTGTCCTCCCCAACCTCTACGGAGATATTATCTCTGACCTTTGCGCGGGGCTTGTAGGCGGACTGGGCGTGGCGCCGGGAGCAAATATAGGAGCCGATTCTGCAGTCTTTGAAGCCACCCACGGCAGCGCGCCAAAGTACAAGGGCTTGAACAAGGTAAATCCGAGCGCTCTCATCCTCTCTTCCGTGCTGATGCTTGAACACATGGGCGAGCTGGAAGCGGCGCGCAGGCTGGAATCGGCGGTCGCAGCCGTAATAAAAGAAGGCAAGCGCGTGACCTATGATATGAAGCCGGACAGGAATGACCCTTCGGCGGTGGGGACTAAGGAAATGGCTGAGGAAATAGCATTAAAGGCAAATTCAAAGTCCGCCTGAAGGGACTTCAGGCGAGATCTCGCCTATAGGCGGACACTAAATTAGAAAACTACCAATAAGGGCTGCCGGGAGGCAGCCCTATCTTTTTGCAAACTCTTCCAGAAATTCTCTCAGGCTCTCAAGATGCCCTTCATGTTTTGACCATCTCTCCACTTCTTTGAGGTCAAAAATGCCGCTCTTTGCGGCCTGCACAGACTGCTCCAGAGAGACCCGGTCTTTCCGGAGAAAGAATTCCGCCAGGTCGACCTTGATGCAATCCGTACGGCTAAGTATTTGTATGTTCCCCGTAGCAACCCTGGGAACACCGGACTTCCTGGAGTGAGAAACTTTGCCCAAAGCAGCGGCAAGCGGCTGAAATTCCAGGACCAACCCGCATTCATATTTTTCAAAATACGCGCCCGGAGCCTTCTTAAAACCGATTGGTTCAAGAGCTTCCTCAATATCTTCTATTTTAGCATTGACGGCAAAAACCGGTTCACCGGAGGCATATTTGCCTTTGGAGTAAATAGAAACACAAGAGCCGCCTGCAAGCACAGCGTCTATCCCGGCATTTTGCAGAGTTCCTAAAACCAGGCTTGCAAGGTTTTTGATTTCGTTCCTTTCCTCTATATTCTTCATTAAAGTTTGCCTGTCCTTTTCTGCCGGTTACGCTTCCTAAAATACCTTTCCAAATCTTTCTCCGGAAGCGCTTCATAAGCCTTCTTCAATAGCGCCTTCAGTTCATCAAGGAAAGGGTATTTTGGGTTGAATTGATACAATCTGATTTTTCCCCTGAGAGTTCCCGAGATTACGCTGCCGGCTTCTAGCCGAATCAGCTGCTGCCTGATGCCGTTTGGCGGCTCTCCATAATTGGCGGCTATTTCCCGTATATAACCGCTCTCATAAACATAAAGATAAAACAGCACTTTTTCGACTGTTTTGTTGCCGAATATAACTTCAAGCATTCCGCCTCCGCTCATAATTATTTTTTATGTCCATATGGACATATTTTATGTACATTACAATATTATCACTGCTTAACCCTGATGTCAAGAACAGATATACCTGGAATTCGAGGAGGGAGTTTAAATGAAAAGAAAAATAAGAGACGCCTAATGTTTTCTGCAGCCTATAGTAATTGTGATTGTTTCTTCAGTCGCGCTGGTAATGGAACTGGGCGTCTTCAGGTACATATACAATTTCTCTCCGGCATTAGCCCGGATATTGCTGCCGTTTCTTGCGCCTTCAAAAGTTCCTGAACCCGAGCTTGAGGTTGACCACTGCGGCGCAATCGTGACAAGGTCCGCCGCCGAAAAGTCAGCGGGCCCCGGCGCGCTGTTCCCGTTAAACAAAGCCATCACCGTGCAGACATCAATACCTACGGGAGTCCCGAAAGACCATTTCGTGCCCGCGGTAACTACACTGAAATCTTCCGAAACGTTCCCCTCATTTTTTACCAGCACGCAATTGGTCGCGTCCATTATGCATTCGGTGTCTCCCCTCACGGTCCCGAGCGCCCACCCCTCATACAGGGCTGTATCGTCCCCGGATCTTAGTGTTACTCCAAGAATTTCCGGCAAGATTGTATAGACGCAGGATGACACTGCGCTGTCCGCCCAACCTCCTTTAAAGGCAGCGGCTTTGACCGTGACCGAGGCACTCCATGTAAAAGCGGAAACATATTCTGTTGATGTGATTACAGGGGCCGTTCCGTCCATTGTGAACCTTATGGTCGCTTCGGAAGTACCCGTAGAAATAGTGATTGTTACCGAACCTGTATAATTCCCTGCCGCGGGCGTTATAACCGGTATTTCCGCCTGTGGAGAGGGCGCGGAAATTTTTGTCACAAATCCGTCCTGCGCTCCGCCGTTCGTCCCCTGGAAAGCATTTGAAACCGGAAAATCGGTTGAGTTGCTCCAACCGGCCGTATATATATTTCTTACGCTGTCAAGCCCGATGCCGTTTGCCTGTTGATCGGTTGTTCCTCCCAAATATGTTGAGAACAACCTCGCGTCCCCGGCAGGCCCGAGCTCCGTTACAAAAACCATTCCCGTTCCGACGTTCACCCCTAATATGGGATTGACCAGGGGAAAATCCGTGGAAGTTGTATGCCCGGCCACATATGCGTTGCCCGCGGCGTCAACTTTTATGGCATAGGCCCGATCATCCGTGGAGCCTCCCAAATAAGTGGAATATACTCCGCCGGGATATCCTGCGATATTCATATTCAGTTTAAAGACAAAAGCGTCTGGGGCTGTGCTTATTGTCAATTGTCCGACCCGGTTTGTAAACAGAACTTCTATGGTCGGAAAATCGGCGGAACCCGTATAACCCGTAATATAAACATTGTCAGCGCCATCCAGCGCTATACCGAAGGCATCGTCGTCATTGCTTCCTCCGACATACGTTGAATAAAGCAGAGTTGACCCGTCCGGACTGATCTTTGAAATAAAAGCATCCCCCGGCCCGGTAATTGTCGCTTTAAAAGCGGTAGCAGTTACTATGGGAAAGGCGTCCGTAGCATGGCCTGTTACATAGGCATTACCCGCGCTGTCAATTGTAATTGCTCTCCCGATATCCGCGGTCGTCCCCCCGAGGTAAGTGGAATACACTAGACCGCCTGACGCGGAGAATTTTGAAACAAAAGCATCCTGAGCACCGCCTGCGGTTGATTGGAACGCCGACTTTGCCGGAAAAGGGGCGGAATCCGCGGTGGTATACCCTGTCACATAGGCGTTTCCGGCAGAGTCCGATGATATTCCGTTACCCGCATCCTCGCCGGGACAGCCGAGGTAAGTTGAATAAATCAGAGCCGTGCCTGTTGCGTTGAGGGCCGCCACAAAAGCATCGGTACCGCCCGCATTAGCCGTTTGATAGGGGTTTAAGACCGGAAAATTCGTCGAAGTCGTAGATCCCGTGATGTGCGCTATCCCGAAACCGTCAATGGCTAGGCTGTTTGCGATATCAATGCCGTTGCCGCCAAGATAAGTTGACCAAAGAATATTTCCGGCGGAATCAAACTTGCTTACAAAAGCGTCCGTTCCACCCGCGTTGCTGGGCTGAAAGCTGCTTCCCGACACGCCGGGAAAATTGGATGACGCCGCAAATCCGGCCAGATAAACATTTCCGGAGCCGTCCACCGCTACAGCTTTCACCCCATCTATGGAAGAACCTCCCAGGTAAGTTGAATACATTATGGAAGGATTCGCCGCAATCACGCCGGTTGAAAGGGCGAAAATTAAAAGGACCAAAATGCAGTGTCTTTTCCAATTATTCCCCTTCGTCTTATACTCTCCTGCATGCGCAAATACCTGCACAGCCTGCCGCACCGCTATGATTTATGTATTTATGAATTTGCAGTGCCGCTGAAATGAAATTCTTTCTCCTTGAATAATTTACTGCAGGCGTCAACAACAATTGAGTCGTAGAGTTTGCCTCTTTGGTTATTTATCTCCTCCAACGCTTTCTCGACTCCCAGCGCGGCCCTGTAAGGCCTGAAACTTGACATCGCTTCAACCGTATCCGCGACTGCGATAATCTTAGCCTCTTTAAGCATTTGGCTGCCCTTTAACCCCCGCGGATATCCCGTTCCGTCAATCCTTTCATGATGCTGATAAACAATCTCTGCGATAGGCCAGGGGAAATCAATATTCTTCAGGATATCAAAAGAGGATTGTACATGCGTTTTTATCAGATCAAATTCGGTTTTTGAAATTTTACCGGGTTTGGTAAGAATTTCCGAAGGGACATGAATTTTCCCCAAATCGTGCACGATTGCGGCTGTTTTTATTATTCTTATTATGTCTGAAGAATATCCCATCTCCAAAGCAATCGCCGCTGACAACTCGGCGACCCTCTGCTGGTGCCCCGCGGTATAAGGGTCCTTTGCTTCCACTGTCGAAGCCAGCGCGTCCACCGCGGAAAACAGCGCTTTTTCGACATTATCAAGGTTAAGCTTTAGCGCCGCTTCCGCGTTCTTCAGTCCGGTAATATCCTGGAACACACCCTGAATAACTTTTTTCCCGGAAATTTCCATAACAGTTGCGGTTATGGTCACTGAAACCTGAGAACCGTTTTTCCTTACAATTATTCCCTCCTCCAGAGGGATGCCGGTGTTTTCTATATGGCGCTGAAAACTCTTTGTGTAATACTCTGCTTTATCCTTGGGGCGAAGCTCTGACCGGTTTAGGCCGATAAGTTCCTTTTTGGACCTCCCAAAGAGTATTTCCGCTTGTTTATTTGCCTCAATCAATATACCGGTCTCGGTGTCAGCTATAATGATCGCGCTGTTTGTATTTTCAAAGAGCGCTTTATATTTCTTCTCATTTTCTTTTGTTTTTTCTTCCATTTGCCGGCGTTCAATTATCCGCCCTATAATATTGCAGATATTCTCAAGATACCTGACCAGTTCAAGAGTCAATCTGCCTTTTTTCTTGTCGCCAATTTGAAGCAGGCCGATTATCTTTTCCCCGCCGCGGATCGGCGTGATAGCAACGGAAAGAAAACCTTCGTGCAGGCAGCGATCCCCGCCGGTTTCCATTGGGCCTTCTCCCGCCTTGCGGCCGGGAAGCGAAAGAGTTTTGTTAACCCAATAGCTGCCTCCTGCCGTAAAAAGCGGGTTTTCCGCTTGCGCCTTTCCTGCGGCCACAAGCCCGCAGACACATTCCGGGCAGATACTTCCATCCTCATTTCTGCATAACCCGCCCGGCTTACCCCTGTTAAGCGGAGAAAAACCAATTTGTGAATACAACGGAAAATCATCCCCTGCTTCCAGCCGTATTTTCACGGAATCAAATCCGGTCTCATTTTTTATCGCAGAAACAACGCTATCCAAGACCTTGCGCGGTTCAATATCGGCATTAAGCAGCGTCAGGATATCATTTCTGAATTTCTCCCACCGCT
>CAITPB010000127.1 GCA_903894145.1 Candidatus Firestoneibacteriota bacterium | reverse complement strand
TTAAGATCCCTGTCAGAATCCTGCAAGCGGACTCTGATATCCCATTCTTCCCCCTTCTCCCTAAACTTCGCGGGGGTAGTCCCTTCCATCTGCGCCCGAAGTTCCGCGCCTGCCATTGAGGTAGAAACGCCGACCTGCTTGGCCTTCACATCGTCATAGATAACGCGCATCTCGGGCTTTCCCGACCTGTAGTCAATGTCGAGTTCGGAGAAACCGGGGAACTTTTTAAGCTCAGCGATAACGGCATCCGAGGTCTTTAACAACAGGTCCTGATCCATTGAGGTCAAGTTCAGCTCAAAGGGCTTCTGCCCGCCAAACATGACGTCGTAATCCGTAACCGAAAGGTGATAAGCCGAGAAATCCGCGAGTTTTTTTCTGAGAACTTCCTTGAAAGCGCTGCTCCTTATTTTTCTTTCGCCCCAGGGGCGGAGTTTTACGTAGAACTCCACCGTATTGGCGGCTCCCTCGCCGTTGCCGACTATGAAGGTTGAGACCGCGACTTCCCTGTCGGCAAGAATTACCGAGTAGGCCTTGTTCCCTATCTCTTCCGTCTTGTCAAGGGAAGTGCCCGGCGGCGTTTCCATTTTCAGCATGAACTCGCCGTTGTCGGTCGGCGGAAGGAAAGTCTTCGGCAGGTAACCCGCCACGAAGATGCTTCCGGCGAACAAAACAAGGCAAAGTGCCAGGATAAGCCAGGGCAATTTAATGGTGCGGTGCATCAGTTTCTCATATATCCTGACAAGCCAGTCCTGGAAGCGTTCAAACGCGCGCACCGGAGGATCAGTCAGCGCCCTCCACATTCTGGGGACAAAGGAGTTGCTCTTTTTCTCGCCGGCAAACTTTGCCGAAAGCATCGGGCCCATGGTAAGCGAATCCATAAGGCTGATGAGCATGACAAAGACCACGGTCAACCCGAATTGCCGGAGGAACATGCCGATAATCCCGCCGACAAAGGCTATCGGGCCAAAGACCGAGATGATGGCGAAAGTCGTGGCAATAACCGCCATCGCGACTTCGTTTGTGCCTTCAACCGCGGCCTGCACCGGAGGTTTTTTGAGTTTCTGGATGTGCCTGAAAATATTCTCGCGGACAACTATGGCGTCGTCAACGAGCAGACCCACGACCAGGCTCAAGGCCAGCAGAGTAAGCATATTTATGCTGAAACCGAAAACGAGTATGAAAACAAAGGCGCAAATCAGCGAGTTCGGAAGCGCGATTCCCGTAATAAAGGTTGAACGCAGGCTTCCCAGGAAAAGAAATACGACCAGCACGGTAAGCAGTATGCCGATGACTATGGATTCCCCGACATCCCAGATATTCGCTGTTATGGCGCGCGAGCCGTCCCTGATGGTCACCAGGTTCACTTCCGGATACCTTGTTTTTAACTCAGCCTTAATTTGTTCAACTCTTTTTCTGACATCGGACGCTACCGCGACGGTATTTGAGCCGCTCTGCCTGTAGACATCCACGGCGACAGCGCGCTTTCCGTTCACATAGGCCCGGCTCAGCTCATCGGCAAAAGTGTCATTGACCACGCCGAGGTCTGAAAGCTTGACGGGCACATCGTTGCCCGCGAATTTGACGACCACGTTTTTTATATCTTCCAGCGTGTTGAACTCGCCGAGAGAACGGTAGATATATTCCTTCGCCGCGTCGGAAGAATCCGCTTTTTTCCCGAGAGGGATGTTTTGACCCGCCATGCCTATAGCCTGAGAGACTCCTATGACCGGCATTTTGTATGCTTTTATCTTTCCGCGGTCCAGCAGGACCTGTATTTCCCTCTTGGAACCGCCGAGTACAAGCACCTGGCTTACCTTGCTGACCTGCTCGAGTTTTGGCCTGACAAAGGTATCGGCTATCCCGTAAATGGCGTTAACGGAAACGCCCTCGTTGCCCTGCAGGGCAAGGCGGAGTATCGGCTGGTCCGAGAAATCGAATCTCCTGATAACTGGTTCTTCTGCTTCCTTCGGCAGCTTCCCTTTCACGACGGCCACTTTGGCCCGCATTGACTGCTCGGCTTCGGCAGGCACGGAATCAAGCGAAAACTCGACGAACATTGAAAGATAACTGTCGCCGCAGTAGGAATTCACATTCTTAACGCCTGAGATAGTCCTCACCTCGTCTTCTATCGGCTTGGCTACCAGCGTCTCCATCTCTGCCGGCCCCGCGCCGGGATAAATCACAAAGACCTGGATATAGGGTATTTTTACATCCGGGAACTGGTCAACCGGGAGCCTGTAAATGCTCAGCAGACCGATGACAATCATCAGCAGAAAAGCGCAAACTATCAGTACCGGCCGTTTTATGGAAAAAGACGCTATATCCATTATTCTTCCTTCCCGAAGAGCTTAAGTCTTGACGCTATCTCAAGCAGTCCTTCCCTCGCGGAAAGCACGCCAAGTTTTGATTTACCCCAGTCCTGTTCAAACAAAATTACC
>CAITPB010000126.1 GCA_903894145.1 Candidatus Firestoneibacteriota bacterium | reverse complement strand
TTCAGTTTCATTTTTGTTTACCAGCAGCTTGTCCGCGCTCCTTTTCCAGACGGCATAGCCCTTGATGCTGTTTTTTATCAAATCTTTTCTGGTAAACCCGAAGACCTCGTCATCTATTGACCTGCTTAACTGCCAGGGTTTCTCGCCGGGAAGCATCTCCGAGAAATCTTTCAGCAGGGTATACGCCCTGGTCCTCACATTGTAATTCCAGAGACGCGGGCCCTCGGAGCAAATAAGCAAATCCGGATCTATTCCGCTCCAGATAGAATCTTCCCAATTCGGCGCTTTTCCGCCCGGCGTCTTTGCCGCGAAGAGTTTCTCCTTTGAAAGCAGCTTAAATCCGGCCGAATCAAAAGAATACAGGGTGGGGCCGAAAGAAGTCATTATGTGAAAATACGAGCAGTCTTTATTGAAGGAAGGCCAGTAAGAATACGCGGTCTGGGAAGTTTTCCCGTCTAACTCATCCGTCACGCGCAAGATCAGCGTCTTAAATACCGGGTCTATATAGGTTTTCCCGGCCCCGGGAAGAACCGGGGCTTCCGGAAGCGGGCGCACCTCCGTGTCTGTCACCGCGCCAAAGACAGGCAAAGACAGCACAAGAACTGCCAGGAAGGTCTTTATCATTTTCACTCCTCACGTTCTTCCGTATTGAAGAATTGCGCGGGCAGGCTTGCTGTCTACATCTTCCGAACCATCTCTTCAACAGCTTTCACCGCGGCATCCGGCTTTAAAATATCGATATTGAAATACATTCCCATCCAGTGGGCGGCATTCAATATATATGGCGCCGTGATAGAGGTCTTTATCAACTCCGAAGAATTGAAAATGGGATGCTTTTCCACAACCGGAAGCAGGAACGCGCAGATCAGCAACCCGCGTAAAACTCCCAGCAGAAGGCCGAGCCCGTGGTCCAGGCCGTCAAGTTTTAGAGACTTAATTCCTTTCTCCAGCAGCATGCCTATAATGAACACTATCATCACAACCGCAAGAAAAATAATTACAAAAGCCGCCGCGGACGCGAGCTCGGGATTGTTTATCCCCAAGTGCCCTGCAAAGGGTCTATACGCCGCAGACGCTATAGCGAACCCGAGTATTCCCCCAAGAAAAACAACTATTTCTTTCACGAATCCCCGCACCAGTCCGAGAATTATGCTCGTCGAAACCACTATGATGACTATCGTGTCTATGAAGTTCATTTGGCTGCTCCTGTTGAATAAATTGAATTATGCTGCAACCGGCCTGAGAGCCGGAACTATTGTCCTTTATAATCCGGTATTTGCGCTAAAGCAGTCTTGCTTTTGTAATTGCCGGCAAAACGAAATAGCTCCTCTGCGTTCCGTACCACGACAGTTCCTTTGCAAGCGCTTTTCTTATGGAAGAACGCTTGCTGTCTTTTGCCCTTCGCTGTGAACTCAAAACTGCTTTCTTTGGGCAGATATTTCCACGCAGGGTTGAAAGAGACTTTCCCGCTTTCCGCTTTCATGCCGTATAAGCCTTCCAGTATTATCGGCCTCGCGGGCATGTGTCCGGTGTAATACGGGCCCGATATGGTTTTCTCTGGATCTCCCCATCGCTTGGATCTGTCAAGGCGATTATCTGGCAGGTAAAATTCATATATCCTCTCCCGCTCGAGCGCGATACTGCCGCAGGTATTGGCAGTTCTAAAAGCAAGCTTCGCCGCCAAATCGTCCAGGCCGTATTCCCTGAAGGCCTTTACAAGATACAGATTCTGCGAAACAAAAATTGTGCCGTTCCAGTACTCCCCCAGGACATAACTCTTTTCGTTTTTTGCGATGAAGGAACCCGGGATTTGGCCCATGAATTTGCGCGGGTCATTAAAAATAGCGGCCATATTCTCCGCCGTGCTCTTTCCCGGCACCCCCGCCAGCAGCGCCCAGAAACTCGCGATAGACTCTATCCGGGAAAATCCGCCGGCGTGCTTGTCGTAGAAAAAATCATCTTCTTTGTCATACAGGTTTTCTTTCACCAGCGTTCTTAAAGCTTTCTCTTTTTCAAGATACTTCTTCGCGAGTTTTTTCTTTCCCAGGGCCTTGGCCATTTTCTGAATATATTTATAGGAGACAATCATTTGGCTGTTTAAATCAATGCAGGCAAGCGGCCGGTTCAGGATCTTTCCGTTCCCATCGTACCATCTCGGGCTTCTGTCATTGCCTGATTCCCAGCCGGTTCCGAACGAATCCATATATTCATACAGCCCGTCTTTGTCCCTGTCGGCGTGCCCTTCCCACCAATCCATATTCTTTGCCAGCAGTTTAACGGCATTTTTTATAAAACCTTTATCGCCGGTCAGGGAATAAATCTGCCAGGCGGCTATTGAAGCTACCGGCGGATGCGAGCATAAATAGTTTGGGCCGGATGTGTCAAAATCCGAGGGGAGCATGCCATTCCGCGCGTTTGCGGCACTGAAGTAATTCTCCATCTCTTCTTTCGCCCGGGCCGGATCGGAATACACAAGGTCCATAGCCACATGGCAGGTATCATAGTGTCCTGCTAAGCGCCTCTGATAGGTTTTGCCGCGCCCTATGGATTCCCATTTATTTTCAATGAAACCTTCGGGATTGTACACTGACAGCCGGTGATGCTTGTCCAGCGAATTCCAGAGCGCTTCGATGTCTTTGTTTAGGGAAAGTTTAGGGAGGCGGAGCAGCTCGCTTTCAGCCTTCTTCCAGATTTTCTCCGGGTCAACGGCGGAGAGCCTGCGTACAGCCGTCTCAAGGGGTTCCGCCTTTTCCGAACGCATATTCCACCAGAGATTCCACCTTGAGACGCCGAGAATGAACTTTTTTTCAGGCCCCAATATCTGCCCGCTGAAATTTCGCCTGTTTCCGAGGCTGGTCCTTCCCTTTGGGACGCCGCTTTCCATCAGCCCTGTCTGGAAGAATTTGAACCTGCCGGATTTTTCCCTGAACCCTTCATAATTACTTATGAAGTTTAGCTTTCCTGCGGGCTGCGCAACAATACAATTGTCAACTGCCGCCAGGTAAACAGGATCACCGTTGTCGAATTCTATCTTTATAGCTTCTCCGGTCCAACCGGCAAACTTCGGATTCTTGCCTGCGTCAATGCTGATTATCTCTTTCCTGTCGCGGCCAAAGGCTATCCTTACGCTGTTTCCCTTTATGACAATATCCCAGACCACTTCCTTGTAGTGATTAATATATTTTGAATCATTGATACAGGGGAACAAACAGTGCCGGTTCCACCTATTTTCCGCCATGCCTGCCTCCGGCCCCTAATATTTCTAAGACAATTTGGGGGCTTCCCGCGGGAATAAGATTGCCGGCTTGTTAAAAAGGCCGCCCACGCTTCCTTGTTCGTCAGTTTTTGCAGTACTGTTGTTATGCCTTTTAGAAACACTTTGCAACCGGCATATTCCGGGTTTGCAATTTGTATTATATCACTTCCCAAATAGTCCGGTGAAGCAATATCCTCCCGGCACTGCCGCGCGTGTGCGGTTTTTCATTCCGGCTTTCCAAATCTCCTTGAACTCGGACTGACGCCTGTTATACACTAGTGAAAGATGACCGAGAAAACAACGATAACCGGCAAGCGCAATGAAGAAACCGGAACGGACACATTCAGGCTGCATTCCCGTTTTCAGGGCGGCACGGCCGGGCTTCGCGTTGTTGAACCTGATAAC
>CAITPB010000125.1 GCA_903894145.1 Candidatus Firestoneibacteriota bacterium | reverse complement strand
TATACGGTTTTAGACCCTGTTCCCCTGCTTTCCGCGGCGGCTTTTATGAAAAAATGCTCGCTCTTTGTCTGCAATGATACCGGGGTGCTTCATGTCGCGGCGGCGCTTGGGGTCAAGACTTTCGCGGTCTTTGGGAAGGGCAGCCCCGCGCTCTGGAATCCGCCCGGCGAGAGCCATTTCTCGGTCTGGGATCCGCAGGGAATAATAGGAAAGATTACTCCGGAAGCGGCTTTCACGGAGTTTGTGAAACAGAAAGTTCTCTAAGGAGTCTTATGAGGATATTGCTGATACGTTTCAGCTCGCTCGGAGATGTCGTGTTGGTCACGGCACTTGCCGCGGCCATAAAGAAACTACTTCCTGGTTCGGAGATTTCCGTGCTGACCAAGGAAGAATACGCCGAGGTCTTCTCCGGCAGCAAGGATGTTTCAGCCGTAATCCCCCTTAAGAAGGACAAAAGAGGATTTCTGGACCTCTGCGCCCTCGGGGAATCGCTGGAGAAAAAGTTTGACCTAATCCTTGATCTTCACGCGAATCCGAGAAGCTTCATTGTAACCACGCTCGCGTCAACCAGGACCGTAAGGTACAAGAAACATATGCTGAAACGCCGCCTGCTCACGCTCTATTCTTTCCTGAGGGGAGCGTTCAGTTTCCTGCCGGATATTTTTTCCGGCTACAGCGATAATGTCATCAGGAATTACTTCCAAGCCGCGAAAGCTCTCGGCGTTAAATATGAAAACAACGCGCCGGTTATCTATGTCAAAAAGCCGGTTGTAAAGGAGCGCAACGCGGGCATCGCCTGCGGAGCCAGATATTTCACTAAAAGATGGCCTGAAGAAAAGTACGCGGAACTTGCGGGGCGCCTGTCCGGGGACGGATATAGTGTCACTCTTTTTGGCGGAAAGGATGACCTGCCCTCGGCAGAGAGAATAGCCGCGCTCTCCGGGGCAAATATAAAGAACCTTGCAGGAAAGACCGGAATACTTGAACTGGCGGAAGCGATGTCCGCCTGTGCCTTTGTTATCGCGAATGATTCCGGCCCTATGCACATAGCCTCAGCGGCAGGAACGCCGGTTATCGCGCTTTTTTGCGGCACTTCTCCGAAGTTTGGTTTCGCGCCGGCCTACGGAAAGAATACTGTAATAAACTTTGATATTCCCTGCAAGCCCTGCGGCATCCACGGGCAGAAGTTTTGCTGGGCCGGGGGATTCAAATGCGCTGATAAGATAGCGGTTAAGTCTATACTGGAAATCGTCAACGATAAGTATGACACGGGGCATCGGAATGCTTAAGGGAACAAAGAAATTCGAAGCGAAACGGCTCTCCGGCGCGCTGCTGCTTGCCGGAATTATGGCCGTGTATCTTCTGACGCTCGCGCCTTCGGTTTCCTTCCGTGACAGCGGCGATATGGTCTCCGCTTCCTATACTCTCGGCGTTTGCCATCCGTCAGGCTTCCCGTTCTATATGCTCGCGGGAAAGACGTTCTCTTTTATTCCGCTCGGGGAGATAGGCGCGAGATACTCGCTTCTTTCACTTGTTTCCGGCGCCCTTTCAGCGCTTTTCGTCTTCCTTATAGTAGTCAGACTGACAGGTGTTCCGCAGGGCGCGCTCTTTTCCGCGCTCCTGCTTGCGTTCTCGCTTTCATTCTGGACGTATTCTTCAATGTCAGAGAAATACCCGCTTTACGCTTTTTTCTCAGCTCTGCTTGTGTTAACAGCGACCGTTAGAGGGAAAAAGGGACTCTATCTTTTTGCCTTTTTCTTCGGGCTTGGCCTGACCCATCATCTTGCTCTGGTTGTTTTTGTTCTGCCTTGCCTGGCACTTATATACTTTAGATCGGGCAAGGGCGGTTTTGCGGCAAAAGATTATTTGCTTGCGGCGCTCGCAGGACTCCTGCCGCTGCTGATTTATGCTTACCTGCCGTTTAGGGCGGGGGCGGGAGGGCCGCTTACCTGGGGCGGGCCCATGGACCTGCAGAGATTCCTCGCGCACGTGACTGCTAAAGAATACCGTTATGCGATGTTTTCCGGAAATATTTTTGAGCTGCCCCTGAGGTTCTACAGGCAGGTCATCGTCACCTTCGCATCGGAACTTACTCCCGTAGGGCTCTTCCTTTCGGCCTGCGGGGCTTTTCTGGTTTTCCGCAGAGACCGTCAGCTCGCTGTCTTTCTCCTGCTGGCCTTTCTTTCGAACGCGGCCATCTTTGTAAATTATAACATCCTTGACCCGCAGAATATAGTTACCTATTATTTTGCCTCGTTCATAATATTCGCGGTCTGGGCCGGAATCGCCGTCACCGAACTGCATGAGCCCGGAAAGGCCGTGAAGCCGTGGCTCAGGGGCCTGACAGTTGCGTCGCTGCTTTTTGTGGTGTTTTTCCGGCTTTTTGCCGGTAATTTCGAAAAGGCCGACAGGAGCAACGACCGGCAGCTTTCCGATTACGGCGCGAACCTGCTCAGGTCGGTGGACAAGGGCTCTGTCCTGCTCGCTAACGGGGATGTCCCGCTCTTTTCCGTCTGGTACCAGCAGTATGGGAACGGAAGGAACAAGTCGGTTGACGTTATCCCCTCGCTGAACATTGACATCGAGAAGACCATAGAGAAGAATTTTCCGCGCCAGAATGTTTATCTGAATTATTATCCTTACTTTGCTTCTGGTTTCAAAAAGTACGGGTTGCTTCCTTGCGGCCCTGTTTTCAAGGTTTATTCAAAGGAAAAGAAAGAGGTCCCTGTTGATGTTTCCGCCATAAAGGCGCTTTGGAAGCACTGCGGCGCGCAAAGAAGCGCGGAGCCGGATGCGATAATTACAAAGCTTTACGCGCAGGCGAGGTTTGAGCAGGGCGAGTTCTTCCTGGAGCACGGCTATTTTTCTGAGGCCGAGGAGCAGTATGAGGAATGCCTGAAGCTCCTGCCTGATTTTGTTTTTGCCTGGATAAGTCTCGGCGAATTGGCGGAGAAGGCGGGGAGAAAAGCTCTTTCTCTTGAATATTATAACCGCGCGCTTTCGGCTGCCGGAATCACCGGAAAACTTCCGCCGTTCACTGATATTGCCGGAGCAAAAGCCGGGCTAGCAGGCCTCCTGGCGGAAACAGCGAGAGTACGCGCGGCCCGCGGAGCGCAGGATCTCGCTTATTACTATAATTTGAAAAGGGACAGGCTTATAAAATGGCGATAAGACAATTGGTGCTTGGAAATATTCTTGAAAACTGCGGGTTTTTCTTTGACGAAACGGCTAAAGAAGGCGTGGTCATTGATCCGGGGGATGAGTGCCACAAGATAACAAAAGCCCTGGAGAAATACGGGTTCAAGGTTACGGCTATCCTGCTCACTCACGGCCACTTTGACCATATAGGCGCCGCGAACGAGCTCAAGGCAAAGACAGGCGCGAAGATATTCGTGCATAAGTCCGACGCCCGGATGATAGAGGATCCTGAAGCGAACGGCTCCCTGCTTTTTCGCGGCGAAAAAATAAGCGTGAAGGCGGACGGTTTTCTTTCGGAAGGCGATATTGTCAAAACCGGAAACCTTGAACTTGCGGTTATTCACACTCCGGGGCACACTAAAGGAAGTATCTGCCTTGTCTCTGGCAAGGCCATCTTTACCGGCGACACGCTCTTTTGCGGCGGGGTTGGCAGAACTGACCTTCCGTCAGCTTCCTATGAGGATATAATGCATTCAATTAAGGATAAACTCTTCAAATACCCGGATGGCACGCGCATCTATCCGGGGCATGGTTACGAGTCAACCATCGGAAATGAGAAAATATTATACTAGGGAGCTGTAATGCCGGGACTATATATTCAATGGCACATAACGGACGCCTGTAATCTCCGCTGCACGCATTGCTACCAGGAGGGTTACAGCGCGAAGACGGGATTTGGGCTTGAAGGCCTGAAAAAAACCGCCGATGCCATCGCCGCGGCCGCGAAAAAACTCAGGACCAAGGCCGTGATAAATCTCACGGGGGGAGAGCCGTTCCTTAAGAACGAACTGATTCTGCTCTGCGAATACCTGAATTCCCTGCAGGAAATAAAAGAATTCATAATAATCAGCAACGGCATACCGCTTACCGACCATAAACTCTTTGCCCTCGAGAAGTTCAAGAAGCTTTATGAAATAAAGGTCTCGCTTGAGGGGGCTTCCGGGGAGGTAAACGACGCAATCAGGGGAAAGGGTTCATTTGCCGAAGCGGTAAAAGGCCTCAAAATGATAGCCAACCACGGGTTCATTCCGACGATAATGTTTACCGCGATGAAATCCAACTTCAGGGAACTTCCCATGCTCGCTGTTCTCGCGAAGGAGCTGGACGCCGACGGGATAATAGTCGAGCGTTTCATCCCGATGGGGAATGGCGCCGCGATTAAAAAAGAAGTGCTGTCAAGGGGAGAGTGGCGCGAGCTTGTTTCCTCGGTACTCTCTCTTTCAAAGGAAAAAATCAGCATGGAAGAGGTTTACGACTGGAGGGCCTTCTGGATACGCATACCCCGCGGCGGTAAAGTCAAAATCTACGGGGCGAACTGCAACATAAGCAAACGGAACTTCTGCGTGATGCCGGACGGAAGCGTCTATCCCTGCCGGCGGTTCGGTCTAAAGATAGGAAATATCCTGGAAACTCCGCTTTACGAAATAATGGAATCAAAAACTCTCAAGGACATTATGAACGGACCGAAGAAAGGCAAGTGCCGTGGCTGCGAGATAATTGACTGCAGGGGATGCCCGGCGCTGGCGTATCATGTGTGCGGGGATTATTTGGGGGAAGACTCTCAGTGCTATAAAGGATGAGGGTTGGAGGGTTGGATGGTCGGAGGCTCAGCAAGAACGTTTGGATTAATCTGCACAAAGTCAAAAACCGGAAGGAAGTTTTGCAAAAGGACAAAATGAAGAGCATAACGATTAAAGGAATAAAAATAGAGCTTACCAGTGAGAAGGCGAAGGGGACGGGAAGAACCTTCACTTTCCGGCTGGGCGGGAATAACGAGACGAAACTCAGGAAAGCCGTAGCGAAAGCGGTGAAGGCCTCCGCGCGCGCCGGCGGGAAGCGTGTTATTTTTTCCGTTCTGTCCGGAAAAGAGCCGTTTTCATTCAATCAGGCGGGAAAGATAATCGCCCAGGAAATATACCGGTATATATTTGAGTATAAGGAACATCCGGTAAGGCAGTTCCGGGTAACCTTGGCTGAGAATATTGAAAAAGAGCCCTTCAGAAAAGGGCTGATTGGCTACCTGAACTATTTCGGGTACGAGCAGAAATCTCCGTTCCTTACAACCGACTGCATTATCAGGGTAAAAGGCGGGGTGGTTGTGATAGAGCGTTCAAATCCGCCGCTCGGGTTCGCGCTTCCCGGCGGTTTCGTTGATTATGGCGAAAGCCTTGAGGACGCCGTCAGGCGTGAGATGAAAGAGGAGACAGGCCTCTTGCTTAAGGATTTGAAGCAGTACCATACTTATTCCGCTCCAAAGAGGGATCCGCGTTTTCATGTTGTCACAACGGTATTTACGGCGTTTTCATCCGGAAAGCCTGTCGCGGGTGACGACGCGAAGAGCGTGCGTGTTATTACCGCAGGGGATATCCCAAAGATGAAATTCGCTTCCGACCATAAAAAGATACTTCTCGGATATTTTGCAAAGAAAGCCAAGAGGCCCAAATAAGATGCGGGAAACAGTAGAAGGATTCCTTACATACCTCGTGCTGGAGAGAAAATATTCCCCGAACACGGTGGACGCCTACAAAATGGACCTGTTCAAGTTCGCGGGCTATATGGAAAAGGCCGGCATCACCGAAGTAAAAAGGGTGGACAAGGCCTCGGTGATGGATTATATGCTCTTTTTAAAGAGCGATCACGATCCCAGGTCGGTCGCCAGGTGCTTATCTTCGCTTAAGACTTTTTTCAAGTACGCCTCAAGCGAAGTGGAAATGATAGAGAGCCCGGTGGCGGACATAGAGACGCCCCGTCTTTCAAGGAAGCTTCCCGATATTCTAAACGAAAACGAGGTTAAAGCCCTGCTCGACGGAATAAGCTCCGCCAGCGCAGAAGGCGCGCGCGACAGAGCCATAATGGAACTGCTTTACGCTTCAGGGCTTCGCATTTCCGAGCTTGTGAACCTGCGGATGCAGAATTACGACCCGGGCGGGCAGTACCTTCGGGTTACGGGAAAGGGAAGCAAGGAAAGAATAATTCCGGTAGGGAATATGGCCGCGGAGTTCCTTGAAAAGTATATGGAGGGCGCCCGCAGGCAGATAATTGAGAAGACAAAGTCAAAAGACGAAACCATTTTTCTCGGAAGGCGGGGCAAGAAACTCTCCCGCGTCTGGATGTGGAAGATAATAACTGGCTGCGTGAAGGCGGCAGGCATCAAGAAAGAGGTGACCCCGCATACTATCCGGCATTCCTTCGCTACGCATCTTCTGGCGCGGGGAGCTGATCTCCGGGCGGTCCAGGAAATGCTGGGGCATTCAAGCATTTCAACTACGCAGATTTATACGCATGTGGATAGGTCGAGACTAAAAGAGGTACATAAGAAATATCATCCGAGGGGATAAAGTTACAAAAGTTATAAGGCTTATAAGGTTTGTAAGGTGAAATCAGAATCAAGATCAAATTCGGATGCAGAGAAGAGCTGAGGACGCAAGGCAGAAGGCGTGCCCTGTACCCGAACGAAGTGAGTGGTACAGGGTTGGATGGTCAGAGGGTTAGATGGTTGGACGCCGGATGGAAGATCCCGATGCACAACAGCTTTGATAAGTTTGCTCAATCTTATGGAGTGAATCGACAGTGTCGATTCGCCACGGTGCATCGGAGCGGTTGCGGAGTCGGCCGATGCACAATTTCAATAGACAGGCTTGCCAATCCTTCATGTTTACGTTACAAACGTTATAAACCTATATTTCCTGTTTACTTTACAAACTTTTATCTCTTATACCTTTTCGCTTTCACCGCTCCTATCCTTCTAGCCCTGCTCTTTTTCTCCGCATACGACAACGGCTCATCCTTTATCAGCGTCGAAGGAATGAACCCGCTCTCGTTCATCTTGCCTATCTGCGATTTAAAATGGCGTATCCTGTCCCGGACGGCCGCGGCTTTTTCAAACTGGAGCTTCTTCGCGTAGCCCTGCATCTCGGCCTCGAGCTCGGAGAGCAGTTTCGGGATCTCGTCCGCGGTTAAATACTCGCCGCCTTTTTCCGCGGCAATCGGCACGGTGAAGTAATCCTGCTCGTAGACGCTGTTTAGTATTTCTCTTATCTGTTTCTTGATGGTCGCGGGGGTGATGCCGTGTTTTGTGTTGTAAGCCCTCTG
The DNA here is from genome assembly GCA_903894145.1 of Candidatus Firestoneibacteriota bacterium. Lineage (GTDB taxonomy): Bacteria > Oederibacteriota > D2-FULL-39-29 > D2-FULL-39-29 > CAIOVX01 > CAIOVX01. The sequence goes on along the minus strand of CAITPB010000125.1, from coordinate 1,071 downwards.
CACTTCACGCCTGCGGTTGGTTTCAGAAACTGCGCGGTTAATCGAGCCGGTCATTTTATCCGCGTAAAGAATAACGCGTCCGGCCACATTCCTTGCCGCGCGTCCGATGGTCTGGACGAGAGAGGTTTCTGACCTTAAAAAACCTTCCTTGTCGGCGTCAAGAATTGCCACGAGCGATACTTCAGGCAGATCCAACCCTTCGCGGAGCAGGTTTATTCCGACCAGCACATCAAAATCTCCTGCGCGGAGCGATTGCAGAATCTTTATCCTTTCAAGGGTTTCAATATCCGAGTGCAGGTACTTGGCCCTAATCCCGATATCCTTTAGGTAGTCGGTGAGTTCTTCCGCCATTTTCTTGGTAAGCGTGGTAGCCAGGACGCGCTCGCCCTTGTCTACAACCGTCTTGATTTCGCCGATGAGATCATCTATCTGTCCGGTTGCTTTCTTTATGGAAACTTCAGGATCCATAAGCCCGGTGGGGCGGATTATCTGCTCAATCGGCTTGCCCGAGGCCTTCAACTCGTAATCGGCCGGGGTGGCGGAGACATAAAGAATCTGCGGGATTCGCTTCTCAAATTCCGGAAACTTCAACGGCCTGTTGTCTATCGCGGAGGGAAGGCGGAAACCGTACTCTACCAGGTTTGTCTTCCTGGCGCGGTCTCCTTCGTGCATGCCCCGTATCTGAGGCAGGGTTATGTGGCTTTCGTCAACTACTATCAGCCCGTCTTTTGGCAGGTAATCCACCAGCGTGAAGGGCGGCTCCCCGGGTTTTCTTCCGTCCAGGTGGCGCGAGTAGTTCTCAATGCCCTTGCAGGTCCCGACTTCCAGCATCATCTCCATATCAAACCGCGTGCGCTGTTCCAGTCTTTGCGCCTCGACAAGTTTGTTGAGCTTCTTCAATTCCGCGAGCCGGATCTCAAGTTCGGCTTCGATATTTTTCACGGCCCCTTTCAGCTGGTCGGGAGGGGTGACCCAGTGCGCCGCGGGGAAAATGACGGCGTTCTTCATCCGTTTCTTCACTTCCGCGGAGAACCCGTCTATCTCCGTGATTTTTTCTATGGTGTTGCCATC
>CAITPB010000124.1 GCA_903894145.1 Candidatus Firestoneibacteriota bacterium | reverse complement strand
GAACACGCATATCCTGACCTATCCGGGAGAACATTCGGGAACCGGCGCGAAAATAATCGAAACCTATGACCTGGAAAATGACCCGCAGGAGAAAGTAAATATAAGCTCATACAACCAGGACCTTACCGGTGACGGGCTTGAGGGTGGGAGGATAAAACTTCTTGAGTCCTCCTCTGCCAGGGTAATACTACAGGTCAAAGGTAATCTTGGCAATACTCAGGAAGAGAAGGTAAAAGTCACAAAGAAATATGTTATTTATCCCACGGGGCAGATATATGTGAAGAACTACTTTGAGGATATACCGAAGTGCTATTACGTCGGGCCGTATGTCAACGGGTGGCTTGCGTTCGCGCCGGCTAATGCTTTTAATGACCTTGAAGATGACCCTGATGTTTGGGTTAGCTGGGGCGGGCAGAAGAAAATGTCAGACGCAAAGAGCAGTTTCATGCTCTTTCACGGTGTTGAAAAGCACCCTCAGTTCTTCAAGCCCACTGTCAAGGGGCATAAAGATGATATGAAAATAGTCGATGTCAAATCGGATGTCCTTATAGTCCTTCATTATCAGGAAACAAAGAGTTATTACTGGGGGCGCTGGACTCACGGCGCAAGGGTCAACGGCAAGCCGTGTATTGTAGGGGATATAAATTACGCTTCAGATGTAAATGGGAAGATAGAGTATGACCTGAAGGACTCAAAGACACTTGCTTATCTTCTTCAGATAAAACCCTCGACTATGGACAGCATAGATGCCGTGAAACCCTATGTAGCCGATTACCGAAAGCCCGGGCCTTTTTTTGTAACAAAAGGCAGTCCGGTAAAGGACGACGCTGACGACCTGAACCACGACGGTTACAACGAGGCAGAAGGCTGTTATCTTGTAAAAGCTACAGGCAACGAAGTTGCTTTCGAGCTTGACTGCAAGGTGAAAAGGTTCAACCCGATATTTAAGATAGTCGGCTGGTCCGCGGCGGCCCCTTCGAGCATAGAGGTGAACGGGAAGAAAGTGATGAGAGGTGACGGCTATTCCGCCGATATGGCAGATAATAAAACTGACCTGGTGCTCCAACTCTTTGACAGCTACAATGAAAAACTTGCGGTTAAACTGATGAAATAGCCGTTGAATAACAGATGAAAAACAAGGGTGGAGTAAGAAATAGTAGCTAACGGAGGCTCTATGAAGAAGACGACCTATATCATGACCTTGCTGCTGGCGGCTTCCCTTGCGTTCGGGAAGACTTCCACAGTGCTAAAGCTGGAAAGCGCGGCGGAGGCTGACAGGGTAAAGACAATAAATGCGGAGAAAACGTTTGCGGACGGGAAACTGCAGTTAATATTCTCTCCCGAAACGTATTCGCTGGCTTATATGGAAATACCGAGGAAAGATATTGAATACTGGGATGGGAAGATGATTAGCGCCGCTAAACTGATTAATGTGACTCTGCCTGAAAATGTCTGGACGGGTTATGAAAAACTCCTTTTTGATTACACCAATCCCGGTAAAGCAGACTTTGAAATGTCAGTATGGATAATAGACCACACGGGCTATAGGTCGGAGCTGTCTTTTAATAAACTTATGCCGCAAATCAAGACCAGTGAAACGAAAGATATTGATTATAAACAAATGGGTGAGGTCAAAGTAAGATTAAAAGCGGGGAAAGGCAGCGCAAGTATTGACCTCGGGAAAGAGATCTTTACGGCGGACAAAGAGCGGGTTATAGATATTTCTGATATAAGGGCTATTGCTTTTGCCGTCGGAGGAAAGGAATGCAAGGCGGGAATTTCAAATATACGGTTAGAAGGAAGCTCTGAAACGGCGGGGAGCCTGCCAATGTATCCCTATACTGTTTTTTGTAAGAAGTTTCCGGAGAAGGGCTATCATGATAAGCACGCCAACCTTTGCCCCTGGTGCGGAGAGGCAATCGAGGACGCTGAACCGGTTTCTGAAAAATCAATATTAAGAACTCCTGAAGGGGCAAGGAAAATATTTGCTGCGGCTGACGGGATGGTTCTTCCGGCCGGGTATGGCGGCGAAAACACATTAGCGAACAATTATAGCGGCGCAAAAACAACAGGTGTTTATCATTTCGACAGCGGCCCTGTTAATACAACAACCTATCTGGATTTTATTCTTGACAGTACGGTTCCGCAGGATTTCAAGAAAGCGGAATTAAAACTGCTTGCTTTCTATACGGTGGAAAGACCAAAAATTACGGAGGGCGTAAAACTCTGGTCTGTGCCGGAAAAATATTCCATTAATGAAAAAAAGTT
>CAITPB010000123.1 GCA_903894145.1 Candidatus Firestoneibacteriota bacterium | reverse complement strand
TTCATAGGCAGACGGAAGTTTTGGCGCCCAGAGCCCAAAGAGTGATATCTGTCCGCCGTGAGTGTGCCCGGAAAGCATAAGGTCTATCAACCCCGGCTTTATTTCCTCTATATAGTCGGGGTTGTGAGAAAGCAGTATCACAAAGTCAGAATAAGTCGTCCCTTTAAGCGTCTGTTCAAGGTCCTGTGTCCCGCGCCACAAATCTCCGACGCCGCCTATCCGTATCCGTTCCTTCCCTTTCACAATCCAGGCGCCTTTGTTATCAAGCAGTGTTATTCCGGCAGCTGCAATAGAACGCTTTTTCAAATCAGCATAAGGGTAGTAGTCGTGATTCCCGAGTACCCCGAATACCCCTAAAGGCGCGCGAAGTTTGCCAAGTTCTTCAAAGCAAGCGGAAACATTTGAAGGGCCGGACATATCCCATTTTGGGAGATATGTGAATGTGACATAATCTCCCCCCAAAAGGATCAGATCAGGCTTGAGCTTATTGACTCTTTCAACCAGCCTGGCAGTCCTATCCCTGCCAAAATAATCTCCGTAATGGATATCTGTCAGGAAAACTATCTTCGTCCCTGAAAATGAAGCGGGAATCTTTGAATTCCTTGCTTCTATATGCTTCTCTTGGAGCCAATTGGGTTCTACGCGAAAAGCATAAAAGATCAAGAGGGCAGGCAATCCGAGCAAAAGTGTTGTTATTAGGAGAAGCTTTCCCTTCATATTGAGTATCTTACCATAGAATATAGGCAAATGACTGCTTTGATGATATACTATGTAACTGTAATGTCTTTGACAAATAAGTGAAAATGTGGGAAAATATCTTAGTTTAATGCTTTTGCTTGGTTTCTTTCCGTTATCGGGGGTTTTAATATGCTAAACAGAAGGATTACGGCTGTATTTGTCATAATATTATTAGCCGTTTTGGGCCATTCCCAGGATATGCTTCAGCTTGATATGGGCGCTGTTCAAGAAATAATCAAGAGCGGCATAATAAACAAGGAAGACGCCGAAAAGATATCAGGCACCCAGAACATTTCGAAAGACGCCGCTTTAGCCGCGCCGGTAATAGAGAACAAGAAAGAAAATATAGATAAACCTTCCCTTATAGAAGAACTCTATCCCGATGAAACAAAAACCAGCTTTATCAAGCAGTTTGGCTATGAGATATTTAGACAGCCGGCTACATTTGCCCCTATAGATAATGTTCCGGTAGGTCCTGACTACATGATAGGCCCGGGAGACACTTTTGTTGTCTATATATCAGGCAAGCTTGTTCAACAGGAGACTCTCAATCTCACGGTTGACAGGGACGGCAGGGTCTCTCTTCCAAAATCAGGTTCGGTCTTTCTCTGGGGGATGAAATTCTCAGAGGCCGAAAAACTTATCAAAGACCAGCTCTCAACTAATTATTCAAACTTTTCGCTCAATATAACGCTGGGCAAACTGCGCACCATCAAGGTATTTGTCCTGGGAGAGGTGGTCAGGCCGGGGGCCTATACCCTTAGCGCTCTTTCCACAATGTTTCACGGCCTTTACGCGGCCGGCGGCCCCACCAAAGTTGGTTCTTTCAGAAAGGTCAAAATCATCAGGGACAATAAGGACTTTGCCGTCATAGACCTATATGATTTCCTGCTGACAGGCGAGAAGGGGCAGGATGCGCGCCTTCAATCCGGAGACACTATATTTGTCCCGAGCATTGGCAAGATTGTAGCCATCAGGGGAAGCGTCAAAAGGCCGAGAATCTATGAACTTCTCGGAGAGACCAAGCTTTCCCAGATGATAAAAATGGCAGGGGGGATTTCGCCGACCGGCTATTTAAACAGAATTCAAATAGAAAGAATAGTAAACAATGAGAAGAAATCAGTCTTTGATTTTACGGCAAAAAGCCTTGATACTATTTCGGAAAATGATGTTTCGGTTAAGGACGGCGACCTGGTTTCCATCTTTCCAATCAATAAAGTTAGGTATGGCTATGTTTCAATAAGCGGCAATATCAGCATGCCGGGCGAGTATCAGCTTACAAAAGATATGAAAGTAAAAGACCTCATTGATAAGGCGCGCGGCATTCTGCCCGGCACCTACACTCAGAGGGCAGAAATTATAAGATATAGAGATGAAAAGAAGAAAGAAATAGTAGCTTTTGACCTGGCGAGACTGCTTAAAGGCAACGATAAGGAAAACTTTTCTCTGAAAGAATGGGACCAGGTAATTATCTATACTCTTTCAAATGTAATCCCGGTCCAGAAAGTACAGATAAGCGGAGCGGTTAACAGAGAGCTGAAGTTGGATCTTACGGAAAGCATGAAGATATCGGACATAATCTTTCGCGCCGGCGGCTTAAAACCTACAGCTCGCCTTGACAATGCCGAACTCTTCCATCTGGTGGCCGGTAAACAGCCGGAAATAAGGACAGTAAACCTCAGAAAAATACTTATAGACAAAGATCCGGATGAGGATCTTCTGCTCCAGGGCAATGACCACCTCTTCATCAGGGAAGATGTCTCCTGGACCAGAAAGAAGACCGTGACTCTCTCCGGAGAATTTAAATACCCGGGAGTCTATGTCGCTGACTACGAGGAAAAACTTTCTTCTATCATAGAAAGAGCCGGAGGGGTCACGCAGAAGGCCTTCCTGCCCGGAGCAGTATTTACGAGGGCCTCAGCGAAAGTTTCACAAGAAAAGGCCATGGCGAAGTATCTGGAACGCTTGCAGGCAGAGGTAGTTCAGGAAAGGGCAAATGTCCAGGCCCTCAGTTTGACGGAAGGCGAAGCGAAACGGGTAGGGGACGCTCTTAAGGGCAAGGAAGAGGTTTCTAAAATCTACGCCAGCATAGAAGTTCCGGGAAGAATAATTATTAAACTTGATGATCTTGCCGCCTTGAAGGACAGCAAGGATGACATAATACTGGAAGAAAACGACGCGCTGTATATCCCGCAGACTCCTTCTTCGGTAAATGTTATAGGCAGCGTCTATAATTCTGCAGGTATTATCTACGAGCAGTACAAAAACATCTCTTACTACATAGACAAGGTTGGAGGCACCACAAAAGACGCGAACAGGGGCGAGACCTATCTGATTCGCGCGAGCGGAGAAGTTGACAAGAACAACGCCTGGGGTACGGAAGTCCGAAAAGGAGATACCATAGTGGTTCCCGCCCAGATAAACGCCGAAACAAACTGGCTTAAAATGTTCTTAGACACTTCCCAGGTAGTTTACCAGGCCGGTATAGGGGTACTGTCAGTTTCAAAGTGGTAAAAAAACAGAGCGGGGGCAAATAAAATGGCTGAAGAGGCACAAGAATTAACATTACTGGATTATTGGAATATTGCCTGGAAATACAAAAAGTTTATTTCTATTGTCACAGGCCTTGTAACGGTTTTAGCCGTTATCTATTCGCTAATCCTGCCGAAGATTTACACAGCGACCGCGGTTGTCCTGCCGCCCGAACTTGAAGACATAAGCAAAGGCGGTTCAATGATGAACAGGAATATGTT
>CAITPB010000122.1 GCA_903894145.1 Candidatus Firestoneibacteriota bacterium | reverse complement strand
CTGACAGCGCTCCGAAGGCAGCGTTCACCGGAGTAAAGAAATCCTACAGGCAGAAAGAAACGGGTAATTTCTGCTTGAAGAACAGTTCGTCGAGGGATATTGTTTGCCATGTCCGCCTTGAAACCGCTGCCGCGGATGGCGCGTGGCGCGAGGTCACCGGGGATCTTCAGGCCGTTGACGCTAAGGATAAGAAGAATGTTGACCGGAATATAAAACCAGGAAGCAGCCTCTGCGAGACGTGGATGATAGAGAACACGGTAAAAGAGAGCAAGCTTGCGCTTCCTGGGAAATTCAGGCTTGCGGGATATATTTATAACGCGGGGGAACAAGTCGACTCCTCGAAAGCGGCAAGATTTTTCAGCGAAAGCTTTGAAATAAGCAAATAACATTAAAGTCTGGTAGTTGCCGCGCCGGCTGTTGCCGGCGCGGCTTTTCTTTTCATAGACATCTTAAAACCTTTAATTAAAAGGTGTTTACTGATATAATTGACCCGGTTGTACATCAGTCAGTAAGGGGCGGGCGAAATGTTAAGCGTAATAATCATAAATCACAACGGGAAAGAGCACCTTGAGGCCTGCCTTAAGTCGCTTGCCGCCCAAACCCTGGGACAGGATGAGTTTGAGGTTATACTGGTTGATAACGCCTCTACAGACGGGTCTGTTGAGTACCTCGAGACTAATTTCCCCGCCGTAAGAGTCGTCTCCCTCGGCGAGAACACAGGTTTCGCGAAGGCGTCAAACGCGGGGTTTAAGGCTTCGCTCGGAGAGCTGACAGTCTTCCTCAACAATGACACCGAAGTCCGTCCCGATTGGTTGTCGGAACTAAAACGCGCCGCGGAAGAACGCAAGGGTTTCGCTTTCTTTGCTTCAAAGATGCTTTTTTTTGACAGAAGGGATGTAATAGATTCGGCCGGAGATGTTTTCTCCGCGCTCGGGCACGGGGTAAAACGCGGTCACGGGCAGAAGGATTCCGGACAGTTTGACGTTGAGGAAGAGGTCTTCGGAGCCTGCGGCGGGGCCGCCATGTATTCAAGGCAGGCTTTCCTTGCCGCCGGCGGGTTTGATGAAAAGTTCTTCGCCTACTGCGAAGATGTCGACCTTTCCTTCCGGCTGCGAAAGTCCGGATATAAATGCCTCTTTGTCCCGAAGGCGGTTGTGTATCACAAGCTTGGCGGTACCGCAAAGGTTAACAGCGACACTCATGTTTATTACACCCAGCGCAATCAGGAGCTGGTCCTTCAAAAGCACGCCTCAAAGAGCACCCGTTTTATCCATTCAATCTATAATGTCTACTCATTCTTCAGGCACTTGCTCAAGGGGAAAGCGGGCGTTTTCCTCAGGGCCAAACGCGACGCCCGGAAGCTTAAGAAGGAGTACGCCGGCGAAACTCAACTTTCAGCGTTTACCGGGTCTATAAAGGCCGCGGATAGTGAAATTGAAGCCCAGATAGATAAACTTTCCGCGAATTCTTATAACGACTTCTTCCTTTCATCAGAAAACGAAAGTGCCCTAAAGGCTTTCCTCAATGCTTCCGGTTTTTCTGCCGGGGTCAAAGAGGAGGCGGAAGCAGTCACGGCCAAAGCCAAAGCGGAGACGACGGCCGAACTTGCAGAGACAGCGAAGGCTTTCTGGCTTACGGGCGGAAAAAAATACCTTAACTATTATATAAGGGAACTGAACAGGTTTATGGATGAACCGGTGCTCGATGCCCGTGGCCTCTTTTACCTGGTGTACGGCTACTATTTTGTAAAAGAGGCGGGCCTTCCGCGCGAGCTGAAAAAGAAATACGTTTTGAAGCTCCGGCTAATTTCCTCTGACACGGCTTTTGCTTCGGATGAAGCTCCCGCGGCGAATAAAGCCGCGCTGTTTTTGCTCTCCCTGGCGCATCCTTTTATTTTGAAATTCCAGTACAACGATTATTTTGAGCAACTTGCCGCCTTAGCTCCCGCCGGAGGGGTGGTTGACGCTTCCGCTCCGGAGAAGAGTTTTGAACTTCTTGAGGCTATGACTGTTTTCCTTCTTCTGCTGCGTCTGCGGCGGAAGGTTGAAGAAAAGGAATTCTTCCTGAAAGCCGGGAAACTTTTTGACTTCTGTCTTGCCTGGGCCCGTCCGGACGGGGTTTTTCCTTCAACGCCACGCGCGTTCCTTCTCCCTTCTAAAAAGGCGGACCTCTCTTACCTGCTCTTTCTAAAGTTTTTGGCGGAGAACGGCTGGGATAATATTTCCGGCGGTCCGTTCGCGGCCGCTTACGTTTTCTTCGGAGGCAGTTTCTCCCCTGAAGAAAAAGAGTTAAAACCTTCAAAATACAGGATTGAACACCTGTCGGCAGGCTTTTCCGCTTCCGGGATATATATAATGAAGAGCGGGGCAGGTTATACCTTTACGGGCGTCAGGTCCGCCGAGATTATAACCGGAGAGCTCCTGCTTTCCTCCGGCAAGGGCAGGACGGTCACTCTGGACGATTCCATGATTGTTTACGACAAGCACGAAAGGACCAATCTCTGGGCAGCCGGAAGGGAGTTTGACATCCTTGACGCGCAGTATGAGATAACGCCTTCAATAACGCACAGGCGCCAAATCTATTTCAATAAAAAAGAAGCGTTTTGGGTTTTCCGCGAGAAGTTCTACGGCTCCGAGAACCACAATGTAAAGATCCGCTTTTTCCCTGAGCCCGGAAGCATCTCGGATTTCGGCGGGCAGTCTTCAAAACAGCTTGTGCGCGACTGCATAAATAAATTTACGCGCGCCAATAAACTTGACGCCACGCTCATAAAACTAAACGCGGAAGACGCTCTGGGTTACGTGATAAAGGGCAAATACCTTCTGCTCCCGCTAAATAATCCGGGTATGGTGAAGCGCAGCGACGAGAACTGGACCGGCTACTCGGCGGACGTTCTCTTTCCGAACGAATTTGTATTCTTGCTGGTGAAAGCACAGTAATTCATATTTGAAAAGAATGTTTGGGCAAAGCAGGTTTGGTCTGGTAAAAAGAGCAGGCTTGGTATATACTAAACCAGACAGAAAAAATATTGCAACTTTTTGCGAATAAAAACGTATATATGATTGCACGTAATCATATAGTTTAACCGGAGGCAAGTATGTCAAGCGAGAAAGATAAAGCAATAGAACTGGCTCTACAGCATATCGAAAAGCAATTCGGAAAAGGCGCAATTATGCGCCTCGGAGAAATGCCGACCGTTAAAGATTTTAAAGTGATACCAACAGGTTCTATTGCGGTTGACGTTGCAATAGGCATTGGCGGGGTTCCCCGCGGCCGGGTGGTCGAGATATTCGGTCCTGAATCCTGCGGTAAGACCACGCTTGCCCTTCATGTCATAGCAGAGGCTCAGAAGACGGGCGGCACCGCTGCTTTTGTAGACGTGGAACACGCTTTGGATCCTGTCTATGCAAAGAAACTCGGAGTGAACCTTGATCTTCTGCTGGTCTCGCAGCCGGACAGCGCCGAACAGGCGTTGGAAATTGTCGACACCCTGGTCCGTTCCGGCGCTTGCGACGTTGTCGTGCTTGATTCCGTTGCCGCGCTTGCTCCCAGAGCCGAGCTTGAAGGCGAGATGGGCGATTCTCACATGGGGCTCCAGGCAAGGCTGATGTCTCAGGCCCTAAGAAAACTTACCTCCACCATTTCAAAGACCAAGACCTGCGCGATCTTCATTAACCAGATCCGCGAGAAAATAGGCGTTATGTTCGGCAGTCCCGAAACTACGCCGGGCGGGCGCGCGCTTAAATTTTTCGCTTCGCTCAGGATAGATATGAGAAGGATAGAATCCATTAAAGACGGACAGGCCAATATCGGCAACCGCGTAAGGGTCAAAATAGTCAAGAACAAGGTTGCTCCGCCGTTCCGTGAAGCAGAAGTGGAGATTTTCTTCGGCGAAGGCATTTCCAAGGAAAGCAGCATGATAGATGCCGCCGTAAACCTGAATATTATAGAAAAGAGCGGTTCCTGGTTCAGCTACGGGGGCGAGAGAATAGGCCAGGGTAAGGATAGCGTTAAGGCCTATCTAAAAGAGAACTCCAAAACTTTTGCCTCAATAGAAGAGAAGGTGAAGCAGCATGCCGGCCTTTCCGACAAACCGGCAGAGGCAAAGCCGGCAGCCGCGGCCGCGCAGCCGGCCCAGGCAAAAGAAACGAAAGAAGCAAAAAAAGCGAAGTAATTTTCTCCTCGACCGGGAAAAGGCGGGAATATGGGGAAAAAAGAGAACCAAAAATACATGGAAACGGCCGATATAGTTCTTAATTCCCTGAAGATATTCAGCGGTTTCAAGAAAGAATTTGAAAATTACAAGAAGAGCAAGAAACTTAATTTTGAAAAAGTTGACGAGATGGGGCGCGATCTTTTCGACCTGAAGAACGAGACGCATCAGTATTTCAGGGAATACAACCCCAGCAGGAAAAAACTTGAAGAAACGGATATCTTTGACCTGATTGTAAGTTCCATTTTCCACGAAGTCCTGCATCTCAAAGAGTACATCTATGTTCTTGAGAGATACGAGCCCAGGTATATGGTTTTCGAGAAGAAGCTCGGAGAGAAAAAAAATCTTGACCCGGCAAACAGGGATTTCCTGCGCCACAGCCGCGAAACGGTAGGGGAAGCCAAACTTGGCCTGCCATTAAAACTTCAAGGCGTAAACGAACTTGTGAATGATGCCCTTCCCCATCTGGCCAGCATAATAGAAGACAATGCTTTTGATAAGCACCTCATCAGAACCCTCTATGTCTATTCCGATTACATAGATTTTCTTTTCCCCCAGGGCGGCATAAAACGGTTTTATAACGATATTTACGAGGGGGGATGGATAGAGGGGATATTCCTGGTAGGGGAAAGCTTCGCGAAAAGCGGGTTTTACGAGCAGGCAGAATTTATCTTCAAGAAACTTCTGGAAGAAGGCGCAAGCGAGAAATCAGACAAACTCTCCCGGGATTACCTGGAACGCGCAAAAAGCAGCTTAAAAAGTCTTGCCGGCCACCCCTGAGACCGTCCAGTTTTAGTTTTGCTATGTGGAAAAACACTCTTAAACTTGCTATAATTTCAACCTATGAATATAACTCTTATAGGAATGGCCGGAGCAGGAAAAAGCTACATCGGGAAAGCCCTGGCTAAAAAATACGGATTCCGTTTTATAGACATAGACAGCGTTATTGAACAAAACTCCGGGAAAAAGCTGAAAAATGTCGTCTCCGAGCTTGGCGACCGTAAATTTATAAAACTCGAGCAGAAAACCGTTCTCGCGCTGAAAAAACCCGAAGGAGCCGTTATCTCTCCCGGCGGCAGCATCATATATTCAGGGCAAGCGATGAAGTTTCTGTTGAAGCTCGGGCCAGTTATATTTCTAAAAGTGCCGTTTAGCGTCATAGAAAAAAGGGTCCCGGATTTTGAGGAAAGGGGGCTTATCAGGTTCTCGCATACCAGCCTGAAATCTCTTTACGGCGAACGGCTTCCGTTGTATAAGAAGTATTCGCATGCAACGGTCAGCATCCCCTCAGGTCTTGGCGTGAAAGAAGCGGTCTGTAAAGTCTATATGGCCGCCAGGAAAAAAGCAAAAACTCTTGACCTTGTCTGTCGAACCCGTGTTGATTCTCAAAGATAATCCTAAAGGAGGTTTAAAATGACCAGAAAACTGATTGTGCTGGCTGCTGTTCTTGCAATGTTTTGCGGCTTTGGCGCCGCGAAGAAATTGACCCTTTTAAGTTTCAACAAAGGGGAAATGGCTGACGACAACAGCAACGCGCAAGTATCTTTGTCGGAAGAGAATGTGGAGAAGGCCGGGGATTTCAGCATGAAGGTGGAGTTCGGGGCGAAGACTGCCACATCGGGATCATACATCGCGGTCTTTAAGCCGAAAAAAGGCGCATGGAACGCCTACACTAACGCGAAGATGATAATCTACAATCCGTCCGATAAAGAAGTGAAGATAGGCTGGATGATAAAGGGCGCGAAAAACACCAACACGCCGGAAAACAGGAAAGACTGGCCGCTTACGCTAAAGCCCGGGAAGAATGATATAGACATAAAGATTTCAGGCGTGACCTGCAATGACGAAAAATCTATCCTTGATTTGAGCAGCATTTTTATCTACGGCTTTTGGAACCTAACGATGGATCAGCCGGTGACCGTTTATTTTTCAAAGCTCTATCTGGAAAACAGCGAAAAATAAGGCATTCCTGCCGGATATATATGGAGGCATGTTCCCAAAAGGACATGCCTCTTTGTTATTTTAGGCTATATTCTTCCGAGGTTGTCATAAACCCGGAAAGTGTTGGTATCGCAATCGTTTTATCAATTGACAACCGGGTCAAACGCATATAGAATTAGATATACAGATTTCTGACCTGATGCCAGAGTGATCTGGCATATTTTTTGGGCAAAAAGAGGAAAAGTGGCGAAACACCTTATCCAACCGACTGAAAACGGCGAGAACCAGACCCTGCTGAACAAGGTCAAAGACATAGTTATTGGCAAGGCTAAAGATCCAACAGAGAGCGGTATTTTTCACCGTCTGGCTCTTATCGCATTCTTTGCCTGGATTGGGCTTGGTTCTGACGCGATTTCTTCTTCCTGCTACGGCCCTGAGGAAGCTTTCAGGGCTTTAAGCGGCCACTCCTACCTTTCTATACTTGTGGGACTTGCTGCGGTCATTACCATTTTCGTCATAAGTTCAAGCTACAACCAGATAGTTGAGCTATTCCCTTCAGGCGGTGGCGGTTATCTTGTCGCAAGCAAGCTGTTAAGCCCCACGGTCGGAATGATTTCAGGCTGCGCACTCCTTATAGATTACGTCCTTACTATTACTCTTTCGGTCGCCGCCGGTACGGACGCTATTTTTTCGCTCCTTCCTGTTTCATTTTATTCTTATAAGGTGGCAGTAGCGGTGGCTGTGCTGATAGTCCTTATTATCATTAATCTGAGGGGCATCAAGGAATCGGTTATGGTTTTGATGCCGATTTTCGTGGTTTTTGTCATAACCCACATTACAGGCCTGCTCATGGCGTTCTTTTCCCACTCGAGCCAGCTGGGCTCCATCGCCATTAATACGGCATCGGATATCAGGTCTTCTGTCGGTCAGATAGGAGCGATCGGGGTTCTTGCCCTTCTGATTCGCGCTTATTCCATGGGAGCAGGCACTTATACGGGAATTGAAGCCGTCAGTAACGGCGTCGGTATTCTCAGGGAACCTAAGGTAAAGACCGCGAGGAAGGTCATGCTTTACATGTCAATCTCGCTCTCCGTCCTTGTGCTCGGTTTTATGACCGCGTACCTGCTCTACGGGGTTTCTTTTGAGCCTGCCAAAACCTTGAACGCCGTGCTCTTTGGCAAGATTTTTGGAAATTCCGGGTTTGGCACTGCCCTGCTTATGATCCTGCTTGTTTCCGAAGCGGCAATACTTTTTGTGGCCTCCCAGACAGGGTTTATAGACGGCCCGAGGGTTATAGCAAATATGGCCGCGGACAAATGGTTCCCGAGCAGGTTCACTTCTCTCTCCGACAGGCTGGTAACCCAGAACGGCGTGCTTATGATGGGCCTGGCTTCGCTTATATTGCTCGTCTTCACGCGCGGCAGCGTGGTATTTCTCGTGGTGCTTTATTCCATCAATGTGTTCATAACTTTTGTGCTCTCCCAGCTGGGAATGGTTAAACATTGGTGGGAGTGCAGAAAAACAGAAAAGAAATGGCGGCGCAAACTGGCGATAAATGCCGTGGGTTTTGTTCTGGCTTCCATAATACTTGTAAGCGTGGTGGTGTTTAAGTTCTATGAAGGCGGCTGGCTTACCATCTTTATCACAGGCGCTCTCATTGCCGTTGTTTCCAGCGTAAAGCGCCATTACAATAAAACGAAAAATCTCCTGCGGAGGCTTGACGAGCTGGTTGTTCCGATCATAGCCGAAACTACCAAAGAAGTTTTGGAAAAAAAGATCAAAGAGCGCGGCGAAACGCAGTATGACCCGGAAGGGAAGACCGCGGTGGTGCTGGTTAACGGTTTTAACGGGCTTGGCCTGCACACTCTTCTGAATGTATTCCGGATGTGGAAGGGAGTTTTTAAGAATTTTGTTATACTCGAGGTCGGCGTCATCGATAGCGGTTCCTTTAAAGGGGTCGGTGAGATGGACAACCTGAAAGCAAAACTGACGGAGGACGTGGACCGCTATGTCAATTACCTGAAATCCCAGGGATATTTTGCGGACGGATTTACCGTCACGGATGTCGATGTGGTCGATGGGATTACGAATGCCGCTCCGGAAATACTTGGAAAATACCCGAACGCGATATTCTTCGGCGGGCAGTTGGTCTTTCCTGAGGAGATATTCCTTTCCAGGTGGCTGCATAACTACACGGTCTTTGCCGTGCAGAGGAAGTTCTACTATCAGGGTATTCCTATGGTTCTTATTCCGGTCCGCCTTCAGATTTAGGCTTGTATCCGGAAAATATTTGGTTCGAAGGATGGATGAAGAATGCGTCTTGAATTTAAGCCTGATTTCGCTGAAGCGCGTGAACGATGGGATTCTTACTGGAAGAAGACAAATACACACCCTCTTGTCAGCGTGATAATCCCCAAAGAAGGAACTAAGCCTGCGGATAAACCCGGCTGGCTGGCAGGGCACGACGGCAACTTTGAACCGGTGATTGAGCGCATATTAAAGTGGGGCGAGACTCATGAATTCATCGGGGACGCGATACCCTTCTACCAGTTTGAGTTCGGTCCGGACCACTTTTCCACATTCCTCGGCGCTGATCTGAAATTTTCTCCCGACAGCAGCGCGACCAGTTGGGCGGTCCCGTATGTTTCTGATTGGGACAAGGCTAAACTTTCCTTTCTCCGTTCCTCGCCCTGGTGGGAAAAGACGGTTAAGTTCATCAGAGCTCTCCGCAAGGCGCTTGACGGAAAAATGCTTATTGCGGGGCCTACAATGGTTGCCGGCATGGATTCCCTTGCCGCGATACGAGGCACGCAGGATATCTTGATGGACACCGTTGAGTGTCCGGAAAAACTCCTGGCAGCGCAGGACCGGCAGTGGCAGTCCTATGTCGAGATCGCGGATGAGCTCTTCAAGGAACTCAACTACACGGAATTCGGAAGCATCAACAGGCATGGGATGTATTCAAAGGGTAAGATTGCGATACCGCAGTGCGATTTTTCCTGCATGATAAGCCCTGAAATGTTTAATAAATTCGAAGCCCCTTTTAAGGAGAAAGAGATTGAATACCTTGATGCTTCGGAATACCACCTTGACGGGCCTGGGGCTATAGTTCATCTTGAACGCCTGTGCGGGATAAAGAAACTCGGGCTAATTCAGTGGGTTCCGGGAACGGGAAATCCAGCTGAAATGGACTGGACCGATTTGTACAAGAGAATTGACTCCCTCGGCAAGGGAATGATCGTAGACGGGACGCCTGGGCAGATGAAAAACCTTGTATCGCAGATGAAAGGAAAGCAAATCTTCATTAAAACCACGGCTAAAACACGCAAGGACGCCGAGCGCGTCTACAAAGAACTTTCAGCGCTTTAATTCTGATTAGAAAGAACATAGAGCCTCCTTTCCATTGACTTTCCGCGCTTTCCGTCGGATAATTGCAATATAATATATTGAAACCTGAACAGCTTTGAAAGAGTCTAATTCATATCTGAAAAGGGGCCTTTCGATGAAAAGGGCGGCGCTGTTTCTTGTAGTATTGTTCTGCTCCTTCACGGGGAATCCGCGCTGTGAAGAGGCTTTAGAACAGGAGCCTCCGGCCGAACTTTTCACGCATTTCAAAATTAACAATCACATTGACGATATAGTCCTTTCCGAACTGAAAGACAGGATGTATCCCCCTTCTGAAACCTGCAGCGACGAGGTCTTTCTCCGCCGCGTCTTTCTTGACACGCTTGGTTTGCTGCCTTCGTCCCAGGAAGCCAGGAACTTTCTTGCGGATAGAAGCGCTGATAAAAGAGAGAGGCTTGTGTCGAGGCTTATGGAACGCCCGGAGTTTGCCGACTACCTTGGCATGAAATGGGGGGATTTGCTGCGCATCAAAGCCGAGTTCCCGAGCAATCTCTGGCCCAACGCTTCACAGGCCTACTCAAGATGGGTTCACGACTGCGTCAGGGACAATGTGCCTTATGATGTGTTCGCGAGGAAACTGCTTACGGCTTCCGGCAGCAATTTCAGGGACCCTCCGGTAAACTTCTTCAGGGCTTTCCAGGAAAGGACTCCCGGGTTTTTGGCGGAGAACGCGGTTCTGGTGTTTCTCGGTATTAGGCCTGAGAATGCCGTTTTCAGCGCGGAAGAGAGGCTCGGCCTGGCCGCCTTTTTTTCAAGAATCGGCTATAAGGGAACGGAGGAGTGGAAGGAAGAGATCGTATATTTTGATCCGGACGCGAAACCGTTCTTGAGTCCTGACGGCAAGGAAGTCCTGCCGCGCTTCCCGGGCAAAGAACTGCTTTTCCTTGGGGGAGACATTGACCCCAGGCCCGTGTTTGCTGATTGGCTCATGTCAAAAGACAATCCCTGGTTCGCGAAATGCATGGTAAACAGGTTGTGGTATTGGTTCTTCGGGTATGGGATTATTAACGAACCGGATGACCTGGCGGGAACCCACGATGCCTGGAGCGACGAACTGCTCTCATATTTGGAAAAAGAATTCATTTCCCACAAGTTTGACGTAAAATACCTCTGCCGCCTGATACTCGCTTCCAACACCTACCAACTTTCCGCCGCCGCGACAAAATGGAACGAGGAAGACTCTGACGGTTTCTCGCACTACAGGACCCGGAGGCTGGAGGCAGAGCCGCTCATAGATATTGTATGCCAGATAACCGGGGTCGGCGAGAGTTACCAGAGCATGATACCGGAACCTTTCACTTTCCTGCCCTACAGCCAGCGGGCTGTGGCTATTCAGGACGGGAGCATTACTTCCCCGTTTCTGGAACTATTTGGAAAACCGCCCCGCAATACTTCGTACCTGTCCGAGAGAAACTCCGTTCCTACCGCGGCCCAGATGCAGCATTTCCTTAATTCGGGCCAGATAGAAAAGAAGATAGAACAAAGCCGTCCGCTGCAGCAGCTCTTCAGTCTGAGAAAGGACGACAAGGTCGTAATCAACGAAATTTTTCTCAGGGTGCTGACAAGGTTTCCGTCGGAGCAGGAAAGGAAGCTCGCTCTGGATTACCTTACCGATCCGAAGAAGAAGTATAATGAGACTTTTTTTGATATAGTCTGGTCTCTGATGAATTCCTCTGAATTTCTTCTGAGGCATTGAGGCAAAAATGAAAAGAAAAAAAAGCCCGATAATAAGCGGAAGAATGTCACGGAAGCGGTTCCTGCGCTCAGCCGTTTTCGGGGCAGGGGTTTTGCTTTCCGGGTTCATCGATTCCAAAGCCTTTGCCGATGTTCTGGAAAAGAAGCCTAAAGCCAAGTCTATGATTCAGCTCTGGATGTGGGGCGGACCTTCGCACATTGACACTTTTGATCCAAAGCCCGCCGCGGGAAAGGATTATACCGGCGGCTTAAGCCGGACTATAGATACAAATGTGCCGGGAATAAAAATAAACGGGACTCTGCCTCTGCTCGCCCAGCAGGCTGACAAGTACGCGATTCTGCGGGGCATGACGCACAATAATAACGGGCATGAGACTGCGGCGTATATGGTGCAGACCGGCAGAAAACCCGGCGAAGGGCTGGTGTATCCGGGCATAGGGGCCGTTGTTTCGTATTTTAAGGGGCAGCCCCCGCTTTATAAGAGCCCGCTCCCTCCATATATAACATTGACGACCCCGCAGGGCAGGTTTTCGGAATGCGGCTTTATGGGCGGCAAATATAAGCCGTTCTCCACGGGCGGAGACCCGAACAGGGAGCCTTTTGCGGTGGAAGGAATAGTCTCCGAGACCGTGAACGATGACCGGCAGAAGAGCCGCAAGGATTTCCTGAAAGAGATTGATTCCTTTGCCAGGTCTATGATGAACGACCCGCTTGTCAAGGTGCTTGACGCGGGGCAGCAGGAGGCCTATTCGGTAATTCTTGGAGAAGCGAGGAAGGCTTTCCTCCTGAACGTTGAGTCAAAAGAGACGAGGGACCTTTACGGGAGGAACACCTTCGGACAATCCTGCCTGCTTGCCAGAAAACTGGTTCAGCAGGGCGTTCCTTACATCACTATAAATTACAGGGGATGGGACACGCACAAGAAACATTTTGAAACTATGAACCAAAAACTTCCCGAGTTGGACCGCGGCATGGCCGCGCTGATATCGGAACTTGCCTCTTTCGGGCTGCTCGATTCAACCATAGTCTGGTGGAGCGGGGAGTTTGGAAGATCCCCCAAGGTCGCTTGGGAAGATCCCTGGTACGGCGGAAGGCATCACTACGGCAAGGCTTTCTCCGCGGTTGTGGCGGGCGGGGGTTTTAAAGGGGGAACGGTCGTGGGCAGGACGGATGATACCGGCGAGAACGTTGCCGAAAGGCCTATTTATCCCTGGGACCTGATAGCCAGTTTCTACGAACTTCTTGGAATAGAAAAAGATGCCAAGATACCAAATGTGTCCGGGCCTGCCGTTTACGCGAATCCCTTCACGGCGGGCGCTATAAACAGCAAGGAGACCGGCGGGATACTTTCGGAGATAATGCCTTCTTGAAAAAACTAGTGTTTGCCATAATGATTTTTTCCTCGGCGCTTTACGCGGCCGAACCTCCTCATGCCGGGTATATTTATCCTGCGGGGGGGAAACAGGGCAGCGTCATAGAAGTGACAATCGGAGGGAAATATATTAAAGACGCCTCCAGGGTGACTGTAAACGGAAGCGGAGTTTTCGCGGTCATCCTTCCTGATCCTGATGCAGAACCCGCGCCGAAAACTGTTGCCGCGGCCCAGCCGGTAACCGCGGAACAAAAACCGGCGGCGCCGGCGTTTCAGGCTACGCCGGAACAGCGTCCTTTGGCTCCCTCAAGTGCCGTTACGGCGGATAAGACAGTTCTTTTGCCGGTGCCGCCGGCCGCAATGGCCACCGGCGAGCAAAGCCCGGCGGCGCAGCCGGCAAAACCCGTGCAGGCTGTTACGGAAGAGCAGAAACCGTTCCCGCCGTCGGTTCCGGTAACGCAGGAAGCCGGTTCAAAGCAATCGCTTCCAGCCGTAACTTTGGCCAAACCGCAGGCGAAGCCTCAGGTAAAACCGAAGGCCAGAAAGAACGACCTTTTCCCTGATACGCTTACGCTGCGCATCGCGATCTTTGACGACGCGGAGCCGGGCAACAGGGAGATTAGGGTTCTTACCCCCGGCGGACTTTCAAACAAGCTTACCTTTCAGGTGGGAACGCTTAAGGAAGTATTTGAGTCCGAACCAAATGACAGGAAAGAAAACGCAACCGAGGTAAAAACCCTGCCTGCCGTGCTTAACGGCACTATCATGCCGGGAGACGCTGATGTTTTCAGGTTTTCCGCCGTAAAGGGAAGGAGCCTGGTTTTTAGAGCAGACATCAGGGTGCTCAAACCCTTTATGGCTGACGCGGTCCCGGGGTGGTTCCAGGGTTCCATGGCTCTTTATGATTCAAACTGGAAGGAGCTGGCTCACGCGGATAATTTTTACACCGGGCAGGATCCCGTGATACTTTACGACACCGCGACGGACGGTGATTACTACCTGGAGCTTCGGGATTCAATTTACCGCGGGAGGGAGGATTTTGTTTACAGGGTCAGCATCGGTGAACTGCCTTTTGTGTCCGGGATATTTCCTCTCGGCGCGAAGTACGGCGTTCCGGCTAAAGTCAGATTATACGGCAAAAACCTCGCTGAGGATAATATAGAAGTTTTTAGCGGGCGGAGGGACCTGCCTGTCCAATATATTAACGGCCGTTCCAAAGAAGGCGCGGTAAGCAACAGCCTGCCGTTCGCTTTTTCCGACCTGCCGGAAATAACAAATGAAAGCGGCAATGAAACACTGGCTAAAGCCGTGCGTGTGACTTTGCCATGCGTAATAAACGGCAGGATTCTTACGCCTGGAGTCCCTGACCTTTACTCCTTCGAAGCCTCGGAAGGCGAGGTTCTTTCTCTCGACGCCGCGGCGAGGCGGCTGGGGTCTCCCCTGGACACTTACCTTGAAGTCTTAAATTCGTCCGGAGAAAAACTCGCGGCAAACGATGACGATGCCGCCTATAAGTGGCTGGGTACTATTACCCATCATTCGGATTCCTTCATAAGTTTTAAAGCTCCAAAGTCCGGCGCGTATTTTGTCAGGATACGGGATATTCAGGGTAAAGGCGGCGAAAATTTTGCGTACAGGCTCCGGATCAGCAGGCCGATGCCGGATTTCGAGGTTTTTGCCCTTCCCGCCGGGGTGCTGGTTCCGAAAGGGGGCAGCGGCTGGATAACCCTTCGCGCAGTCAGAAAGGAGGGGTTTAAAGGGGATATAAGGGTATTTCCTTCTTCAGAAAGCCGGGATGTCATGTTGAGCGCCGCGGTGGTTCCTGACGGTAAGAACGAGATAAAAGCAAGTTTCGCCTGCGCGGGTTCTTCCGAGGGAAGCACGCGCCCGCTTGAACTGATGGCCGGTTCAACAAACGGCAACGCTATAATAATACATCACGTTGCAGCATCTGAGGAGCAGATGCAGGCTTTCGCCTGGAAACACATTGTGCCTGTGAATTCCCTGCAGGTGGCTGTGGGCAAAGAGACGCCTTTCACTCTCTATTTTGATTCGGTGCCGGAAGCCGGCATTGACCTGACGCAGGGGAAAGAGACCAAGATTGTGATAAACGTCGGAAGGAAAGATGGTTTTGCCGAACCCATAAACCTCGCGCTTATCACTCCGCCTGAAGGGGTATCTCTTCGCGGCAGTTTTATCAACGGCAAGAAGGACAGTTTTGAAGCGGCGTTCCGCGCGGACTTTAAGGCAAAACTTGGGACTGAGGTTTTGCTGCTGCAGGGAATGGCTGCCGTTCCGGTGGAAGAAAGGCAGGTAGCCGAGAAGGGAAGGCGCGAAAAGATGTACGTGAACGCGCCTGCGCTGAAGATAAATATCCTTAAAGGGAAAGAGCCCCCGGTAAAGAAACCTGAGCCGCCCAAAGCAAGCGTTCCTCTTTTGCCCGCGAGAGTTGTTACGCCGGAACAGAAAGCGGCGCCTTCAGCGGAAGTTACGGGTGAGAAAAAACAGTCCAATCCGTCGGCAGAATCAACACCCGAAAAAAAAGCTTCGGCGCCTGACTCAAAAGTTAAAGGAGAACACGTTGACAACAGCAAGAAATGACGATATCGCAGAAAAAGAGAGCAATTTTACCTCGTGTTCAGTCTCTTCCGGGGAACTGACCGAAGATTATGTTTCCGTAAGTGCTTCTGAAGGTTTGCCGGGGGATGCGTTAAAAGCCGCCGCGGCTTACCTGCAAAATAAAGGCGCGAAGCCGTTGATGGCGCTCTCTTTCGGAGATATGGCCGGCGCCGCAAATATGCTTAAGACTGCCGGTTTTAAAGGGTTGCCGGTTTCAATTCTTGAACACGATAACGGAAATACTTACCCGTTGAGCGGGATTCAGTTGTTTGCCGTGTCAGGTGTTCCGGTGGCAGAGGTGGTGCCAGGAAAAAATCTTGCGGGGTATTCCTGGGAGACCGCTGAAGCGAAGCATGTAATTCTCGGAGGAATTTCACCGGAAAACCCCGGCGCGTCACCCGAAGAACAGGTGAGAAACACTTATGACCAAATCCTCAAGGCGCTCGCATCCGCGGGTTTTACTTACCCGGAGGTCGCAAGAACCTGGTTCTACCTTAACAGGCTGCTTTCCTGGTACGGAAAGTTTAACGCGGCAAGGACCGGTTTTTTTACGGAGAACGGGATCTTCCAGCGCACCGTACCGGCGAGCACAGGTATAGGAGCAACAAATCTTTTTGGCAGGGCCCTCTCTCAGAGTATCTATGCCTTCAAACCCAAAAAGGCTGGCGCCGGCATTGTCAAGGTGGGGTCTCCGCTTCAGTGCGAGGCCTTAAATTACAGAAGCGCTTTCAGCCGGGCGGTTGAGTTGAGTTATGGCGGCATAAAGAAACTTATGATATCGGGCACGGCAAGCATTGATTCTGACGGAAAATCCGCGCACGTAGGCGATCCGGTCAAGCAGATAGAACTGACAATGAGAGTGGTCCGCGAAATATTGCTTTCAAGGAATCTGGATTGGGAAAACTCCGTAAGATCCATAGCGTATTTTAAGACTCCGGAGCATATCCCGCTGTTCCGGGAGTATTGCAAAAAGAACGGACTCCCGGAGCTTAACTGCATTAGCGCCCTTACAACGGTTTGCAGGGATGAGCTTCTTTTTGAGATTGAGCTGGACGCTGTCGCGCAGAAAAGATTCCCAGGCTAAATAAAAAGATTGTAATCTCTCCCGCTAAGTACTAAAATGCTGACCTGCCGTGCTTAAGGCGCGGCAATTAAAAGCAGTTCAAAGGAGGCAACAAATGGCGGCAGATTCAGCGGCACCGGCAAAGAAAGCGGCATTCGGCGGCAAAATGATCAAATGGAGCAAGGTAAAGGATGTAAAGATAGGGGAAATATTTGATAACAAAGATTGCGGGATGGCAGAGCAGACGAAGCTCATCTGGAACTTTATAAAGAAGAACAAGATCAACGAATAGTCCTGAGCCGGGCAGGCAGAGATGCCTGCCCGGTCTGCATTCGCGTTAAAGTAAGACATTAGCGTGATGACACAGATTTCAAATTGATGCCACCGATAGGTCAAAATGGTTTATCGGTGTAATCGT
>CAITPB010000121.1 GCA_903894145.1 Candidatus Firestoneibacteriota bacterium | reverse complement strand
GTTTCCGTGGAAGTATTTCCTTTCAAGTTTGCGGAATGGGATGAGCATCACACTTACTGGATGTGGTATTACAACAGCTATCCGGCAAGCCCTGAAATAGATAATGCCATGCAGAACCTCCGCGACCACGGAATGAATTGCTTTGATTCTGCCGACCCATTCCCCGTGAAGTATTCGGGAGGGAAAGTCACGGTAGATTTCACCACGGCGAACAGGATAGTACCTCTGCTTAGAAAGTACGGGTTCACCAGCTGGATGTTTGACAGCGGTATCCAGAGCATACTTTGCGAGTTGACCGGAAAGCAGCCGTGGAGCCCGGCGCACAGGGCGGCGCTCAAGGAATTCGGAACCATAATTGCCGCAAAAGCGAAAGCAGACAACTGGCCGAAGCTGATATTTACTTTTGATGAACCCCGCGAAGACAGCGAGCCGGGGAAAATGCGCGGTTGGATAGATATGAAGAACACTTTCGAGATACTTGGCGAAGCCGGAATTATCACCAACCCTTCGTGGGCAGGGCCGGGCGGATTTAAGCGTAAGGATGACCCGAGCAAGATGGCAGACTACACGGAACTTATTAATATTCCGTACTACAACACCACGCACGCCGGCTTCGCGCCAACGCAGAAAATAATTGATAAGGTTCACGAATTAAAGAAACCGCTCCTGCTCTATAACTGCGGCGCGAACAGATACGCCTTCGGTTTTCTGACCTGGCAGCAGGGCGCTTACGGCAACTCGCAATTCTGGTGGGGAGCGGCAAAGTACGGCTGTCCTACCACGGAATACGCGGCCTCCTCCTGCGCCGTTTACAGCAAAGGCGAAATTATTGACACTACAAACTGGGAACATATAAGAGAAGGCGTCTATGATTACAGGTATATTATGACGCTTGAAAAAGCCGTCGCGGCAAGCAAGAACCCGGGAAGCGCTGAGGTAACCGCGGCAAAAGCAGTGCTTTCCGAGATCAGGAATTACAAAATCTCAGCAGGCAAAGGCACCGGCTACGAAGCTGACTTCCTGGAAGAAGCTATGAAGAACTTCAAAGGCGCGGACAAGATGGATGTATTAAGATATAAGATGGGGCAGGCGATTATTAGTTTACAGGGTAAATAATTATTCAGACTGGTTCATAACGTTCATAACGTTCCTAACGTTTGTAACGTAAACAAGAAGCCGCCGGTAACCCCGGCGGCTCTTTTTTTGTTGAAAACCCTTATATTTGACAAACGCTATAAACGTGATAAACCTTAATGCTTTATTGTCGGAATCTTACTAATGTATTTTGCTGCCATTTTCCCGTAAAATCCGTTATTTTTAATCACTTCCCGGTAAAAATACGCGCTGGGTTTTGGGGAGCGCTTGAAGGTCTTAAAATCAACCTTTACCAGCCCAAAGCGGGGAACAAAGGAATCCCATTCGTAATTATCAAAAGTTGACCAGTGCAGGTACCCCCTCACATCCGCGCCCATCTCAATAGCTTCACTGAGCGCGTTTAAGGTCAGCGAAAGATTCGCAATCCTGAAAGCGTCATCCTTGCAGGAAACGCCGTTCTCCGTGATAAATATAGGCTTATCGTTCACTCTCATGCAGGCCTCAATGATGCCTTCCGGATAGAACTCTTCCATATAGAAATCCATGTCTATCATTTTCTGGATTTTGTGGTCGTACCTGGTTTCAACAGTAGTTTTCCCGGACGCATTTATCATGTGCCTCGTGTAATAATTAATTGACCAGAAATCCAGCGCCCCTTTTAAGTCAGGCACAAACTCCACTTTTCTGCCGGGAAAATCTATCCGGCCCGAGCGGACGGCGTTAAGGACACCTTCGTTCTTGAGCCAATCCAGGCGGCCGGCAGCGGCAATGTCGGCTTTGCTGCAGGGGTTATAGGGTTTCTGCAGGGCAAAAGCATGCGCGTAGCTGACTGGCCTCTTGGAATATTTTTTTATCAGCCGGTAGGCGAGCGCGTGCGCTTTCAGCGCGTTCGCCTTTTTCTCAAGCGGGTACAGGTTGAATTCGTTGGAAGTGTGCCAGAAGTCCGCGGCTTCACTCAGGCGCGGAAGTACAAGTTTGAGGTATTTTTCAAAATATTTGAGGTTCCCCTCTTTTGCCCAGCCCCCTTTCGCTTCGAACCACTGCGGGTGGGAAAGATGGTGAAGAGTAATGAATGTCTTAATTCCGTATTTTTTGAGAAGTGCGAATTCGTCGAGGTAGCGGGCAAGCTCCTTTTCATCGAAAGCGCCTTCAGACGGCTGTATACGGGACCATTCAACGCTGGTTCGAAACGCCTTATGCCCGAGCGCCTTGAGGAGGGAAATGTCTTCCGGGTATCTATTGTAGTGATCTATCGCCATCCCTGACCGATTGGCAGGTTTTAGCTTCTTCTCGTTCTCCCAGCAGAAGGAAGTGACATTCATTCCCTCAACCTGATGCCCTGCCACGCCCGAACCCCACAAGAATCCTT
The DNA here is from genome assembly GCA_903894145.1 of Candidatus Firestoneibacteriota bacterium. Classification (GTDB taxonomy): domain Bacteria; phylum Oederibacteriota; class D2-FULL-39-29; order D2-FULL-39-29; family CAIOVX01; genus CAIOVX01. The sequence goes on along the minus strand of CAITPB010000121.1, from coordinate 600 downwards.
TCGGGAAGGTTATTTTTTTGGATGTAAAAACATTGTACATTTGAACCTCAGGAGGGAATACTAGAGAGTTAGTTCACGCCTGCTAATTTTTGCCGCTTTTGCTTTACGTTACTAACGTTCTTGAGATCTTGCCTTACGTTATAAACCTTTTTTTGCTATGCCGGACGGAGTCCGGCATGATAAATATATCCTTCTCTACAAAACAGGACACACGAAGTGTGGCCTTCAAACGCTACAAGCCTCTGGGTTGTGCTTTACGTTATAAACGTTATGAACGTTACAAACGTTTTAAACCTTCGCTTTTACTCTTACTTTTTCTTCTTATCTTCGTCCTTCATCGCGTCCTTAAAGCTCTTAATACTCTTACCAATCTGCGACCCGATTTCCGGGAGGCGGCCTGCTCCAAAAAGCAGCAGCGCGATAATCAGGATGACGATTAGTTCCGGGAATCCTATGTTACCCATTTTTTTCCTCGCTTAACCAGAAAATACTTTTTATTGATTACGCAGATTGGTGCAAATGCCAGCAAGTGCTGCCATCACTATTTTGAACGTTTTAAGCGTCAAAAGGTTCAATACAAGCGCCGTTGAACGCTTTAAT
>CAITPB010000120.1 GCA_903894145.1 Candidatus Firestoneibacteriota bacterium | reverse complement strand
GGCCTTCCCGCGCGCTTGTTGAATTCTTCAAGCCCGTGATAGGGCACAGAGGCGAGTTTCTCTTCGCGGAAAGCCATCCCGGCGCCTATTAAGCCCTTCTTTTCTTCTTCGCTTAGCTCGCTGACAAGCCGCAGATATTGCAGCGTTACGCTTCCTGAGGTGTTCAGGAAACTTCCTTTGAGAGAAATCTTCTGCTTTCCAGAAAGCCCGAGTTCTTTGAGGTCCTGAGAGTGTATTCCCGTGGTGTAACAAACTTTTGTTTGTTTATCGTTTAGCCAGAGGGAAAAGATTACCGACTTTTCCGGGATGCGGACAACAAGATAGTGATAGAGGTCCAGGTCGACATCAACATCATATTGCACCTCGAAAGACGAAAACTCTGAGCCCGGGTTTGAAGGCCACTCCGGCCAGTCGGGGCGCTTCATATTCTGGTCCAAAGCCCCGACACAAGTGGTTATTTTTATCTTCCCGTCCGGCGCTTCGAAGGTTGGCGGAGTGCCTGACTTAGGATGGTCAATCGCCATTTTCCAGAGTGAGCTATCTTTAAACGTTTCCTCCCAGCCGACGCGCGGCGCGGCAGCCTGCGCGTAAATCCCCGCGTAAACGGACAACGCGCAAAACACTTTGATTAGAAACCAGACAGGTCTTTTCATTAAACCTCCGGAAAATATTCTTTCTATCGTTCAAAAACGCGACTACTTGCCCTCGCCGATACAATAAAGGTTTTGCTCTCCCCTGATAAAGATTTTCCCGCCGTCGAAATACGGCGAGGCTATGAACTTTTCCGGGTGATTTCTGTAAGTTGCTTCAGGAAAGACGGCATAGCCCATAATCTTGTTTTTGGCAAGTTGTTCGTATTTTTTGCCCGGTTTTAGCACAAGAGTTGTGCCGAAATTGCCTGTTATATAAATATTCTTCCCGCCAAGCGCAGGGCTTGCGCCCACACCCCGTCCCGCGCCCTCGCCGTGGTTTTCATACTGGCCGACATCCAGAAGCTTCTGATAAAGCATTGTCCCGGCCTGCACATCAATTATCGAGAGAATTCCCTGGTCGTTCACCAGATATGCAAGCCCGTCAACCACAAGCGGAGAGGCGGTGTGCCAGTCAAGGTAGTGACGGGGAAATTCAGCCCCGGAAAAAGGAACATCCTTCTTTGATTCCAGCTTTAAACTCTTACCGTCAAACGCGCCAAGCTTGTACAAGCTCACAGGGCCGAAATTCCAGATTCTGACTACAGTGCCGCTATCTACCGCTGAAGAAGCCGCATTGTGTTTATGAAGCTTGTATTTGGCATCGTCAAACACGACGCTTCCGTCAGCGGGGTTTATAGCCCTCCCGTCAGGCAGAAAAATGTATTTACTGCCGCCAATCTTTCCGGCAACCGGGGAGCCATAGAACATCCGGACCGGGTTTAACCCGTCCAGAGGCGCGGCTTTGAATACCCAGGATTTCTCTCCTGTCTTCGCGTCCAGTCCGAGCAGTTCTCTCATATAGACAACCATTTTCCCGCCGATCAACAAGGGCGAAGCGCTTATGCCGTGTTCAATCTGGTTGTAATCATCAAACCGTATCCATTTCCGGTTGCCTTCAAGGTCATAGCAGGCGCTTACCATGTGGGCAAAAAAGACATATACATTATTTCCGTCGCTTGAAGGCGAATAGCTGCCATAACCAAAATCCGAAGGAGGTTTATTGTACTTGTTAGGGTTTGCTTTCAGGCTGATATCGTGAATTTGTTTTGCAAGGGTATTTATCTCTGTTTCCGCAGCCTGGTCAATGCCGGCCTTCCCTTTCAGGTTCTCGCAGGCTGCCCGCAGTTTAACTGCCGGTTCTTCCGCGGCGTTAAGCGCCGGAGTCGCCTTCTTCTCCTCTTCGCTAAAAGATTCAAAAAGGTTGTTTGTCTTAACCCAGATTATTCTTCCGGTCGTTTTCGCGAGACAGATTAACAGGTCGGGATTGGACTCCACATAGATTTTATCGCCGACCGTGACAGGCGAGCCAAAACCCTTTCCGAGGCGGGTCGTCCAGGCGATATTTTTGCTTACAGTCCTAGTCAAATCAGTGTCATAGAAAACCGGATTTATAAACCAGCCTCCGTCGCTCTGGTTCGGCCCCGGTTTTGAATATTTGGCCTTGAAGGTAAACCTGTTCCAGCCGGCCTTGAGTTTTACCTTAAGCCTTTCCGCGACGCTTTTTGGAACCACCTTGGAACCGTTCAGCCAGAACATGGCCCCGTCTCTTGCGGCAAGCTGCAGGATATACTCTTTGTCCGAACCGCTGTAAATATATGTATGCGCGTAGATTGTTCCGGTTTCTTTCAGCGCCCTGGTTAAATCCAGCGTGTTAGTATCCGACTTTACCAGTTTCCAGACGCTTGTCCCGGCCGTTTCGTTGTCGTCAGGGGCAAGCTCGCCCTCTTTTGGAAGAATCTCAAAGAGCAGTTCTTTCTGCGACGGCCCCCAGACCAACCATTCATGAACGGCTCCGTCGGTCATGGGAATTCCTTCGACCCCTTTGGGTTTCTTCCCGGAGCACTTCAATTCACTCACATCTTTTGAAACGAGGCTCCATTCCGCCGGCGGAACTGCGCCGGGGAACTTCCCGCTCCCGTCCCCTCTCCAGCCGACGGGATTTTCGGCTGTGGGCATGAATGATTCAGAGCCGATTGAACCGGGTTTTACCTGAGCCTGCGCGAATAAAGGAAAACAAGTTCCGAGTGATACGATCAAAAACACCAATCTTTTTAGTAACATTTTCCCTCCTGAATTATTTCCTAAATAACTCCGTTCTTACTTTACTTCAGCTCTATCTTGCCGCTTTTTTCCCCGCCTTCTTTGGCCCTGATCGTGTAGGAATATATTCCCGGCGCGACACTTTCTTTCTTTTCATTCCTTCCGTCCCATTCGGCGGTCGTGTTATTTCCGCAGGAAATTTCAAATTCTTTTTCTCCGGACGCCGAGACGATGCTGATGCTTGAATTTCTGGCAAGATTTTCAAATTTCAATTTTATTCCGAGAGACGGCCGGAATGGATTCGGGAAAATAACAACGCCCTTGAGGGCTTCGTCCGCCGCCTGCTCCGCGCTCCTGGAGCTTCCGGTCCAGGGTTCAGGATTAATTGATCTCCACCTTACATAGTCAAAACTCCAGCGGTAATTCTCGGTGAAATGCTTTCCGTCTCCCAAAGACGCCCCTTTTACGCCTCCTTCAAAGAGCTTGTCCGCCATGTCCGAGAACTTTTTGTCCCCGCCCCTGTGCCAGAGCCAGGCATATATCGGGGCCAGCAAGAGGTTGAGGTCAGG
>CAITPB010000119.1 GCA_903894145.1 Candidatus Firestoneibacteriota bacterium | reverse complement strand
TTTTTTGTCCTGCAAAGCCTTTATCGCCCGTTCAGTATTGGAAGTGTAGGCGTTAAGACCCTTGCTCAAAGTATCATTGACTCCGTAGAACCAGATAACCAGGTCCGGATTGAACATAGTCACATCGGAAATATGATCTGCTCCGAACTGCGTGTTCTTGCCGCCCGCGCCCACGCTTATGACCTGAAGCCCGTCAAACCCGGCGAGGGCCGATTCGGAAAGCCCGGGGGTTACCACGGCAAAACCGTCCGCCGCCGCGCCTGAAGCCGTTTTTCCGGTCTTCTTGTCCACCGCTTGCCACATCTTCATGGCATATCTGGTTTTTTTGTATTTATAGAATTCGGCCAGTTTTTTCTGCAGGACCGCGAAATACACATAGGCGTCATAGTCTCTGTTCGGCGCTTTATTGGGCTTGTAGGTCATCTGGGCGCCGGCCGTTATTGAATCCCCGGCGCAAACTATGGTCACCGGCTTGCCTTCTTTGAGCTTAGCCAGGACTTTGGGTATAAGCTTGTCTGCTCCCGATACAAACTGTTCCGCCGGAATCATACCGGGCGGGTCGTCAGTCTTTCTGTCTTCAATCTTTTCGGTAACCTGCTCGGAATATAAATTAAGCCTTGCGATTACGGCCCAGGCCTGCCTTGGGGCCGCAGGCTCAAGCTTGGCATTGATGAAATAGAAGCCCTTTTCGCTAACATCCGGAGTAAAGTTCTTCTAGGGCACAAAATATTTTTTCCAGACTTTTTGCGAGAGAGGAAACTTGCCCATCCGCGAATAGGTTGCGACTTTTTGATTCCAGTTGGTGCCGAGAGAGAGATTGCCGCTCCCTCCGTCGCCGCGCATCCAGAAGGAGATTCCTTTATATTTCTTAAGGTCCTCGCCCCTGGCTCCTACATCGTAGAACATGACTTCGCCGGGATTTTCCCCTTTTTCGGTGAAAATCACCATTCCGGAATCCGGCCCGACGCCTTTCGTCGTGGCGTGCAGATCAACATCGTCGTCATTTTGGTAACGCCAGGCGCGCGCCGTCGGATATTCCGGAAAAGCGACAAAACTTTTCTCGCCGTTCGGCTGGACGAAACCGGCAAAACTCGCGTCATCTGCCGCAGTTCCAGCGGCAAACAACGGGGCGCAGGCCAGAAGCAAAAAGGCCGCGATTAAGCCAAAACAAATATTCAGGGTTTTCATACTCCTCCTCTTTTACGCGGATCTTTGCAGAGTTCTTTTATGGAAATATCCTCCATCATCTTATAGACCTGAGCTTCTACCTCGTCCATCCTGGTGCGGAGCACGCAGTAGGCCATATTCGGACAGCTCCTGCCCTTGAGCGTGCAATGATTTATTTTGAAAGGCCCCTGAAAGATTTCTATGAGTTCCGGGAGAAATATCTCGCCGGCTGCTTTATTCAGTTCAAACCCTCCGCCGGACCCTTTATAAGAATTTACAATTTTTTTCTTATTCAGCACCTGAAGAAGCTTCCGGAGAAAAGGATAGGGAACATCAAGTTTTTCGTGGAGCTCTTTGACGGAGACAATACGCCCGCTGTTCCTGCTCAAATAACAGAGCGCCCTGACCGCGTAGTCCGTGCTTTTCGTAAGGATCATTTTTTCCTCAGCCCAAAAAGTGCATTATTTGATTACGCAGATTAGGAAGTGCGATTACACAGATTAAATCAAGACCTAATCCGAGTAATCTCTTTTTATCATCTGCGTAATAAGCCAACTTTTGTATTCTTATTAAATGTTAGAGAGGATTGCCGCAGAACGGGCAAAAGTTAAATGCAGCGTCATGCCCCGTGCCGCAGGACTTGCACTCCTTTTGAGCGGCCGGCCCGGACGCCTCCGCTTTCTTCTCTAACTCTATTGTCTTAACGTCGATTTGCCGTACCCCGAGTTCTCTCTCTATCAGGCTCATAAAGAACGGGTGGCCGCTCTCCATCTTATATAACTCAATGAGTTCTTCTGTTTCAAGTGCGCTTATGCCAATTTTCCCCCTTATATGTTCTACAAAAACGCTTGCCCTCATCCCCGCGCCGGAATTATTCTTCGCTTCGGCACCAAAGCCGGCAGGTTTCAGCATTTCATTAAGGTCAACTCCCCGCCTCCTCAATTCCTCCCTGGCAAGCTCGTAATACTCCGGAACAAACTCTCCGGATTTCTCGTTCTTAAGGGTTTGCGCGAGTTCGGCGTCGGGAAGAAGGGAAATTTGCTTCTTTGCGAATTCTTTATCGAACATAAGTAGCTCCTTACTTTAGTAACCTTATAAACCTTACGAACCTTACAAACTTTTTTAACTTTTTGTATTTATCTCCCCTTCCCTGAATCGCCCAAATCCACCAGTTCTTCCGGGAACGGGGAGAAAAAAGTCTGGTCTTTTAGATAATCCACTTTATACTTTAATATCCACATCTGAAGCAGCCCGGTTACGGCGCTTAAAGGCAATTTCCCGGCGCGGTACTTTTCCATGCTTTCAAGAAAGAATTTTTTTTCTTCTTTTACCAGCTGTTCCTTAAAGTAACCCAGGGCGTGCGTGAGCACATTGATGACTGGCTTGAAGCTCAGTTGTTTCGCGAAGGCCAAAAGCAGGTGTTCGCCGTACTCTTCATAAATTTCTTTTATCGGCCTCTTCTTAAGATTTGCCGCCAGCGAGCCCATCAGCCGCATCTCTTTTTCGCTGTAGGCAAGGAGGAGATATTTACTTCTGGCCTGAAAATCGGAGAGAGCACGCGCTGTTCCGGCGTTTTTTACGGCAAGGAACTCCGCGTGTGTAAAAACTTTGGTCAGAAAATTTTCCCTAATTGGAAAGTTTGTGAGACGCCCCTCGTCCTCTATGGCTAGCGGGGCGTACTCTTCCAGCACACCTTCCCCGAAGAATCCCGCGCTGCCG
>CAITPB010000118.1 GCA_903894145.1 Candidatus Firestoneibacteriota bacterium | reverse complement strand
CCTTTTACCATATACAGCTCCTTTGGCTCATTTGCCGCGTCATAAAGCGCTTTTGACTCGGCCGGAGGATTCACTATGTCATTCTCCGCGCCAAGCACAAAAAGCGGGCATTTTAGCAACTTCGCGTATTCCGCGGGTTTATATTCAAAGCTGTATCTTACAAACTGGAACGGTATTTTAACATTTATTTTCGGGTGCTCGGCCGTTATCTTCGCGAAGAAGGCCTTAGAATCAGCGTCGGTCAGAATCTGGTCAAGGGACATCATCATATTTTTGTTTGCGGTGACCGCGCGGGACCAGACTTTCTGCAAAGTCGCGAGGAGCTTTGCCTTCTCTTCCGGTTTCAGTCCTCCCGTTACAACCCTCTCCCCGTCGGCGAAAGTAAGCTGGGCTACAACGGCTCTCACGCGCCGGTCCAGGGCCGCCGTTTTTACCGCGTTCGCGCCGCCAAAAGACGATCCCCAAAGACCGATTCTTCCGGCGTCAACATTGCCCAGGGAGGAGATGTAGGTTATAGCGTTCCTGATATCAGTCACCTGATTATCCGGAATGAGGCTGCCGCGCTCGCCTTCCGAATCCCCGAAACCCCTGTAATCAAAGGCCAGGACTATGAATCCGTTCTTTGAGAAACCTTCCGCATAGGGCGGAACCAGCGCTTCTTTTATTCCGGCAAAACCGTGGCAAAGAACGACCGCAGGGTGTTTTTTCGCGGCATCAAGGCCGTCCTGCTGGTAGAGGTGCGCGGCTATTTTGCTTCCTTCCGAGAAAAAAATCGCGTCGTTTCTCACGGGCTACCTTCTTTCCCAGGTCATATGGGTAACTTCCCCGGCTTCAAAATAAAACTCTTTGCTCCAGTCCGATTCCTCGCCGTCAATGCTCACCGTGCAATCGACAAAGAGCACCCCCTTGCCGCCGCTCACAGTATTCCTTGTAACCGTCATAGACACAGTATCTTCCCCATACTCTTCCTTGAGATATTTTTTGGCCTTACTTACCAATCCTTTCTCTGAATCAGCCATATTCCCTCCTGATACAACTAAAGCAAGAAATTAGAAATCTGAAATCGCGACAGGAACTGCTTCCGTTTTTGCTTGTTGTTTCGAATTTCGAGTCCGCCTATTTGCTTGCAAATAGGCGAGATCTCGCCTGCAGGAACTGCAGGCGGACTTCAAATTTCGAATTTAGAATTTAGTATTTGCCTCTTGCCTTCAATACGCTTCGAATGTAATCTCCGCGTCCTGCATTTTCTCGTAAAACGAAAGGTCTGCTCCCTTTCCTCTTGTCGCGAATACCGACATATCCAGCCCGTTCCATATAGTAAACCAGCCGGCCGGTTCCAGCACCACGACGGCAATCTCCGCGGCGATGTTTTGTTTAAAAAAGTAACCGAGTCCCGCAGCCGCAACAGTTATCAGCATGCCGATAAAGGCCAGCACGGCCCCCCTCAACCTTCCTGACGTAATTTCCTGGCGTATCATATGCGCGTGTTTCTCAAAATGCTCGCGCAGCCGCAGTTCAATCAGATCTTCCTTGCCGGCGTCCTGCAGGGCCTTCGGTATGAGGAACTTGAGCTCCAGCCCTGAAATCTTGTCTCTCGCCGCGTGCTTTGCTTCAGCAAGAAAATCCTGGGAGAGCGACCTGTGGTCGTAGGGCCTCGGGTCGAAATCGGAAAAGATATCGTCATAGGTGTCGAGCACCAGCGCGATCTCCGAGGCATCCAGAAGCTTCTCTCTTCCGTCCCTGCCCTCTGACATCACTCCCGGTTGTTTTTCCTGATGAATATGCTTATGTTTCTCATTCTCTGACATCATATCGCCCCTGTTTTACTCGCGGAATTCCAGCAGTTCAGCCCTGAAATCCTCCAGGGTTACAACATTATTTTCCGCGCATTCTCTTATGAACTCCATATACATCGCGTGCTCTTTTT
>CAITPB010000117.1 GCA_903894145.1 Candidatus Firestoneibacteriota bacterium | reverse complement strand
CACCATCATTATTGTGACCCTGTAATTGCTGTTTGTCAAGCGAGTAATCACGGAGGCAACTTTGTATTGAATTTCAAAGGGTAAAATGATAGCATTAGAAACTGTAAGCAATCAGGCATTTAGACGGAGGCTGTATAATATGATGCAATTTCTTCGCAAGCATATGAAATGGATATTCCTTGTCGTAGCCCTCTGCTTTCTCGCTACCATATTTTTTGTATGGGGAATGGGCAACACGGACACAAACGGCGAAAACAACGTGCTTGCCGTGGCCGGCGGAGAAAAGATAAGAGTGGCCGAATTCGAGCGCAAGTGGAGCGATGTCATTCAGGCAAACAATATTGACGAGGCAAACATGCCGGCTTTCCAGGCTATCCTATTTAAGAAACAGGTCTTAAACGAGATGATTTTTGACGTCCTAATCAACAAATACATATCTTCCGGCGCCATAAAACTCACGGACGATGACAGGGAGCTTGTAAAACTTTACATAAAGGCAATCTGCACCCAACAGTACAAGACAGACTACACATCCCTCGACGCTAACGGCTTCAAAACAGTTGAAAACATGGCAAGGAATTATGTGCTCCGCTTGAAACTCAAGAGTTCAATACAGGAGCAGGTAAAACTGTCTAATACGGAGATTACCGAGGAATTCCTTAAAAAGAACGAACAAAGGAAATTCAAGTATATCAATATAGACGCGGCCAAGTTCGCTTCCCTTACGGCGATCGGCATAAACGACGCAAAGAACTATTTTGACACAAACAAACTTAACTTCAAGACACAGGAAAAATACAAAATAGAGGTTGTTTCAGGCGACATCTCGCTTGATAAAGCTAAACAGCTTGCCGCGGACGCGACAAAAAAGAATGATCTGCTTGCGGCTTCCGCCTTTGTAGGACTTAAAGCCGGCATAGTCGAGTTCTCCCTCTACGAACTTATACCGGGGGTAGATTTTGACGCCAGCGAAGATATAAAGAAATTCCTCAAGAACTGCCCGGCAGGCGAAGTTTCGGCTCCGGTAAAAGCCAGAAAAGGTTATGTTATAGCGAGATTCCTTGAGAAATTGCCGGCAGGCGAGATGGCCTTTGACAGCGTAAAGGGAGCTATAGAGAATAAACTCAAAACCGACAAGTCCGTACCTCTCGCGGAAACAGAGGGCAATAAGATTATATCGGAACTTATGACCGGCAAGAACTTTGAACAGGCAGCGACCGGCTACAAGACAGCAACAACGGACTTTGTAAAATCGACAGACACACTCAAGACTGTGGATGACTATTCCTACCTGCTTAACGGGGGATTCACCATACCCAAAACAGGAGGCGCCAGAACCGTCAAGCATAACGGCGGATGCTTTGTCGTCCAGCTAGTTGATGTCAAACAACCCACGCAGGAACAGTTTAACAAGGACGTAGAGGCAATAAAGAAAAACATGACAGAATCAAAACAGAAGGCGTTTGAAGGCGAGTTCGCGGGATGGCTGAGGAAGAAGTACAAGGTTGTGGATAATTCGGACAAGATCTTTAATAAAAGTTTATAAGGTTTATAAGGTTTATAAGGTTTGTAAAGTTTGTAAGGTAAGAGCGATAGACCAAGTATAGAGAATTTATGGTATCAGCTCAAACTTCTAAACGTTGCGAGGCACGCATAAGAAGACAAAAACCCTCCTGAATTTCGGGAGGGTTTTTGATTTTACTTTATAAACCTTATAAACTTTGCACTTACCTTACAAACTTTTAAAGGACTATATTTTTTTCATTAT
>CAITPB010000116.1 GCA_903894145.1 Candidatus Firestoneibacteriota bacterium | reverse complement strand
GGCAAGGAAGTGGTGATAGTCGGCCATTCCGAAATAGTAGGCAAACCGATTCTGCTCCTTATGCTGCAGTCTCTGACGGAATCCGCGACACCCACGGTCTGTCACATAGCTACGAAAGACACACCTTCGCATGTAAAGAGGGCTGACATAGTTTTTGTCGCGGTCGGCAAGGCGGGACTGGTCAAGGGCGACTGGATAAAACCGGGGGCGATTGTAATTGATATTGGAATAAACAGAGTGCCCAACCTTGGCCCTGACGGGAAACAGCTTATAGACGAGAAGACCGGCAAGCCCAAGATGAAGACCGTGGGAGACGTTGAGTTTGACAAAGCTAAAGAGGTTGCAGGAATGATTTCTCCGGTGCCCGGAGGCGTGGGGCCTTTGACAGTGACGATGCTTATTAAGAATACGGTGGAGTGCGCGAAAGTACTTTACAGATAAGTACAATGAATACAGAGTGAAAGGGGCCCATTGGGGCTCCTTTTTTTTAGTGTGGTTGACTTGCTTGGCGGCATATAGTAAAATTAATACAATGAAAACAGCATCCTGCTCGGTTCTATTAGTGTTTCTTCTGTCTCTTAATTCCAATGCCGGTATAATTTCCCTTAAGGCTTGCATCGAAAAATCCCTTACCTCCTCAACCGCCGTTTCACAGGCAGCGCAGGAACTCCGCAAGGCCGCTAATGACACAGGTATATATGGCGCGCCTTTCTATCCTTCGATCGGATTAAGTTTCAATGATACGCTTGCCGGTTACGACGTTAACGGCAATCCCGTAACCCCTTTCACCTTCTACCCCGACAACTATACGGCTGTTTTACAGGCGAACTATAACCTGTTTAATATGGGGAAGGACACCGCGAAGATTTCCTATTACAGAAAGAAACAGGAAGAGGCGGAACTCAGGCTGGCAAGCGCGAAGCAGGAGGCCGCGTGGAATTGCATCAAGTCCTTCTATGAAGTGCTTAAGGCGCAGAAAGCGCTTATGGTCTCCGAAATTCTCCTGAAACAGCGTCAGGAAAACCTCAAACTCACGGAAAGTTTATACCGCGCGGGTATAAAATCCAAAAGCTATTTTCTTGACGCTCAGGTGCAGCTTGCCAACAGCAACATAGCCGTGATAAGAGGAAATAATTCCGTGGTGGCGGCAAGAGCGGCGCTAAACGACCTGCTGGGACTTGCTCCGGATTCTGAAACGCTTCTTGAGGATGATCTCAAATTTACCAAATACGAAAAGAGCATCGGACAGGCGCTTCTCTCCGCTTTTAACAACAGGCCGGATTGGTTGATTCTGGCAAAAGAGAAAGAAGAGAGCGCCGTTAATCTCGGCCTTGTTGAAAGCAACCTGCTCCCCGCTGTAAGTTTGGACGCTTCATACGGCATATATCTTGATAAATACGCGAGAGACAGCAGCTTGTGGACGCATAAGGGAGCGCTTGACCAGAATTCAGGATGGGCGCTATCCCTGTCTTTGAACTACCCTATCTTTGACGGCGGGGTTAATTCGCTTAAGGCGGAGAGCGCAAAGATAGAACTGAAGATTTTTGACATTCAGGAAGTTTCGTTAAAGCGCTTTATCAACAAAGAAGTTTTCCTTGAATGGAACGATCTGGACAGAATCCACAAGAGCGTGCCCGTTTACGAGCAGCAGGTGGGGCTCTCCAGGGAGAGCATGGAAATAACGCGGAGCAAATACAGGGAAGGGACGGCTTCTTTCCTTGAGCTTGTTGACGCGGAAGTAAATTACAGCTCGGCTCAAATAAACTGGTACCAGTCGATCTACGACTATAAATCCCAGACCGCTGATCTTCTGAAGGCGATGGGAGTAAAGCTGTATTAAAGGGGAAAAATGAGAATGAAGACAGCTGTTATTTGCGCCTGCGGTTTGGCGCTCCTGTTTTGCGGCTGCAACCGGGAGAATAAACCCTTGCAGGCCAACGGGGCTCCGGTAGAAATAAAAATGAAAGAAGTGAAGCGTGGAGACATCACCGAGAAACTCTCCGAGGTGGGCAAGCTCGAACCTTTAAGCTCCGTAAAAGTAAAATCCAATGTGACCGGCACCGTAAAAAAACTCCTGGTAGACGACGGATATACCGTGAAAAGAGGCCAGCTTCTTGCAGTGATCCAGCCAGGCAGGGAGGCGGAGCAGTACCAGTCGTCCGAGGTCAGGGCAACGGCCTCCGGGGTAATAATAGATAAGTCTGTTGAAGAGGGCGATATGGTCACTTCCGGCCTGTCGGAATATTCCGGCGGTTCCGTAATGATGACGATAGCGGAAATGAGCAGGATGCTGGTCCGTGTTGACATAAACGAAGTAGATATCGGCAAGGTAAAGGTGGGCCTCGCCGCCAAGATACGGGTTGAAGCCTTCTCCGACAAGCAGATAGAGGGCAAAGTGACAAGAATTTCTCCTATGGCAAAGCTGAGCTCGGACGGCAAGATAAATGTGTTCAATACCGAAGTAGAGGTAATAACCAAGGTTCCGGAACTTCGTCCGGGCATGAAGACCGTGGTTGAAATAAAACTTGATGAAAGAAAGAATGTCCTCATCCTTCCTATAGAGGCGGTCTTTGAAGAAAAGGACGATGAGACCGGCGTTAACGAACAGGTCCTCTATGTCTGCACCGGTAATGACCAGTATGAAAGAAAGAGCGTTAAGACCGGACTCTATGATGAAACTAATGTAGAGATACTCGAAGGCGCCGCGGAGAAAGATAAAGTCGCCCTATCGAAACCGGTTGGTTTTGGTTCCTCTCTTAAAGTAACCGACCGTTCCAAGGCAAGAAGAATGCCGGGCGGCAATGTGGGGAGGAGTTTCTGAACCTCATCTCGCCTTTTACCGTGCTCAAGCTCGGCCTGAAGGAACTGTTTTCTCACAAGCTCCGTTCATTTCTGACCATGCTCGGAATAGTCCTCGGCACCGGGTCTCTCATCAGCCTTTTTTCCATTGTTGACGGCGGCAAGCAAAACAGCCTGAACTGGATGAAGGAAGTCGGCGGGCTGGAAAAGGTTGCCGTGCTGAATCAGGAGATTACCCAGCTCGACAGGCTGAAACTGAACCGTTCGAAAGGCCGCACCACAGGTGACGCCGCGGCGCTCAAGGAAAAGGCCGATACTCTCTCGGTAGTTTCTCCGGAGGTTGAACTGTGGACCAGACTGGAATATCAGCGGCGCGCCTACAGGTGTTATGTTTACGGCGGCACTCCTGATTTTTTTACTATCAACAAATATGAGGTGGGGCGCGGGAGAGGGATCACGGGTTTTGACCTGCGCGGGAACGCTCGAGTAGCCGTGGTCGGGTCCCGGGTGGTTTCCGAACTCTTCAAGAACGCGGAACCGCTCGGCAAGTACCTCTACATAAAGGGACAGTACTTCCTAATTGTGGGGGTGCTGAAAAAATACGAGATGTGGTTCGGTAAGAGGAACGCTATAGATTTCAAGAATAACTGGGTTTTTATTCCTGTCACCACGATGCAGAACCGTATCACCGGCAACGACTCGGTAACATACCTTAATATCCAGGTTAAAAATACCGACCGCATGGACGGGGCGATACAGCAGGTGCGTAATATTCTTTTGAAAAGGCATTTCAAGATTGAGGACTTTAAATTTGACACGCGCGAAGAACAGATGGCGCAGCTTCAGCAAAGCACTAACATGTGGTCGTTAATACTTGGCGCGATAGGGTTTATCTCGCTGCTGGTTGGCGGGCTAGGAATTATGAATATTATGCTTGCCTCCGTGACGGAACGGACGAGAGAAATAGGAGTGAGAAGAGCGATAGGGGCTAAGAAAAGCCACGTTCTTTCGCAGTTTCTTGCGGAAGCCTTCATAATAAGCATTATTGGCGGTATACTTGGGATTGTTTTTGGCGTAATAATTATCAAAATATTTGCTACATTCCCGGACATAAACCCAAAACTCTCTTTTGGCGCGGTTGCCCTATCTTTCGGTTTCTCTGTATCTGTCGGGCTTTTCTTCGGTGTTTACCCTGCAAGCAGAGCCGCCGGCCTGAATCCAATTGAGGCCCTTCGCTACGAATAACCCATTCTGATTTAAGGTTGACGAATAAAACCCTTAGTGTTATAATGTGAATATAGTCTTAGAACTAAATAGCCTAACTCAATACAGAACAAGGATAAAATGACAGAGCATGCCCTTCAGTCCGTCATGATCTTTTTGACCGGCCTAATATTCGGCAGTTTCTTTAATGTTTGCATATTCAGAATCCCGTCAAAACGTTCTTTGATGTTTCCGAATTCCTTCTGTCCAGAATGCAAGAAACCTATTAAATGGTATGACAATATTCCTTTGCTTGGTTATGTCCTTTTGGCAGGAAAGTGCAGGAGTTGCGGAAAGCCTATTTCTGTCAGGTATCCTCTGGTTGAGGCTTTGACAGGGATACTTTTTCTGCTGTTGTTTCTCCAATTCGGCGTTTCCTATATTTTTCTTCGCGGAGTTGTGCTTGCCGGTTTTCTGGTTGTAATTGGGTTTATTGACTTTGATACGCAGTATATTTATGAGGTTACTACGATTCCGCTTGTTTTGGCCGGGTTATTCCTGAGTCTTTTGCCGGGAGGAAACCCATGGGATTCTCTGCTTGGAACTATAACCGGAGCAGGAATTCTTTATGTAATAGGTATGATAAGCATCATTTTGTTCAAGAAAGAGGGAATGGGCGGAGGAGATGTCTATCTTGCCGGCGCCATAGGAGCTTTTCTTGGCTGGAAGGGGGCTGTTTCGATGCTCTTTCTTTCCTTTATTATTGGGGCTGTGGTTAGCATAGTCTTGATAGGCCTGAAAATACTGGACCGAAAGTCCATGATTCCTTTCGGGCCATATATTGCGGCAAGCGCGCTTGCGGTTTTCTTTTTCGGGGACAAGTTAATATACCTTGTAATGCCGCTCCTGCCGCGAAATTAGCATGAGAGGTTGACTAAATAGAGGGTCTTTGGTACTATTATTGATATTACGGTAAAAAAGCTTTTTTCAATTTGATCATTCGGGGATGGTGTACAGATGCCGCACATAGGGCTTGACATAGGCTCTTATAGCGTTAAAGCCTGCCAGATGAAAGAAAAGGGCGGGAAGTACGCTGTTGTTAATTTCGGCGTTGCCGATATTTCCGAAGAACTTACTGATGGGATGGATCCGGCTCAGAAAGATATTTTGGTATTTGACGCGATAAAGAGAGTTTTTGCCGACAATAATATCAAGGGAACTTCCTTGAGCCTTTCTGTTTCCGGCGATCAGGTAATAGTGCGGTACATAAAGCTTCCTTTTATGACCCGGGAAGAGTTAAAGAGCACCATAAGGATAGACGGCGAGCAGTATATTCCGTTCAATATTAACGAATGTGTGCTTGATTTCTCAATGCTCGGCGAGATTGTGGAAGAAGGGCAGAAGAAAATAGAAGTACTGCTTGTTGCGGTAAAAGAAGAAGTTGTGAACCATTACATTGCGCTGGTAAAGAGTCTCGGGTTTGATATTACCGCCATAGACGTTGACTGCTTCGCGCTGCAGAACGCGTACGAGGCTGTATACGGGGTAAACCCGGAAGAAGTAGTAGCCCTGCTGAATATCGGAGCAAAATATTCCAATATAAATATTATTGAGGGCGGCGTCACCATGTATTCCAGGGACATTCCGATCGGCGGGTCCCTGTTGACCAAGGACATCGCCCGAGAGCTGGCCTGCACTTTCCCTGAAGCGGAGAAGATTAAAAAGGAGATTGGCGGCATAATTATAGAAAGCGAAGAGACCAAACTCACCAGGATTCCCAGTAAAGATGACAAGAAGATAAGGATTTACGGGGCAATGGTGCCGACCATAAACAAGCTGATCACGGAAGTCAGGAGGGCCTTTGATTTTTATGAGTCCTCCTCCAAGAAAAAATCTATTACGAAAATTGTCCTGTCCGGCGGTTCGGCGAAACTAAAGAACATTGATAAATTCATAAGCGAAAGAATGAAGCTCACGGTCGAGCTTTTTGACGCGTTCAAGGAAGTGGAAAGAGAAGACCCCCGGATAGAATCAAAACTGCAGGAAACTCGTCTGTACGCTCCGGTAAGCCTCGGACTCTCGCTGCGGAGGCCTAAATAATGCTTGAACTAAACCTGGTCCCCGAGAGTTATTTTAGAGCCAAGAGAATGGCCCGTATCCTGGCTGCCGCAATCGGCGGCGGTATATTGCTTTCCGCGATGCTTGCAATGTTTTACATCTACACTATGTCGCAGATTTCAAATCTTAAGGGAGACATCAGCAGGGTTGAACTTGAGAAAACAAAGTACGCCAAAACGCTGGCCGATATAGAACTATTAAACTCCAAGACCAAGGCTGTGGAAGAGAGACTCAAGTCCATAGACGAACTGCAGGAACAACAGGCGCTCTGGATACTGCTTGTTGATGATTTCGGAAAATGCGTGCCTAATAACCTCTGGGTAATTTCGCTAAACAATAAAAAGGAAGCCGGCGGAACACGGACTTTTACCTGCTCCGGCATCAGTCTTTTCAAAGAAGTCATAGCAGACCTGCTTGTAAGGCTAAATTCTTCAAAGTTCTACAGGAATGTGTCGCTCTCCACTATGGCGGAAACGACTTCTGCGGGGCTGCGCGCTTACAATTTCAGGATTACTTTTACCTCGATTGAAGATAACAAGGTCCTGCCGCCGAGACTTGTGGGGATTAAAGAGGCCGGAAAAACAGGCATCCTTGAAGGCACGTATGTTAACATGGCGTACGGTTGCAGCCTCTCAAAGTTTGAAGGCTGGACTATCTCGGACAAGACCCCTCTGCCGAATATGCTGGCGGTTATTACGAGGGACAGAAAACAGAATTCCGGCAAGTTCTCTCCCAATGTGACTCTTGCTTCTGAGAGACTCAAGGAGCAATTCAAAAACTCAAAAGAGTACGCGCTCTCGGTGGAAGAATCCCTCAAGAAAACAGTGAAAGGCTACGGCAGGATTTCGGAGCGCGAGATTTTCATAAAGAACCTGCG
The DNA here is from genome assembly GCA_903894145.1 of Candidatus Firestoneibacteriota bacterium. Taxonomy (GTDB): domain Bacteria; phylum Oederibacteriota; class D2-FULL-39-29; order D2-FULL-39-29; family CAIOVX01; genus CAIOVX01. Next base: position 12,728 of record CAITPB010000116.1, on the reverse strand, counting down.
GTGCTACGAAACCGTTATTATTTTCCGGTCCCCGTCAAGGCTGGAATCCGGCAAGCAGCTTGAAATAAAACAGCGCAGGGTCTATTTTGTAAAAAACAACACGGGGTTCGTAATAAGCTGTACTGACGCGGCCTCCGGGTTTGAATCCGGTTGGGAAGATTTCGAATCCATAATTAATACGTTCAGGGTTTTGTAGGAAGGCGGGAAGATGACACCACAACAGCAGAAATGGGCGGCAATAATCGTCGGCGTCGGCGCCGCCATATTTTGTTACGTATATTTTCTGTACCTGCCGCTTTCCGCGCAGATAAGCGTGCTGAATAAAGACCTGGTGAAAAAGCAGCAGGAACTTGACGACGCCAAGGTGAAAGTTAAGCAGATGGATATGCTTAAGGCTCAAAATATAGATCTCGAAAGGGACCTTAATTTCACGAGAAAAAGGCTTGCAAAGAGCGATGACCAGGCGGGAATTATTAAAGAAATCAGCAGAGTAGCCGCAGAGAAAAATGTGGCAATTATGTCCCTCGAGTTCCAGAAGACAGCCCCGGGGCCAAAGGGCTTTTATTCCGAGATTCCCATAAAACTTAGCGTTGTCTGCGACTATAACTCTTTCGGGCAGTTTCTGACCAGGATTGGCTATTCTACCAGGCTTATAAACTGTTTTGACTGCCAGTTCTCTGCAAACGCGGACCAGAAAGGAAGCACCAGCGTCACGGCCATGTTCAAGGCGTTCGTGCTCACCGGAGACCTGGAGCCGGCAGATAAAACCGCGAAGGAAGAGGTAAATGAGAGAGCCGTTGAGCCGCTTTATCGCTACACGCAGGAATCAGGCAAGGACCCGTTCAAATCTCTTTCCGGCAACGAGCTGCAGCAGATTGCTTCGGAGTTAAACATAATGTCACTGCGGCTTGAAAGCGTTGTTGTCCTCAGCAAGACCAAACTGGCCGTTCTTGTCGACGGCAGCAATGTGCCTTACTATCTTATAGGCAGCAAACTTTACAACAAAGATAAAACCGAGATTATTAAAAATATAGAGGGAAGTTTTGACAGCGGGAGAGTTGAACTCAAGCAGACAGATCCGGTCTCGGGCAGCGTAAGGCAGCGTTTGCTTGATATGCCCGGGAGCCGCTGAAGCAATTAAAAATTTCCGTGGCGTTAAGCGCCGGTGTTAAGGAGAGAATCATGAAAATCGCAAAACTTATCGGGCTTTTGGGAGTGCTGTTTGCCGGCGCGTTATTCGCGCAGGACCCGGCTCAGCTCGGCAAGATATCGGTCTCCGGCGACATGAAAGAGGTAAGATTTTCCGTTCCAATTCAGAAGGGCGATGCCGCAACCAGTCCTTCAAAAACAACCGCTGCGGTTCTGCTGGATGTGCTTCCGGCTGTCCTGCCGGTTACCGGCGAGGAAAAACTAGTAACCGGGATGCTGGTAACAAAGATAAAATCTGAACAGTACGATAAATCCGTAGTGCGCTACACTCTTTCCACCTCGGTTCCCTCGGAGTTTACCGCTGCTCCGGAAAAAGGAAGAATAGTTTATATCATCAAACCTTCAATTGTAAAAGCAGCGGCGATAAAGCCTGCCGTAACGAAACCTGTTTCCGCGAAACCTGCCGAAGCTGCCCCCGTGGAAGAGCCGCAGGCCTCGATGGATAAGGTGACCCAGGTTGCAGGGGACGAGGTTGCCAAGACGGAGAAAAAGAACTCCGACTCAGAGCTTGTTTTGGGCCATGTTGTCGGAAAGAAAGGAAACATTGACCAGATTGTGGAACACATCAATATATTAAACGCCGACCTGCCGTCCCTGCTGAATATGCTCTGCACCGAGGCGGGGTTCAACCTGGTGACCAGCAAGAGCATAGGAGGCACCATCCCGAGCATACAGCTCAGCAATGTTACGCTCAGGAAGGTGCTTGACCTTATCCTCAAGCAGAACGGCTACGCTTACGAGATAGAAGGCAACATTATCAGGATAGCGACTCCGGCTGAGATAAACACCGAAACAGAATCGGCGCTGCTGGAGACGAGAACCTACGGATTGAGTTTCGCGAAAGCGGCTATAGTTGTGGGTACGATTCAACCGTTTCTGAGCTCAAAAGGCAAGATTCAGGCTGATGCCAGGACGAACGCTCTTATTGTTACCGACATTTCCAAGAAGCAGGACGAAGTGGCCGAACTTGTAAAAAAACTTGACGCAAAGACCGCGCAGGTCAGCATTGAAGCAAAATTGCTGGATATTAACTATACCGCCGAACAGAATCTCGGCATAAGGTGGGATATCGAAGGCGGAGGGCAGCACAGCCCGATCGGGACAGATATTTATCCTCCTGCGGGCAACTCGGTTTTCCGCGGCACGGTCGCTCCGCCGCAGGCCACGACCTCAAACACCGGGACTTTGCAGTTTGGCGTGGCAGGCAGCACTAACTTCTGGGCCAGCCTGAACGTGCTGATACAGAACAACGACGCCAATGTCAAGGCCAGCCCGAGAATAACGACTTTGGACAACACAACTGCAACCATGAATATTTCACAGGCCTACCCGTACCTTTCTTCCTACAATCAGTCAACGGGCGTGGCGAGCTACTCCTCCGTGGACGCCGGCGTGACGCTTTCGGTTACACCGCAGGTTAACAGGAATGGTTTTATTACCCTTCAGGTTATACCGACCGTAAGTTCGGTAGTAAACCCCGGACCGCCGCCGGTTGTTGATTCCCGTACTGCCTCGACTACCGTGCTTGTCAGGGATGGAGAGACGCTGGTAATCGGCGGAATGCTGAGGGACGACGAAACCATAACTACGGCGAAAGTCCCGATACTTGGCGACATACCTCTGCTCGGAGCTCTTCTTTTCCAGAGCAGGTATACTAAGGTTACGAAGAGAGACCTTGTGGTTCTGATCACGCCGCGTATTCTGGAATAGGTTTTTTTTCAGAGAATTCTGACAGCCTGCCTGCGCGAGCTTGCAGGCTGTTTTTGCAAATGATTACGCAGATTCGAAAAATAGATTACGCGGATTAGTTCCTGTTCCAAAAAGCCAGCGAGACCGCAATCAAAGGAGAATTTATGCTGAACTTCAGGACTGCAGGGGAATCCCATGGGAAAGCGCTTATCGCGCTGGTTGAAGGCGTTCCTGCGGGACTAAGACTGGACGTGAGTCAAATAAACGCAGAGCTGGCCAGGCGTCAGAAAGGCTACGGACGGGGCGGGCGCATGCTAATAGAGAAAGATAAGGCTGAAATTCTTTCGGGTATCCGCAAAGGCGTCACTCTCGGAAGCCCGATTGCCATTATAATAACCAATAAAGATGAAAGGATAGACTCCGCGCCGGAGGTTCTGGTGCCAAGGCCGGGCCACGCGGACCTCGCGGGAGCCATTAAGTACGGCACTCGCGACGCCAGGAATATTCTGGAGAGGGCCAGCGCCAGGGAGACCGCGGCGAGGGTCGCGGCAGGGTCGGTCGCGAAACAGATACTGGCGCGTTTCAATGTAAACGTGTTTGGGCATGTGATCTCAATCGGGCAGGCGTTCTGTGAATGCAGGGGACTTGGTTCCGGTGATATTGCTGCGATTAACGCTTCCGATGTAAGCTGTCCCGACAAAAATGCCGCGAAGCGGATGAGGGCCGAGATAGACTCAGCCGCGAAGGAAAAGGACACCATTGGCGGCGTCTTTGAATTGATTGCGGAAAACGTGCCGCCAGGCCTTGGTTCCCATGTCCAGTGGGATTCAAAGCTTGATGGGAGGATTGCGCGAGCCATTCTCAGCATACAGGCGATTAAGGGCGTTGAGTTCGGCGCCGGATTTGCCTCCGCTCTGATACCGGGATCGAGCCTGCATGACGCTATCAGGAGGGCCGGTAAGAAGATTGTGCGCGGGAGCAATAACGCCGGCGGAATTGAAGGCGGAATGTCAAACGGTTCCGATATAATAGTCCGGGCCGCGATGAAGCCTATAGCAACGCTTTATTCCCCGCTTGAGTCCTTTAATCTTGCCACCGGCAAGAAAGCCCCCGCGTCAGTGGAACGCTCTGATATTTGCGCGGTTCCGGCCGCCTGTGTTGTCGGCGAGGCTGCTCTTGCGTTTGAGCTGGCGCGCGCCGTGCTGGAGAAGACCGGGGGAGATTCAATCAGGGAGGCCGAAAGAAACCTGAGCGGTTATCTGAAACAGATAGAGGCCATGATAGGATGAAAAATGTGGTATTGCTCGGAATAATGGCTTCTGGCAAGACATCCTCGGGTAAAATACTGGCGAAAAAACTCTCTTTTTGTTTTTTTGATTCAGACCGGATCGTCGAAAAGATAGAAAGGATGAGCATAAAGGAGATATTCGAGAAGAAGGGAGAAGCGTATTTTCGCGGAATAGAAAAGAAAGTGCTCTCGGCGCTTTCAAAAGAAAAGAACGCGGTAATTGCTGCCGGCGGAGGAGCGGTAAAGGATGACGCGAATGTAAGGGCGCTGAAAAAAAACGGGGTGATAGTCTGCCTGCTTTCCTCGCCTGAAGCGATACTCAAGAGACTGGGAAAGGGGCGCTCTAGGCCTCTGCTTAATTCCGGAAACAGGAAGGGAAAAGTTGAAACGATAATCAGGGACAGATTTCCGCTTTACGTGAAATATGCGGATATCCTGCTTGACACGTCGAAGCTTACGCCGAAAAGCGCTGCTGAAGCCGTGCTCGGGTTGCTTTCATATTAAATTCAATTATGCTATTATAGGCCAGCCATGGACCGCGACACCGAAATAGAAATAGAAGAATACCGCAAAAAACTTGCCGAGAACCCGTCAAGCCTTATTTTTTTGCCTCTCGCGGAACTTTTTCGCAAGAACGGCCTTTATGACGAAGCCCTGGAAACCTGTTCAAAAGGCCTTGCCTTTCACCCCGATTATATAAGCGCCCGGCTCTTTCTTGCAAAGGTTCGCCTTGAAAAGAATATGCCTGCCGAGGCCGAAGAAGAGCTTAGGAAGATAACGGAAATAGATCCCGACAACATAATGGCGCACACGCTGTTGGAAGGGATTTACCGCCAGTCGGGAAGTTTAAAGCTGGCAAAAGCCGCAGAAGAAAAGATCAATTCAATCGCCTCGACGCCGCCGGAGACCTCCCCTGAAAAAAACTCAGGTATGGAGACGGTTACCATGGCGGAAGTCTATTTCAAACAGGGCCTGCTTGACGAGGCTATGGTAGTTTACGAGAAAATAGTCAAGCGCAACCCGCTTGATGTCAACGCGTCCGGGAGGCTGCAGGAACTGCGCGCGCTCAAGGAAGAAGAGTTTAAAAGCTTCCGCAAGAAAAAGGACCGCCTTCTCTCGGAACTCAAAGAACTGCGTGAAACCATCAGGCAGGCGGATGAACAGATTGCCGGGCTGGAGAAGGAGCTTTGAAAAAGCACGAAATCCTTCCGGCCGCCCTGACCGTTTCCGTATTTATAGCGCTTTTCTGGGCCGGGTTCTTCTTTACGGGCCGGATGCCTTTTTTTCGCGATAGTTTTCTTCAGTTTTACCCGTGGCAGGAGTTCGCGGCGGCTTCACTTCGCTCAGGCGAGATTCCTCTCTGGAATCCGTATTCAATGTGCGGCACGCCTTTTCTGGCTAACCTGCAATCCGCGGTCTTTTATCCGCTGAAAGCGTTCTTCTATATAATGCCTTTTGTCCCGGCCTTTAAGATATTTTTTTTCCTGAACATGCTCCTCGGGGCGCTCTTTACCTACGCGCTGGCCAGAAGCTATAAACTTTCGGTCTGGGCGTCTCTTTTGGCTTCTCTGGTTTTCACGCTCAACGGACACCTGACCAACAGGCTTGAATTTATGAGCGTCTTCGCTGCGTCGGTCTGGCTGCCGCTTTCCGTGCTGGCCTTCAAGAAGTTTAACGAGGACGGAAAAATTCTCTGGTTCCTCGCGCTCGCGTTCTCGCTTGCCATGCAGATATTTGCCGGCAGCGCGCAAATCTTTCTTTACACTTTCATGTTGCTCTCGCTGTACCTGTTCTATTTTGTTATTACCGGCAGGAAGTGGTTTGAAAGGTCTCTATTTCTTATTGGCGCGGCCCTGCTTGCCCTGTTTTTCTCGGCGGCGCAGTTCCTTCCGTTTTGCGAGTACGTTTTTAACTCTATCAGGGCGGAAGGCTTCAATCTGAGCGATACCGCGGGTTTATCCCTGCCGTTTTCGCATCTGGCGGGGTTTATCTTTCCCGATATCTTCGGAAATCCCGCTGTTTCATCATATATCCAGACGGGAAAACTTCAATACTGGGCTGCCGCGCTTTATTGCGGGCTTCTGCCTTTTATCTTTGCTTTCTTTTACGGGATTGACAGGAAAAAACCCGAGACCTATTTTTACCTGGCGTCATTCCTCTTTTTCATTCTCTACGCGCTCGGGCCGGCAGCGCCTCTCTATTCAAACCTCTACAATGCCCTGCCCGTGTTCCGGTTCATAAGATATCCGGCAACCGCGCTCCTGGGCGCCATGCTCCCTCTTGCCGTTCTTTCCGGTTTCGGTTTTGATGTTTTGCTGAAAGGCGCGGCTCGTAAGCGGAACGGGTTTCTTCCCAAACTTCCCTGGTTGCTCTTTGTTTTTTTCATTGTTGTGCTGTTATATGTCCTATGCATTTACAGACCTTCGGGGCCGGGGCTTTTCGCGCTTGCGGCGCAAGATGCCTGGGTTGCCCTGGCAGCAGCCGCGGGGTTTTCGGCTTTTTTAACGCTTTACCGGAAAAGAATAATTGACAGGGACGCGTTTGCCATGCTCTTAGTCCTGCTGATCTTCGCTGACCTTGCTTTCTACGGCAGCAGAAATAATCCTCTGTGCAGAGAGTCCGAGTTCTCGGGTGCTTCCAGGACGGCCGATATTATGAGGACGGGGGATAAAGGCTGTTTCAGGTACGTTATAGAACCTGAAACGCACAGATATATTCAACGGAAATACTTCAGTGAAGGCTCGAACATTGAACCGATCCCCTACAAATCTTTTCTGTGGGAAACCAAGAACCTGCTCTTCCAGAACATGAATGTGAAAGAACAGGTCTGCAACGCAAACGGGTACGACCCCATGCGCCCCCAAGTTTCTGATTCGCTTATCTCAAAAATGATGGTAACTGCCGGCAACCGGGCCGCGGATCTCTGTAATGTGAAATATATTATTTCCTACAGGTTTTTCAGCGAAGGGGTGTTAAAGCCGGCCGGAAAGGCCGGTATGGCGAATATCTACGAAAACACAAGGGTGATACCCCGCGCTTTTGTACCGGTGATGCTGGAATTGAACGGACCGGATATAACAGAGAGGAGGGTATTTGACCCGGAGAAAACGCTCTTGATTAATACGCGGGAGCAATTAAATGTTCCGTCCGTGATGTCCGGCACAGCGGAGATAATTGAATATGGGAACAGAAGGGCGCGGATGCTTGTCAAGTCTGAAACCGGATGTTTTGCGGTGCTTACGGATACCTGGTATCCAGGCTGGAAGGCGTATGTCGATAACAACGAAACCGAAATCTACAAGGCATACGGGGTGTTCCGGGCAGTTTATGTAAAGCCCGGCCTGCACGAAGTGGTGTACCGTTATGAACCGCTTTCTTTCACTATCGGTATTTGGGTAACTCTGGTTTCGCTTATTTTCTGCGGTTTTTGGGGAGGGATAGCCTGGAAAAGACGTATCTTAGCATAATAATTCCCGCTTACAGGGAAGAAAGCAGAATAATTGCCGCCCTCGAGGCTATTGAGGTGCATTATCGCAATGCCGGTTTGAAGTATGAAGTTATAGTCGTTGTGGACGGCGTTCGGGACCGGACCGGCGAGTTGGTCTTGAATTTCTCCGCCAGCCGTCCGCAGGTGCGCCTGCTTACTAACGAAAAAAATCTTGGGAAAGGCGGCGCGGTTAGGAGGGGGATGCTTGCCGCAGAGGGTGAATACATACTTTTTACCGACGCCGATATGTCCACGCCGATAAGCGAAGCCGGGAAGTTGTTATCCTTCTTTTCCGAAGGATTTGACGTGGTTATTGCCTCGCGGAGAGAGAAGGGAGCAAAGATCTCTGTTTTCCAGCCGCCGCTTCGCCGTCTTGCAGGCTGGTTTTTCCACAATATCAGGAGGGGGATAATCCTCCCGCGCATTAAGGACACACAGTGTGGTTTCAAATGTTTCACGGCAGCCGCTGCACGGGAGATATTCAGCAGGTCAAAGATAGACGGATTTGTTTTTGATGTTGAAGCGCTGGCAATCGCCGGAGGCCTGGGCTACAGGATAAAAGAAGTCCCGGTGCTGTGGATTGACGACAGGAGGACCACGCTCTCGGCAACAAAACACGCCGGGAATATACTCATTGACCTGCTGAGAGTGAAATACAGGAGCATGTCAGGCAAATACAGCTTCAGAAAGGGAAAAAAATGAAAAAAAACGGAGTTTTTCTCACGGGTTTTCATGTGCCTATTGCCGGAGGGTTCGCGGCCGCCGCCACTTATGCGGCTTCCCTGGGAATAAACGCCATGCAGATTTTCTCAAAAAATCCCCGGGGCTGGTCGGCAAAGCCCCTGGACAGAGCTGAAGCGCTGGAGTTTAGGGAAAAGCGCAAAGAAGCGGGCATAAAATTCGTGATGATACACACCTGTTATCTCCTGAACCTGGCATCGCAGGACGAAGAATTGCGGGAGAAGTCTGTAAAGGCGCTGGCAGCTGAACTCGAGCGCGCTGAACTTCTGGGCGCGGACTGCCTGAATACGCACGTCGGAAGCTGCAAGGGCTGTCCGCCGGATGACGGCCTAAGGACGGTTGCGGAATCTATAAATGAGGCGTTTAAACTATGCAGCAAGAGTCCGGCGTTATTGCTGGAGAATACGTCCAGACTCAGGCCTTCAATAGGCGGCAGTTTCAGGGATTTAGGCGCAATATTAAAGTTGGTTGAGGAGAAAGGAAGGACAGGCATTTGCTTGGATACGGCGCACGCCTTTGGGGCGGGATATGATGTCAGATCTGCCGCGGGGCTTAACTCGCTGCTGAAAGAAATTGATTCGGAGATAGGCCTGGTAAAATTACGGGCTATCCATTTCAATGATTCCAAAGCGGCGCTTGGTTCCGGGATAGACCGGCACGAGCATCTTGGTATGGGAGAGATAGGAAAGGCAGGAGTGGCGCTGTTATTAAAGAACCCGAAGCTCAAGAATCTTCCCTTCATAATGGAAACTCCGAGGAGCAGTCCTGAAGATGACAGGAAAAACCTGGCAACTGTTCTCAAACTGCGTGTTTTCGCTTAAATAAAGAGCGCGATTCTGGTATAATTTGAAGGCAATGTGTTTCGATGCAATTTCGAAAGCCCCGGGCATGAGCCCGAGGGCCGGCCGGGCCACTACATGGACGGCGAGGTCTCGCCTTCGGCGGAAATTCGGTATGAATAATAATATAGGTCACATCTCATCAGAAACCCTGAGCGCGGGCTTTAGGAGTTTCATTTTGTTTGCCGTAATTTTCGCGGTGGCTATCCTCCCGGCTTCCTGCAAAAAGGAACGCTCTGAAGACAGAGTGATAGCGACCATAAACGGAGAACAGGCGCTGGAGAGCGAATTCAAGCTCTTTTTGAAGGTCTATGCCTTAAAATCCGGCGAAGGAGCCGACGGCGGCGTTTCTAAAACGGAATTGCTTAACAGGTTTATTCAGCGAAAGATAGTGCTGGTCGAGGCAAAAAAAATGAATATTTCGGCGACTGAGGCCGAGGTTTCAGCCGCATTCAAGGATTTTGATCCCGGTGTTTCCGGAAACGGTTTTCCCGAGGTGTTGAAAGGATGGGGAATAAGCCAAAAAGATTGGAAAAAGTATGCGGCCGATCAGTTTGTTTTTGAGAAGACGCTTTCCGGATTCGCGGAAGGGATAAAACCCGGAGACGACGAGATTAAGGCCTACTATGGCTCGCATCGCAAGGAATTTTCCAGGAGTGAGCAGGTTCACGCGTTTCAAATAGTCTCTGATAACGCGGAGGCCGCGGAAAACATACGGAAAGAGCTTGAAAGCGGAGCGGATTTTGAAAAAATGGCGCAAGCCCGCTCGACTGCCCCGGACCGTGAGAACGGCGGAGATCTTGGTTTTGTGTCGCCTGATGATTTGCCGCCTGAGATGTCGCAGGCCGTGTTCCGGGCCGAAACCGGCAAATTGAGCCGGGTCATTAAGAGCGATTACGGGTTCCATGTTTTTTTGATTAAAGAGAAAAGGAAAAAAGGAGCGGCAAGTCTTGAAGATGTTAAGCCTCTGATTGAAGACAGGCTCCGCCGCGCAAAAGCCGAGAAGCTTCTCGCGGCCAGGCTTAAAGAACTCGGCGGCAGCACCAGCGTAAAATTAAACAAAGCGTACCTGGAGGAAATTAAATGAAAATGTCCCTGATTATTTTGCTGGCGCTTGGCGCAGCGCTTTACGCGGCAGAAACGCCGGTTGACCGCATCATCGCGGTTGTAAACGACGAGATTATCACCTCGGGAGAGCTGGAGGGTATTTTCTCTCAGGCCGTGAAAATGAAACCCGGGGTTTCTGGCGAGCAAGCCGCTAAGATGAAGAAAGATATCCTTAATGATCTTATTGCTTCCAGGCTTATAGTTCAGGAAGCGAAGAAACTGAACTATGAGGTCAGCAAAGGCGAGCTTGACGGCGCTCTGGACCAGATTAAATCTCAGAACGGGGGGCGTGAAAACCTGGCCCGCCTGCTTGCGCAGGAAGGCATGACATCCGAAGAACTGTCCGCCAGGATAAAGGATAACCTGCTGTCTGAAAAGCTAATAAATGACAGTGTGAGGCGCGAGGTCAGACTTGACCCGAAAGACTATCAGGAACTTTACGAGAAGAATAAAAGCCAGTTTACGGAGAACAAAGTCACTTTCAAGAGAGCAAAAGTGCCGATAGGCGCGGATGAAGCGAAGACAAAGGCCGACGCGGCGGAATTGTCGGCAAAATACAGGGCGGGAACCGAGATGGAAGGTGAAGCTTCCACCATGATGAAAGAGGATCTTAACCCGGACATGGCAGCTGTCGTCTTCGCCATGAAGGAAGGGGAAGTAAGCGACCCTGTTAAATTGTCCGACGGCTTTTACGTGTTCAAAGTCACAAAGATTGACGCGGGAAAAGTGCTCTCGCTGGACGACAAAGTGGATTTTCAGGGTCAGAAGGTTGAATTGCGGGAAAAACTCAAGGCCATTCTCTTTCAAGACAGGTTCATAAAAAAACGCAATGAATTTGTCGCGAAACTGAGGGCCGGGGCGGTCATAGAAAACCGCCAGGAGAAATAATGAAATACAAAATAGCGGTCATAGGCGCGACTGGGTTCACGGGAATGGAACTCATCCGTATTCTCAAAGCGCATCCTTATGCCGAACTTAACATGCTCACCTCGGAAAGTTATGCGGGCTTGTCCGTAAAACAGGCTTTGCCGTATTTTAATACTGATAAACTGCTGGAAAAGGCGGACTTGAAAAAAGCGGGGGAAACTTGTGATGTAATATTTCTCTGTCTCCCCCACACAAAATCCGCGGCGGCAGCGGCGAAGCTTCTCAAATTCGGCAAGAAGCTTATAGACCTTTCGGCGGACTTCCGGCTTAAAGCGCCGAAGCTCTATGCCAAATACTACGGTGTTAAGCATCCCTTCCCGGGCCTTCTCAAGGAGAGCGTTTACGGTTTGCCGGAATTAAACGCGCATAAGATACGCGGGGCTGCCTTCACCGCAAATCCCGGTTGTTACCCGACGGGGGCGATACTTGCCTGCGCTCCGGCAGTTTGCGCCGGGCTCGTGAAAACCGCCGGCATTGTGATAAACTCCGTTTCAGGAGTCTCGGGAGCCGGCCGTAAGATGAAGACGGAATATCATTTTTCGGAACAGCACGCCAATATAAAGGCTTACAAACTGGTCGATCACCAGCACACCCCGGAAATTGAGCAGGAGCTCTCAAAACTGCGCAAGAATGCCAAGGCGACGGTCTCTTTTACGCCTCACCTCGGCCCTTATAACCGAGGCATAATAACCACGGTAGCTTTTGACCTGCTGAAGAACATTTCCACGGAAAAGGCGCTGGCCGTTTATAAGGTGTTTTATGCCGCCAAGCAGTTTGTCAAGGTCCTTCCGGAAGGTGTTTTGCCTGAAGTAAAGAATGTCGCCGGGAGCAATTTCTGCGAAATAGGTTTAAAGGTGAACACGCGTCTAAAGAAGCTCATTGTGGTTTCTGCGATAGACAACCTTGTCAAAGGCGCCTCCGGCCAGGCGGTTCAGAATATGAATCTAATGCTTGGCCTTCCGGAATCAGCCGGCCTGCTTGACCTCGGGATGATGCCATGAGCTTTTCCGTCAAGGGTTTCAAGGCGGCGGCAGTCTCCTGCGGAATAAAAAAAAGCGGCAGGCCGGATCTTTCTTTGATATATTCTGAGGTTCCCGCCGTAGCTTCCGCGGCTTTCACAAAAAACGCCGTTAAAGCCGCCCCTGTGCTGCTTAGCATGAAGAACTCAAAGAACGGCTGTATTTCTGCCGTTCTTGCCAATTCCGGAAATGCCAACGCCGCTACCGGCAAAGAGGGTTATAAGAACGCGGAAAAGACGGCGTCAGCCGTTGCCGCCGGACTTCCGGTAAGAGCCGGGGACGTTTTTGTCTGTTCGACCGGCGTTATAGGGGTAAAACTTCCGGTAGCGAAAATAATCGCGGGCGTAAAGGCCGCCGCGCGGAGGCTTCGTCCGGAAGGTCTCGAGGAAGCGGCTCGCGGAATAATGACCACGGACACTTTT
>CAITPB010000115.1 GCA_903894145.1 Candidatus Firestoneibacteriota bacterium | reverse complement strand
GCAGGTTACGTGAAAGGAAAAGGGGTTGCGGCTTGTCCGGAACCCCGTTTTCTTATCTTTTAAAAGTTTATAAAGTTTGTAAAGTTAATAAGGTTTATAAGGTAAGGGCAGGAACAAAGTCCTAGTCATAATATCAACCTGACTCTGTCAGGAAAAGGGCTGTTATGTTTTAGACTTTACTTTACAAACCTTAAGAACCTTACTAAGTTCCTGTTCTAGTTATTGCGTGAGTTCTGGCATTTTATGCTTTATATTAAACTTATTAACCTTACGAACCTTACAAACTTTATAAACCTTATAAACTTTTATTTTATAGTTATTGTGTAAACCCCCAGCTTTTCCACCGGTTTATATAGTTCCTTCGCCGTTTTCAGGCCTTCTATCCCGTCATGCCCCATCGTGTTAATGTATTTGCAGGCAATCAGTTCCCTGCAAAGCTCTCTGAAAACATACTGTCCCGCTCCTTTGAATGCCGGGTTGGATATTTCGAAATAAACGCAAAAAGTATCTTCAGAAAGAGCTGATCCGAAAGTGTAGGCGGCTACAGTTGAGCCGGTTCTTAAAACGCGCCCGGTTAATCCCAGTTTCTCCGGCATCGAGAGCGCCGCCCTGTTGGCGTTTAAGGAGTGACCGAGAAGCCGGAGATCCTCCTCATATTTGGTTTTCCCGACTTTTTGGTTATACCAGGCGTTTAGTATTTCCGCGCAAGAAGTTAGGTCGGAAGATTCGTATTTCCTGAATGAAATATCGCTGTTCTTTTCGAAGACATTGCAAAGCCACCTGGCTGCTTTATAATTGTCCCCTTTGAGTTCCGCAAGCGCGGTTCTTTTGTAAAGGAATTCCTCGGAGGTTCTGCAGGAGGCAAATCCGTCTTTCGCGGCTTGTTCGGCAGTTTCCGCTGAAGCGTTAAAGGCTGTGAAACCGCTGCTGCTTAGTCCGGCGAGCAGGACAGCGCATTCATTGCAGGCCTCTTTTGAGTAAGGGTATGGGGGCAGCGGAAGGCAGTAATCTTTCCCGGTCTTTGAAAAGAGACAGAAAGAGCCATTGATAATCTTCCAAAAATATGAAGTGGTATGATTCCAAATCATGTGATAGGGAAAACCCAGGGCGGAGAGCCTGCCGGTGTTGAAAAAATAACTCCTAAAGAAAAAAACGGCTTCATTGAGAAGCGTGTTAAGCTTGTTTCCTCCATTTCCGCTGTTTTTCAGCACGCGTATGGGGATAAAAGTCTCCTCCCAGGCGATTTCCGTTCCTTCAGGAAATTCCAGCCCGGCAAGATCTGTTTCTTTGAGTTTGTAGAGTATTCCTTCATGGTTGGGGCAGAGCGAGTCAAGAGCCAGAAGCGTGCACGCCCCGTCCTCGCTCTTTGAGACGGCAAAAGGATAAATTTCGCAGTCAAACGGCCTCTTTGTATAAGCCGCGCACCTGCAGGCTTCAGTATCATAGGCTTCGCAGGTAAATGTTTCACCGGTTTTTCTGAGATTAAGGCCTGAGGGTTTAAGGTTTGGAGATTGTTCCGGAAACCTGCAGCAGACTTTGCAGTCTTTGCATTGATCTGATTTGGTTAACTCGATGAGTCTTTGCACTCTAGGATTTTAACGTAAAAGCGCCGCAAAGACAAGGAACTTCTTGAAAAGTAAGGCGTTCAAGGATAAAATAAACTATTAGAGGACGAAACGGCAGATAAGGACCAAAAGTACGGTCTTGCCTAAAGAAGGGAGGAAGCTTGGCTGGTGATAATCCGCGTTTCATAAGACACCTTCGCGCCGGGCGCAAGAGCGCCTTCAATGAGCTTGTTCTTGGTTTCAAGGACAGGGTTTTTAACACAGCCTACAGGTTTCTCGGAGACTGGCAGGAAGCGAATGACGTTGCTCGCGAGGTTTTCCTCTCCGTCAACAAGAATCTCAGAAGTTTCAGGGCAAAGAGCCTTCTCTCCGCCTGGGTTTACAGGAATACGGTAAATATCTGCAAGAACAGGCTTAAGAGCCGTGAGTTGTTGAAGAAGGGGGCCGGTGCCGCTTTAGCGGACGCGCAGGGAGCTCAGAACCTTAGATTTCGCGACATGCCTCACCGCCTGTTTGAAAAAAAAGAGCTGGAACTCTCAGTCCAGGCAGCGATAATGGCGCTGACTGAGGAATGCAAGGAGATTGTCCTGTTGCGCGATATTGAAGGCCTGTCTTACGGACAGATTGGCGAAATACTAGGTATTGAGGAAAGCGCGGTGAAGTCGAGGCTTAGCAGGGCAAGGTTTGCTTTAAAGGACAGCCTTTCGGGAGTGATAGATGCCTGAGAATTGCGCTGACATAAACGGGCTCTTGTCCGGATATATTGACGGAGAGCTTTCAGCGGAAGAAACCGCGCTTGTTGAAAAGCACTTGGCATCCTGCGAAAACTGCGGAAAAGAACTCAAACGGCTTAATAATATTATTGAACTTCTGCGGAACATTCCGAGATACCAGGCATCAACGAGGCTTCTTTCAGAAGTCAGAGAAGAAATTAAGAAGCGGCAGACCTTTTGGGACTTGTCCAGTCCCTTCCTGAAATGGGGAGCAGGGCTAGCCGCCGCCGCGCTGGTATTCTTTTTCTTAAAGTCTGGCGCCGCGGTACCGGCACCGCAGAAGACAATCCCCCCGTCGAACGAAATATCTTTTCCCTGGGACATAGCCAAGAAAAGCCAAGCCGGTCAGGCGCCGCGGCCGCAAGCCGGCGTTGATGAGCACGGCGGAGGGCGGACAGAGCCTTTCGAAAGCGTTCTATCGGATAAAGCCGCCGCAGTCGGGCTGATTGACCAAAACAGCAGGGTTTCGCAGGGCCAAACCTACAGCGCCGCTTATGGCGGGGAAACAGAAGTATTGCGCGCTTTTCATCCTAAAAAGAGTTTTATAATCAGATCTGTGGATGAATGGAATGACTTCTATTCTCTGGTGTTTCCCGGGAAGGAAATGCCGTATGTCGATTTTTCTACGCGAATGGTCATAGGAGTATGCGGTCCGGGACTTATGAGGATAGCCGCGGCGAGGGCAGCAAAAGAAAGCTTTCTGGTCAGCTATCGCAGCGAAACAAAAAACAGCGATCGCGGCGATATTTCCTGCTGTTTGAAAGTAATAGAGAAGACGGATATGGAAGTAATCTTCACAAGGGAGTGAGATTTTTGTTGAACTGCCCTCTATAATGTGAGATGACATGGTTTGTCAGTAAATTGACAGAGGAGAAAAATGAATAAAACTACCGCTTTGATAAAAACCAATCTTGGTGATATTGAGATTGAGCTTTTCACGGATAAGGCGCCAAAGACTACGGGGAACTTTATCAAGCTTGCCGAGAAAGGCTTCTATGACGGCGTGATCTTTCACAGGGTCATCGAAGATTTCATGCTCCAGGGCGGAGACCCGACGGGCACGGGAAGCGGCGGGCCGGGTTATACTTTTGAAGACGAATTTCACCAGACTCTGAATCACAGCGAACCCGGGATGCTTTCAATGGCAAACGCCGGCCCGAATACCAACGGCAGCCAGTTCTTTATAACAGTGGTTCCGACTCCCTGGCTTGATAATAAGCACGCTGTTTTCGGAAAGGTAATCCAGGGAATGGATTTGGTGCTCAAGATTTCGAAACTGGAGACAGTTCCCGGCGACAGGCCAAAGAACAAAGTTGTAATGGAGAAAGTGACTATTAAAAAGTAGCTTTTGAAAATCTCTTCGCACTCTAAGATGCCGCAACCTGCAAGGGTGGCGGCATTTTACTTTGAATTGACAAAATCACGCATTATCTTACTGTCGGGGTCATGGGATACGTCATACGAGAGGTATCTTGCGAAGTATTCTTTGCTTCTTGCAGGGTCCTTCAGGTCAAAATAGAGTTTTCCAAGATGTTTGTTGCTATCCGGAAGGCGCGGCGCCATCTTTAGCGAAAGTTCGTAGAAAGGTATCGCCTCTTTAATCCTTCCGTTTGAGTAAAAGAAGAAGCCGGCTTCCATCTGGGTACGGGCGCAAAACAGAATAAGTTCCTCACGAAAATCCGCCGGGGTGTTGGTGTCTGCGCTGTAGGAAAAAACCGACGCTTTGCGCCGGAGTCCGTCTATTTCGCTGAAAACCCCGGTGTCAGGCGGAGTCCGTCTTGCTTCCGACACCAGCAGCCTGTTGTACAGAAGATAAGTTGTGCCGGCCTTATTCCCGGGGATGCCGAGAGTGTAGAAGTTTCTGCCGGGATTGCCGGAAATAAAAGCTTCAAGTGTTTGGTTGATCTGTATCCGTTCGAAAGGAAGCGAAATGCCGGGCTCCCGCCTGCGCAGCGTGTCCACATACCATTTATGGCTCAATTTCTCGATCGATAATACCAGAACATCAGGCCGGCGCCCGTCAACGAAGGACAGATAATCAAATCCCATAATAGTGGAGTCTCCGCTTACTATGAGCACCGGCTTTTTATTGCAGCACCGCAGGGAATCCTTGCAAAAGTCTTCCAGAAAGTTGTCAGTGGCGCCGGCTATTGTTCCATAATTAAATATTAGAGGGAAAAGAAGCAGGGACAAGAGAGCGTATCCCGCAAATTTCGGAATCCGTGAAGTCAAAACTGATGCACCGCAGCCAAGCAGCACAGCTCCGAAGAAGAAAGATAGAATGTAGAACCGCCTCGCTATCGAAAAAAAGACGGGATTCCTGTCCCAGATCAGAAGCAGAACGAAGAAGATGCCAGAGAACAGCATCGCCGGTATTACGAGCAGGTCTTTCTTCCTGGCAAGGTAATAGACTCCGGCTGCAATGAATAGGGCGCCTAAATAGGTGAATGCGGAGAGAAGATTGAGCAAGTAGTCGTAAAATACGCTGTTTTTATATTGGAATATCTGTGACAAATTGAGTGAGACGCCTCCGTAAATGTTTCTAAAAATTGCCCGCTTGAAGGCTTCAATTGTTTGAGGATCCATCCAGTTGAGGGGAGGATTTGCAGCTGCCCGAAGCGGCAGGTAGATGTAAAACAGCAAGCCTAGAAGCAGCAGGCTGAAGGATATAAAAAGCGTTTTAATGGAAAGCGCCGGGCGCCCCGCGGAAAAAATAAAGAGCAGAACAGCCGGCAGAATGAATATCAGGGTCTGCTGGTTGGTCAGCCCGAGTCCGAAAAGAAAAGCAGAAAGTGAAATCAGCGCCGCGTTTTTTGAATCCTTCCACAGCAACAGCAGATAAAGTATAGCCGCGGCGAAGAGGGTGTTGAGCGTGAAAACCTCGGCTATAACAGAATATTTCCAGAAAAGAAGCGAAAACGCGAAAGACAAAGCTCCCAAAGTTGATGCAGGTTTGTCCCGTGTCAGTTTTAGAATTGAAAGATAAAGGAAGTAAACAGTCAGCGCCCCAAAAAGAGCGCTCATTAGATTAACCCTGGCCGCGATTGACGAAATAGGGAGAAAACAGAGCAGCCTTCCAAGGAAACTGAATAGAGGGTAGCCCGGAGGATGGGCGATGCCGAGCGTCCAGGCTGAGGTTATCAGTTCCGCGTTGTCGCCGGCAGCGACTATCCCCGGGGCAAGGGAGAGCAAGTACAAAGAGATTGTAGAAAGAAAAACAATAATGCCCATAGGGGAAAATAACATAATAAAAAAGGAAATACAAATAAATAAAAAAGCAAAAGTTTATAAGGTTCGTAAGGTTTATAACGTTTGTAACGTAAACAACGAGGCTTACAAATTCCTATTATTGTTGGAGTAAATTTTGCTAAAATAGGGCACGCCACCCGAGGAGACCCATATGAAGATAATTATTGCGCCCAATGCTTTCAAAGGAAGCCTTACCGCTTATGAAGCTGCCGATGCCATTGAGAGAGGCATCCGGAGGTTTTACTCAGGCGCAAGGATTATAAAAAAACCGCTGGCTGACGGAGGGGACGGAACGATGGAAGTGCTTTCCCGCGCGACCGGCGGTCGCATGCTGTCGGCAGCGGTAACCGGGCCTCTGGGCGTAAAGACAAAAGCCAGATATGCGTTGTTGGGAGACGGAGAAACAGGTGTTATTGAGATGGCAGAGGCAAGCGGACTCAGGCTTCTCGGAAAACAAGAACGGAATCCTATGGTTTCTACAACTTTCGGAACCGGAGAACTCATAGCCCGCGCAATTGATAAAGGGTGTAAAAAACTAATTTTAGGCATAGGCGGCAGCGCAACCAACGAAGGCGGTTCGGGAATGCTGCTGGCTCTGGGATTCAGGCTTGTTAACAGAAAGGGAAGGCCTATTGGCTTCGGGGGCAGCGGACTGTCTGAGCTGGCCCGCGTGGAGAATCCTGAACTTTCCGCCAGATTCAAAGCGCTGGACATAACGATAGCTTCGGATGTTAAGAACCTGCTGCTCGGAAGTTCCGGGGCTTCCAGAATGTTTGGCCCGCAGAAGGGCGCTACTCCGGCAATGGTGGAAAAACTTGAAAGAGCGCTTGCCAATTACGCGCGTGTTATCAAAAGGGATCTGGGCGTTGATGTCCTTAAGCTAAAGGGCGGAGGAGCGGCCGGAGGCATTGGAGCGGGAATATATGCCTTCCTTGGCGGCAGGATGGGCTCGGGAATTGACATAGTCATGAACCTTTCAGGTATGGGTAAAGAGCTGAAGGGCGCTTCATTTTTGGTCACAGGAGAAGGCATGATTGACGACCAGAGTATTTTCGGCAAAGCGCCTGTAGGTGTCGCGCGCCTGGCGAAAAAGTACGGTGTTCCTGTCCTTTGCATTGCCGGAGGGATAGGGGTTGTATCAGGGAAGATATATGGTGCCGGGATATCGGGAATATCAACTCTGGTTAGCGGCCCCATGGAACTGGAGGACGCTATTTTGAATGCTCCGGCTTTGTTGGCTGACGCAGCTGAACGGGCCGTAAGGATTATCTCTTTGGGGCAGCGAATCAGGTAAAGCGCATCCGTTCCGCCTGATGTGCTATAATAATATGATACGGAGGCCTAAATGAAAAAATTCTTTATTGGCTTTGCGCTGTTTCTTGTACTCGGCATAGCAATCTATGGTTTTATGATAGGAAGCGGGAAGCAGGAGAAACAAGGCCCGGTTCCTTCGATGCTACGCCTGCAATCAGAAATCCGCAGTTATTACCGGGCCACCGGTTCAATTCCCTCAGGAGTGGATGAGCTAATCAATTCACGCCATATCTCGGAAAGTGAATTGAAAGACAAGTCCGGAAAGATACTTAGGTTTTCATACAACAGCGAAACAGGAAAGTGCAAGATTGTTTGCAGCGGAACAGGCACGGAAGATATTACGCTTGAGTTTGATCCGACGCTGAATGAGGAAAACGGGGCAAAATAAATACGGAGTCCTGAAGGCGAGAGTATTATTTTCGGACGGCACGAACGAAATAAATCTAAGTCCCGGTCCGGAGTCGTCACGGGATAGAAAGGATTATTCCAGGATAAAGCTCTTTTCGCCTATGACCCTTCCGTCAAAATCTATTACCTTTATCTTCCAGGCGCCCTTCCCTTCAGTCAAAATTGTTTTGGAGCTCCAGGTTGAGAATACAGGGTATTTCACATCCAGCTTTACGTCTGCAACCTGCCTGCCTTTACAGTAATAAACATGCCTGATAAACGTTTCGCTTGAAGCCCCTGTGATTATAGTATAACACCAGAGCTTGACTGTGGCCGGGGGAAGTTTGTCGCTTTCTCCCGCAATCTTTCTGGTGGACAGGTCAAAGCCTGTTCCAACGTGAAGTTCTTTCACCTTCAACTCCATTAGTTCACCGCTGATTACGGTTGTGGCGTTAACTTCCGTATTCGGACGGGAGGCTGCTTTTTCGGGAGTGGAAAGATTTGCGGCTGAGAGTCCGGCATCCGGACTGCCGGCTGCCGGTTTGTTATTCCCGGAGCAGGAAGCAAGAAATATAGATGCAACAAGCAGGAGCGGAAGACCATTTCTCATTTTTTCTCCGTGACAGGATTACATTATGTTATTGTACAGCAAGGGACTTTATTTCTCAAGCAAAAACCCTTGTCTTTTCTTGACTTGCCGCATTATTAGATATATAATTTGTAAGCGGCAAAATCCGGTTCTTGCCGTGATACCTTCCAAAACGAGGTGCCTATGAAGACAGTCATAATGGCCGGAGGTTTTGGCACGCGGCTGCGCCCGCTGACGACAAATATCCCGAAACCCATCGCTACTGTTGCAAACAAACCCATGATGGAGCATATTATCGACCTGCTCAAGAAACACGGGCTGACCGATATAGTCTCGGCTCTTTACTTCCAGCCTGAAGTCATAACAGATTATTTCCGAGACGGCTCGGAATTCGGGGTTAAGATGTCATATATAAGGACCGAGACCGAACTTGGCACGGCCGGCGCCGTCAAGGCCGCAGGCAAGCACCTTGATGACGGAACATTTCTGATAATAAGCGGAGACGTCCTTACCGATTTCGACCTCACCAAAGCTATAGAATACCACAAGAAGAAGAAAGCCCTTGCCACAATGGTCCTCACAAGAGTGGATGAGCCGCTCCAATACGGAGTGGTTATCACCGAAAAGAACGGGCGCATCGTAAAATTCCTGGAGAAACCTTCCTGGGGAGAGGTTTTTAGCGATACCATCAACACCGGAATTTACATCCTTGAGCCCGAAGTTCTGTCCTTCATCCCCGAGGAAACCAACTTTGACTTTTCGAAGAACCTTTTCCCGCTCCTGCTGGAAAAGAAACTTCCGCTATTTGGATACATTGCTTCAGGCTACTGGAAAGACGTCGGCAGTTTGACCGAATACCGCACCGCTCATTATGATGTGATGGCCGGAAAAGTGGAAGTCGAAGTGCCCGGAAAAAAGATGAACAAGATCGGGAAAGGAATTTGGGTCGGCGAGGAAACGCAGATTCACCCGACGGCGTCTTTGAAGAATCCCGTAGTCATCGGCAAGAACTGCGTGATTAAAGCTAACGCCGAGGTAAGCAATTCCAGTATCGGCGACAACTGCGTGGTAGAAGCCGACGCCAAGATAATAGACAGTGTCCTATGGGATGACGCGTATATCGGAGCAGGCGCGCAGCTTCGCGAGTGCATAATCTGCAAATCCGTAGAGATTGGCGCGAAGAGCTCCGTGGAGCCAAACGCCGTTATTGGCGATAACTGCGTGGTGGGCAAAGAAGCTGTAATAAAGAACAGCGTGAAACTCTGGCCGCACAAGAATGTTGATGACGGAGCCATACTAAACTCCAGCCTCATCTGGGGCGAGAAATGGAGCAGGACCATATTCGGAGATTATGGCGTGGTAGGGCTTGCGAACATTGAGATAACTCCGGAATTCGTGGCAAAACTTGGAGCGGCCTACGGAGCGGGGCTTGCAAAAGGAAGCGTGGTTCTGACTTCAAGGGACAACCACAGGATCTCCAGAATGACGAACCGCGCGATGATGACAGGCCTGCTATCCTCCGGTGTAAACGTTCAGGACCTCGGCGTAACCCCAATACCGGTGGCAAGGTATGTTGTGAAACCCCTGCGCTGTTTTGGCGGGATGCACGTCAGGAAATCCCCACTTGATCCGGAGCTGATAGACATTAAGTTCTTCGACGAAAACGGAATGGATCTGCCAAAATCAAAAGAAAAGAGCATAGAGGGGCTGTTCTTCCGCGAGGACTTCAGGCGGGCGCCCTACAACGAAGTGGGCGAAATTTCCTTTCCGTCCCACGCCATGGACCACTACCGCGAAGGTTTTATGCGGCAGATTGACCAGGAGGCTGTCAGGAAAAGAAAATTCAAACTGGTTGTGGACTACGCCTTCGGGAGTGCGTCAACGGTTTTCCCGGCGATGCTCGGAAAACTCGGCTGCGAAATAGTGGCAATAAATTCCTACCTTGATGAGGAGAAACTTACCAAAACGGCAAACGACTTCAGCTACTCTATCAACCAGCTCAGCAATATCACTTCCACGCTGAAAGCGGATTTTGGATTCATGTTCGATGCGGGTTCAGAAAAAATATTCCTTGTGGACGATAAGGGGCGCGTGATGTCCGGCGACGATACCCTCTGCCTGATGTCCTACATGGCTTTTAAGATGAATCCTGGAGGCACGGTGGCGGTGCCGGTGACGGCTTCCTCGGCGATAGATGAACTTGCACAAAAACTCAAGGGGAAGGTGCTCCGGACCAAGACTAACTTCCGTTCAATGATGGAAGCGGCTCATGCAGGGAAAGTCGTAATGGTGGGGGAAAGAAAAGGCGGATATATTTATCCAAAATTTCAGCCTGCCCAGGACGCTATGATGTCTGTCGTTAAGCTGATGGAGGCCTGCGCAAAACTGGACAGCACGGTTTCTACGGTGCTGGATTCGCTGCCGAAGACGAAGATGCTAAGAGCTCACGTGGCGAGTCAGTGGGAGTTCAAGGGTACGGTAATGAGGAACATTATCGAGTATGCCAAGGATCACGACGCCGAACTTCTGGACGGCATAAAGATAAGGGAAAAGGAAGGCTGGGTTATTATTATTCCAGACGGGGAGCGCCCGCTCTTCCATGTTAACGCGGAAGCAAAGACAGAAGAAGCCGCAAAAAAACTCATTGAAAAATATTCCGAGATGGTCAGGAAGTGGCAGAAAGCGTAACCTTTCACCGGAGGAAGCATTGGTAATTAAGTTCGGGACATCAGGATGGAGAGGAGTCATAAGCGACGATTTTACTTTTGACGGCGTCAGGAAAGCCGCTCAGGCGATCTCGGTTTACGCGAAGACAAAAGAAAAGGGCTTTCTGAAGAACGGCCTGATTGTCGGCTATGACACAAGGTTTCTTTCCGAGAAATACGCTCTTGCCTGCGCCGAAGTAATATCCTCCAACGGCATAAGGGCTGTGCTCACCAAGAGGGACACGCCAACTCCCGTTATCTCGTATGAAATAATAAAGAAGAAGTTCGCGGGCGGCATCAATATCACTGCCAGCCATAACCCGCCCGACTATAACGGCATTAAATTCTCGCCCTCCTGGGGAGGGCCGGCGCTTCCGGAAACCACAAAGATCCTTGAGACGCTCGCAAACAACCCCGGTATAAGGGCAATGACGGGAGACAGTTCAAGAATTGAAATGGCGGATTTTCGCGAGGATTACCTTAAAGATATCCGGAACAAAGTGGACTTGAAGCTCATCAAAAAATCAGGAATTAAGGCAGGGATGGACCCCCTTTACGGGACCGGCAGAGGATATCTTGATGTTTTGCTCCGTGAATGCTGCAGCAAAGTAACGGTTTTTCACGATTACCGCGATGCTATGTTCGGCGGCAGTTCCCCGGAACCGGCCCCCGGGAAACTCAAAGAACTGATTTCTGCCATTAGGGCCCAAAAACTCACGCTTGGACTGTCCACGGACGGCGACGCCGACAGGTTTGGAATAATGGACCGGGACGGGACTTTCCTTACCCCAAACGAGGTTCTCTCCATGCTGCTGCTTTATCTTAAAAAGAGCCGCGGCTGGAAAGGCTGTGTAGTCAGGTCAGTCGCAACAACGCACCTTATCGACAGGATTGCCGTA
The DNA here is from genome assembly GCA_903894145.1 of Candidatus Firestoneibacteriota bacterium. Taxonomy (GTDB): domain Bacteria; phylum Oederibacteriota; class D2-FULL-39-29; order D2-FULL-39-29; family CAIOVX01; genus CAIOVX01. The sequence continues at coordinate 4,130 of CAITPB010000115.1, read as the reverse complement.
AAGTACGGCATACCTGTCAGGGAAACCCCGGTTGGCTTTAAGTATATCGGAGAGATAATGGTAAAGGAACCGATGATTATCGGCGGGGAAGAGAGCGGCGGTTTGACTGTTCTCGGGCACGTCCCGGAGAAGGACGGTATACTTGCCTGCATGCTTATGCTGGAGATGGCCGCCTCCGAGAAGAAGAGTTTCGGGGATATCCTGAAGGGAATATACAAAGAAGTCGGTTATGTGACCACGGGCAGGGATAATATAAGGCTTGCGGAAAGCTCGAAAACGCGCCTTATCGAAAAACTAAGGGACGATCCTCCGAAAGCTTTTGGGGAATTCGAAGTGTCGAAGATCAATACCTCCGATGGTTTTAAATTCCTGCTAAAGGGCGGAAGCTGGCTTATGATAAGGCTCTCCGGCACAGAGCCGCTCGTCAGGTGCTATACCGAGTCAGATTCCGCGGCTAAACTAAAAGCGCTGAGAAAGGCAGGCGCGAAGTTCATAGGGGCAATATGATGGATAAGAACCGCATGCTCAATATTAGAATGGGAGGAAAGAGCAAGATACGCATAGACAACACTCCTGAAAAAGCGCTAAAAAGAAAAATTATTCGCTGGGTTGTTCTTTTGGTCTGCGCCTATATGTTTGTAGCCGGCAACCGCGGTTTATTGCACCTTGTCAGGATGAAATCAGAGGCAGCAAGTCTCGGGAAAGAAATAGATAAACTTGAAACCGAACACAACCGGACAGACGCTGAAAGAGCCGCGTTGAAACAGGATCTAAAAGCCGTTGAGCGCATAGCCAGGGAAGAACTCGGGCTTGTGAAGAAAGGGGAAGTCGTTTTTCGCTTTACCGGGCCCGGGGCTGAAGAGAATCGAAACAAATGACAATTCTTGGCATTGATACGGTCACGCGCCTGAACAGCACGGCAATAGTAAAAGACGGCAAGGTGCTTGCTGAAATTACAGCCGATGAAGGTCTCACGCATTCATCCCGCCTGGCGCAAAATGTCGAAACCGTCCTAAAAAGAGCTAAAACCCGTCTTGAAGAACTTTCCGGCATAGCCGTTTCAAAGGGGCCCGGTTCCTTTACAGGCCTTCGAGTAGGGCTCAGTTTCGCTAAAGGGCTTGCTTTCTCCTTAGGGCTGCCAATAGCAGGTGTTTCCTCGCTTGACGCTCTGGCTCTGCGAATGAACGGAACCGCAGGAAAGATACTGGCGGCGGAAGGGGTTTCTAAAACCTACGACGAGCTTATTTGTCCCGCTCTTGACGGCAAAAAGAATGAAGTATTCTTCGCTCTATACGCAAAAAACGGAAAGAACCTGTTAAAACTCACCCAGGAAACCAATGCTTCGGCTGCCGCCGCCTCGGAAAAAATCCTGCAGTTTGGCGCAGGTACTGTAATATTTCAGGGAGACGCTTTCTCGAAATTCGGAGGAGTATTCTCTTCTGCCATTAAAGGCGCGGAGGAAGCCCCGGAAAATCTTAGAATGCCTTCGGCCGTTGCAACCGCGGTGCTTGGCTCCGGATTGATAAGCGAGGGCCTGGCGGGGAGTTTCGGAGAGCTTCTTCCGATGTACCTTAGAAGTTCGGACGCCGAATTGGGCAGGAAGAATGGCTGAACTTATTAAGCCAGAAGAAAACCGGCTGGACGAAATGACTTTCATAGACAAAGCCTCTTCGACGCTCCCGTGGTCCAGGGAGCTGTTTTACAAAGACCTGAAAAACCCGGCGGCTCATTATCTGCTCGCTGTAGAATCCGGAAAAGTCCTGGGTTTCGCCGGATTCTGGCTTTTGCAGGATGAAATGAATATTGTGAATATCGCTGTCCTTCCGGAAGAACGCAGAAAGGGATACGGAGCCGAATTACTGGAAGGAATAATCGCGCTCGGCGCTTCTCTCGGCGCGACTTTCGCAACGCTTGAAGTAAGGGCCGGAAACATTCCGGCGCAGGAGCTCTACGGCAAATTCGGATTTCAAGTAATAGCAATGAGAAAGAAATATTACGCGGATAACGGGGAAGATGCGGTTGTAATGATAAAGAATCAGTTAAAACAATAACATGGGCGTTTGTAACGTTCATAACGTTCGTAACGTTCTTAACGTTCTTAACGTAAAGCCTCTAATGCCTGAAAATTCAAGTGAGATGAATAAGCCTCTGTTTTGAATTACGTTATGAACGTTAGTAACGTTAAGAACATTACAGAGCAAGTCGCACGAAGTGTGGCTTATAAACAATACCAGTTTTAGTAAGGCCTCGCGGCCCCGGAGGGTTAAATGTCAGAAATTAGTTATAATAGTAAATTCTTTTTTATTGGCGGGAAGAAGGTTCGTATCGCGGCGGGAGCAATGCATTATTTCAGGATACCGCGTGAGTTATGGCGGGACCGCATTGAGAAGGCGAAGCTCTCCGGCCTCAATACAATTGAAACCTACTTCGCCTGGAACGCGCATGAATATGAAGAGGGCCGTTTCGATTTCTCCGGCATGCTCGACATTGACGCGTTCTTTTCGGAGTGCGAGCGGGCGGGAATGTGTATTATCGCCCGGCCTGGCCCCTTTATCTGCGCGGAATGGGACAACGGAGGCTTTCCGGCGTGGCTCAATGTAAAGCCCGGAATTAAACTCAGGTCCTACAACAAGCCTTATCTTTCAGCCGTAGGAAAATTCTTTGACAGGTGCATACCGGTAATTGAGAAGCACCAGTACGGCAAGGGCGGAAATGTGATAATGGTCCAGATAGAGAACGAGTATCTTTTCCCGAAGCGCGCCGGCGGGAAAAAGTATATGGAATACCTCAGGGATGATATGCGGGCGCGCGGCATTACTGTGCCGCTTAGTTCCTGCGACCATATGGCCCAGCCGGTCAAGGGCGTGCTTCAAACTCACAACAACAGCGAGGGTTTTGCCAGGACCGCCAAAGCCTACCGTAAAGCCTATCCCAAAGCGCCATTTCTTGTGTCTGAATATTGGACCGGTTGGTTCGACTCCTGGGGAAAGGGGCACAACACGAGGGATACCAAAACCATGGCCCGCAGGTTGAGGGAGATTGCCGGGGTTGGCGGAATGTATATTCAATACATGTTTCACGGAGGGACCAATTTCGGATTCTGGGGCGGACGCACGGTGGGCAATGATCGCGTATTTATGACGGCATCGTACGATTACGACGCGCCCCTGTCGGAAACCGGACAACTAACCGCGAAGTTCGTTGAATTCAGCAGGATAAACTACGCAATGCAGGGGCTTAAGGTTCCGAAAATATCGCGGTCCATGCCGCCGCGCCGCCTGCCTGCCCTGCCAAAACTCTCGGGCTGGAAAGCGGCAAACCCGGTTGTAGGCGGCTGGCGCAGGCTTTCAAAGTTTGAACCTTTTGAAAAACTCGGAAGATACACGGGGTACGGGCTTTACAGGGCGCGCTTTTGCTCAAAAGAAGCCAAAGAGGCGGCGCTCTATTTCACAAAGTACGGTGACCGGATTAAGGTCTTTGCGAACGGAGAGTACAGGGGGACCTTCGGCCGGGGCGCGGATAAAAATCCGATACGCGTGAACTTTAAAAAGGGGGACAATGAATTGCTCTTCCTTGTTGATAATATGGGGAGATTCAACTATTCCCTGAGCGTGGGCGAATTAAAGGGCATATTTGGGCCGGTTTTTACCGAAGCGAAAGCGATAAATCCCGTATGGACTGTAAAGGCAGCGGAAAGTTTTAGGTTCGTGCCTGACAGGGCGCGGGACCGCGAGGTTTACGGGTGCGGCGGCGAGCTCCTTAAAGTCTGGCCGAACGAACCGCCTTCAAAAAGGAAATTCCTGAAGGCCGAGGCTTCATTTTCAGGCGTGAAGGGTAAGAGATATTTCACCAGGTTCATGGTAAAGGATTACGAGAACAAAAGCCTTTTTCTGAACGGTAAACAGTTTTACTATGGAAGGAATTCGCACATTAACGGCGGAATTGTTGAGCTTGAGGTGACAAAGTATGTCAGGGAAGGGAAAAATCTTGCCGAGGTTTATCATGAAGGCAGCGATGCGGATTTTCTGAAATCCTGCAGTTTTGCCGAGTGTTCCGGGGAACTTTCGGGGGAAATCTCTTTTGCCGCTTTCGAACCTCTCGCGAAAGGCAGGCGTATTTCTTTGAAGCCG